>JAXHMJ010000005.1:1638211-1965853 GCA_034521575.1 candidate division KSB1 bacterium
CATGTCATGATCAAGGCCCAGTCTCAAGGCTCCGAGTTCCGGATAAGCAAACTCGGTTCCAAAGTGATAACGCGGATTTTGTTTGTCGCTGGTTTCCATATCGGCGACCAGCAGCATCCAGTCCGGAAACACCTGGTAGGCAGCGGCAACCCTGACAACGCGGGGAAAATCGTATGTTGTGCTTGTGCCGTGATCGTAAACTTTATCTGTGCTCCATGTGTACCTGGACATGATATCTCTAAGGGCAACTCCAAGCGTCAAAGCTTGAATCGGCTCTGAATACAGCCCCAGATCAATACCAAACCCCGAGGAGGTCAACGGATTTTCACCGCGTTCAAGTCCGGGCATCCGGTTAACCAGAACTTTTCCTGAAACACCAAAACTCAAATACCGGGAAGGACTTGCCGAAAAGGACATGTAAAAGGCATGTTCGGAATTTGAATAATATTGAGTATGCTCACCGGATGCACTTCTGCCGTCGATTTGATCGACACCGGCGTGCACCCAGGCAACACCCAAACCGGCATTCATAGGCGGCGCTGACTCGTCATCCACATGGGGACGCAGAGGTGTGGCAAAGGCCACATAATCCAGACTCCTGTCCAGCGGCAGAAACGCCAGAGACACCACGGCCTGCCGGGTTTCCATGTGGGACAGCACGGCCGGGTTGTAGAGGATGGAAGAGGCGCCGTCCGCTGTAGCGGTATAAGCATCCCCCATAGCTCTGGCGCGCGACCCCACGCCCATTCTCAAAAAAGCTCCCGCATAGCCGCCGTCACCCGTTGACGCAAGTGTTGTAGCACTCAGACTGATGACCACTAAAAATATAAGCTGTATCACTTTCATCCAATACTCCGCACTAATTCACAACCATAATTTTGCCCCAATAGGCGCCGTCGCCGCTGATCTCTACACTGTAAAAATAGACGCCATTTGCCACGGTATCACCGTAATCATTGCTACCGTTCCAGACTTCCGAGTAATCACCGCCCCCCGCCCGATATTTGCCGTCACAAACCGTCGTTACCAGATCCATGGCAAAATCATAGACCTTTACAGTAACCTCTGCAGCGTCTGTTGTATTATATTGAATGCGAACGTGTCCCGTTTCACCCAGAACATTATCACGCGTACTCGAAAACGGATTGGGGTAAGCGTATGTTCGCGGCTCACCATCTAAACGGGTGGAACGGAACGCCCGATAAAGAGTCCAGGTATAACCATTGTTTTCGGTAAACGCCAATCCATCCAGTGTACCTACCCATAGACTGTCATTGGACGCATATACAGAATAAAATTCGTTTGTGAACAATCGGGTGCTGCTTTGACGATCACGAATATTTTGAAAGTTATACCAGGTTTCACCGTAATCCGGAGATTTCCATAATCCGCTGGTCCAGGTTGCCACATATACATTGGGTCCGTCAAACGCTATATCATAGGCGCGTTCACCTTGCAGAAGAATATCCCAGGTCCGGCCTCCATCATCGGTCCTGGACACTGCATAGGTCTCGTCCATACCTTCGGCTTTCCAGGTACAGGCCCATATGGCCTCATGATCCGCATCTTTTTGATGAGCAATATTTACAACCCAATTGCCGGATATATGTTCTTGTTGATTCGAAAATGTAAACTTTTCCCAGGTGTGGCCCCCGTCCATCGATTTATTAATCCCGCCCGATGTGCCAACCCACAAAGCGTCCCCGGTACTGAGAACAGAGAATGGCAAATGGTTTAAAACATGCACAGGGTCAAATACCAGCGAATCGGGTGTTTCGACCTGCCAGGTTTCGCCGAAATCAGTTGATTTTAAGAGACCGCCGCCAAAACTGGCTGCCCAAATCACTCCGTTCTGCAGGGTAAAATCCCATACCACGTTTTGTCCCGGGGTCTCGCCCGGCTGTTCAATGTATTTCCAGGTCTCTCCGTTATCAGAAGAAAAACTTAATCCCTTGCCCCAATCGACGGTAGCGTCAATCGCCTTGATGAATGTATCAATTCCCGCCGCCACCAATAATGTATCGCCCTTGACATACAGGGCAGAGATTCCTTCATCAATTAGGTTTTCAGCGTTTTCGTAGGATTCAAATTCGTTTGTGGAAAAGGTAAACCTGGAAAGCCCGTTACCGGTTCCGAGCCATAAATAATCCCCCTCACGAAAGATATCCGTCACGCCATTACCTACCGGTCCGCTGCGTTTTACCGTATTGACAGAATATCGGGAAATAATCCCGGCATTACCGGCTGACAAGGAAATCAACAGCAATCCCGCCAGACACAAAAGTTCGCGTCGCAGCATCGATCAATTCTCCTCTGTGTATAATAAAAGATGCGTCGTGGTGGAATCACTTTCATTGCCGGCAAAGTCCAATGCATAAAAAGTAAACGTATACTCTCCCGGTGGCTGTTGAGCATCAAACGTACCCATAATCGAATAAACGCCATCGTCTGCCGTCTCGTCGCCGCGCGCGCCCTGATCCCAGTCGGCAAAGTCCTCCTGCCAGGGCAAACCGTTATCAAACAAATCAAAATAGGGGCCGCTGCTCGGAAAAGAACCATCAGCTTTGCGCCATTTCATCCAGACCCGCCTGACATCACTCAACCCCTGATCATCCGTGACAGGTACAGTGATCAAAAAAGTTTTCCTGAATCCCTGCTCAGGCCGCAACACGGAATCTACATGCGCAGGTTCACCCAATATGGGCGGGTCGTTATAGATAGAAATGCTCCGGGATACCGGTTCACTAACTGCGCCGGAAACATCCCGGGCGCGGAAAATAAATTCATAGTCCCCGGTTTTTCTGCCGGATGCAAACTCTGCTGTGATTTGCTGTTCAAACTCACCCGGTGAGGTTGAACGGTCAATCCGGTTTTCAAATATTTTGGTGTCATTCAGATGAGCAGTGTAGGAAACACCCTGGAGATCCTGAAGACCATTAGAGTCGGTCACGGACACGGTAATGAAACGGCTGCCTGAAAAACCACTCGGCAATTCTTCCGGGGCCTCGATACGAGTGATCACGGGAGGAGTATTGGGATTGGCCAAGCCGACAAGCGACCATTCAACGGGCTCGCTTTGCTGATCCTTTTCATCACCGGCGGTAAAATGCCACACCAATTCCTGATCATCACCGGATGCGGTATTATAGTGTATTCGCTGCGTAAACACACCGTCAAATGCGGCAACATCGCCGTCATCCGGGTGCAAGGCGCCGCCGTCATCAAACAAATACCAGGTATAGAGTACGGACCCGTTTTTATCGCGCATGCTGAGCGCAACCGAATCGACCTGATTGTCGCTTTCGACCGTAACTTCCACCCGGTACGTTTTACCCGGGCTCAGCACTTTGGGCGCTGTTTGAACCGCAAGTTCAGGAGCCCCATAGGTCGGCGTTTGCGGCAATTCCCGTTTGGAACATCCTGCAGCAAAGATCAAAAGCACAGCAATTACTATTTTTTTCATATAAACTCTCAATGCCCCGAGTTAAAGACCGACTGTTCCAGAAACGCTTTCAGTTCCTCGTGATTTAGTACTTTTACGTCAGCCTCTTTTAATTGTTCCCCCGTCAACGTCGTGCAAACAGCAATGCAGAACATTCCGGCGGCTTTGGCGCTGAGTATTCCCATAGGAGCATTTTCAATAACAATGCATTCTGCTGCCCGCACCCCGAGATTTTCCGCTGCTCTCAGATAGGGGTCCGGAGCCGGCTTGCCTTGAGCCACGGCTCGCCCGTCAATGACAGCCTCAAATTGAGCATAGATTTCAGGCGAAACAACAGAGCGCACATTTTTATCCAGAGTTCCGGTTACAAGCGCTATTTGAACTCCATGTCGCTTTGCGCTGGAAAAAATATGAGGGATTTCAGGATAGATTCCGGCCTGTTGTGTGGAGCGAAACAATTTGTTTTTTTGATCCACAATTTCCTGGATATCTTTATAATCCACCTCAACGCCGGCGTGCTTGAGGATACGAGACGCGATATCAAGCGCCTGCCGGCCTTCGTTTTCCAGAACCATACGGTCATCAAGATGAGCCCCGTATTCTAAAAGCGTTTCCCGCCAGGCGGCAAGGTGAAAGGGCATGGTTTCTGCAATGACACCGTCAAAGTCAAAGAGCAGAGCTTTGTAATTAGTAAACAAGACCCACCGCTTCCCGGGCTTTATGCAGGTATTCCAGTCCCACGGACCGTGTTTTCTTTGCACCCTCACTCATGATATCCTTGACAACATCCGGATCATTCACAAGCGCCTCACGCTTTTCCCGGTAGGGTTCAAAAAACGTCCAAATCGCTTCGAGGAGTTCCTTTTTGACCTCGCCGTATTTAAGACCCGGTTTAAGATAACGCTCACGCAGCTCATTCCGCCCCGGTTTATCTAAAAACAAGGAGTATATCGCAAATAAATTACAGGTATCGGGGTCTTTCGGCTCCTCAACCGCCCGGGCATCCGTTACAATAGACATGACTTTTTTCTTCAATTGTCCTTTGGAAGCAAAAATCTCAATTGTATTGCCGTAAGACTTTGACATCTTTTGACCGTCAACACCGGGAATCATCGCCAGATCATCCTGAATGTCAGGTTCCGGGAGCACAAACACCTCTCCAAAGGCATGGTTAAATTTTTGGGCAATATCTCGCGTCATCTCTACGTGCTGTTTCTGGTCTTTCCCCACAGGGATCAAATCAGCGCCGTACATCAATATATCAGCAGCCATAAGCACGGGATAGGCAAACAAACCATGATTGATCTCGATTCCTTTTGCTTTTTTATCTTTGAATGAATGCGCCCGGTTCAGCAGCCCCATTTCGGTCACATTGGACAGTATCCATGTGAGCTCCGTGACCTCGGGGACATCCGACTGGACGTAAAAATAGGTTTTTTCCGGATCAATGCCCAAAGCTAAAAAATCGACACACGCTTCAAACGTATGCTTTTTTAATTGTTCAGGATCTTTCACCGTGGTAAGCGCATGATAATTAACAATAAAACAGAATAACTCGTGATTTTTCTGGTAGTCTATCATACGTTTCATCATTGCAAAATAATTACCCAGATGCAGAGCTCCGGAAGGTTGTATACCTGATAAAACACGCACAATAATTTCCTTTCCTGTTTGTTTTTTAAAATATAACAATTTTCAGGGTAAATTGGTACGAGAAAATAAAACAAATTCAACTGAACGAATCTTCGGGATTCACTTGCGATTACAAAATCGTTTTTGTAAATTCGGCCGAATCAATTTACACGAAGGAGATGAAAATGGATTCTCAGGAACTCATGCGCATCGAAGATCAGTACGGAGCTCATAATTATCACCCTCTAAATGTTATTATTCAGCGCGGGGAAGGAATATGGCTTTACGATACTGACGGTAAAAAGTATCTGGATTGTCTCAGCGCCTATTCCGCAGTCAATCAGGGACATTGTCATCCGCGTCTGGTTAAAACCATGCAGAAACAATGTCAACAACTCACATTGACATCCAGAGCTTTCCGAAACGAACAGCTTCCCCTCTTTTGCAAAGAGGTCAGTGAATTCACTGGTTTTGAACGAGTACTGCCCATGAACAGCGGCGGAGAAGCCGTGGAAACCGCCATCAAAGCAGCTCGAAAATGGGGATATATGGTCAAGGGTGTTCCGGCCAACCAGGCGGAGATCATTGTCGCGGAAAACAATTTTCACGGCCGCACCACAACCATTATCAGTTTTTCGACCGAAAATCAGTATAAATCCGGTTTCGGTCCCCTCACACCCGGATTTATCACCGTACCCTATGGTGATCTAAAAGCTCTGCAAGACGCCATAACGAAAAATACTGTGGCTGTATTTCTGGAACCCATTCAGGGTGAGGGCGGAATGATCATCCCGCCTGAAGGGTATCTAAAAGGAGTCCAGGGAATATGCCAGGAGAACAACAGCCTGTTCATTTTGGATGAAATTCAAACCGGTCTGGGACGTTGTGGCAAATTATTTGCTTTTGAATACGAATCGGTGAAACCGGACGCCCTTGTGGTTGGCAAGGCCCTGAGCGGCGGCTTTTATCCGGTTTCCGCTTTTCTTGCCAACAGTGAAATCATGGATATTTTCAAGCCGGGCGATCATGGCAGCACATTTGGCGGCAATCCTCTCGGATGCGCTATAGCACGAGAAGCGCTTAATATTCTAAAAGATGAAGACCTGATCAACAAGGCTTTCGAACTGGGAATCTATTTCAGAGGTAAATTGAACAGCATTCACTCGAAAAACATTGCCCAAGTCCGCGGCAAAGGCCTGATGATCGGTGTAGAACTGGACAAAAAGGCAGGCGGCGCCCGACGTTTCTGTGAAGCGCTTCAGGAACAGGGTGTTCTTTGTAAAGAGACGCATGAGCACATTCTGCGCTTTACGCCTCCGCTCATTATCGAACGTAAAGATCTGGACTGGGCCTTTGAAAGGATCAGTCATGTTCTTGAAACCTTGTAACCCGGAACGGTATTTTTATAGTGGCGTTCCACAAAAATAATTTGTACATTATATATTGAACTCGAGTTAACCTATTATGCCGACACCACTAGGTCACACATTGGCGGGTTCTGCTCTGGCGATATCATCCGGGAAGCCGCACAACAAATGGCTTGCTGTTTTTGTTCTCTTTTTCAGTGTTCTTCCTGATTTTGATGTGATACCCGGCTTTTTTACAGGAAATGTAAACCGTTATCACAGACTGTTCTCGCACAGCCTGGTCTTTGTAACCGTTGCCGGCTTGTTTGGCGCATTTGTATTGTGGCGGTTTTTCCATTACAAATTCAGGAAATCTGCATTTTGGCTGATCAGCGCCGGATATGTGCATCTTGTCATGGATCTTTTGACCCTTGACAAGAGCGCCCTTATGGGTGCCCTTTATTCATGCCGTTTTCGGATTTGCACGTCATTTCACCGGTTCAGATTTTTCTGGATCTGCACCGGGCATCTGCCGGACATGAGTTTTTCAGCAGTCTGTTTACCCGGCATAATTTTTGGGTCGTCTTTGTTGAATTCATTATTCTAGTACCAGTTCTGGTCTTGACACTAAAGAAACAATATAGATCAAATGAACACACCGAATGAACAACCCTATCTTTCTGTTACGGTTCCGCTTTACAATGAAGTGGAAAACGTAGAACGGTTGTGGAACCGGATCTATAGTGTTCTATCACAGCATCCCTATTCGTTCGAAGTCATTTTTGTCGATGACGGCAGTACGGACGGTACACGTGAGGCTGTAAAACAACTTGCCGGAACCCGGTCCCATTTGCGAGCCGTGTTGTTCCGGAGCAATTTGGGCAATCTGCTGCGATGGCAGCCGGATTCAAAACCTCGCGCGGTAAAGTGGTGGTGGCAATGGACGGAGACCTTCAAAACGATCCCAAAGATATTCCGTTAATGGTAGATAAACTGCAGGCGGGTTATGATGTGGTGAGCGGCTGGCGTAAAAACCGCAAAGATAAATTGATCGGCAGAAAACTGCCTTCAAACATTGCAAACCGCATCATCTGCTCGGTGACGGATGTGAAATTACATGACACGGGTTGTTCTCTCAAGGCCTTTCGCGGAGATTTACTGAGGCAAGTGGCGTTGTATGGTGAAATGCATCGATTTATACCCGCTCTGATGCGCATGGAAGGCGCCCGTATCACAGAAATGCCGGTACGACATCATCCCCGGCTTTACGGAACGTCGAAATACAATCTTTCCCGTACATTCCGGGTTATCATGGATTTAACCACCCTGCGACTGCTGATGCGCCATTTGTACAACCCGCTGCTGTATTTTTCAAAATTTTCTTTTCTATGCCTGGCGGGAGGCCTTGTTGCGTTGATCTGTTCGGTCTGCCACAGACATTCAACAGAGACTTTAAATGTCCTTATATCCATTACGGTTTTATTGCTTTCATCCGGATTTATGTTTATTTTACTCGGATTGGTCGGAAAAATGATCACCCACAGTGGCACGCGTAAATCCTTTGCCCTGGACACATTGTACGAAATTGATCACCCTAAACAAGAAATATAGGTTTGTATTATGGCCACACCGCCTGATAGTATAACATTATCAGTCATCGTCGCTGTTCATGACATCAGCGACAAACTGGAATGGTTAAATACCCGGCTTTGCAATGTCCTAAAATCTTATAATAAAACTTTTGAACTGATTTATGTGGATGACGGAAGCCAGGATACATCGTGGCAGGTACTCCAGTCACTTTGTCATCAACATCCATTTATCCGTATTATAAAATTGCGCACAGCATTTGGCGAATCCTCCGTATTGGAAGCAGCTCTTGAAATTGCAAAAGGCGAAAACATTCTGTTTTACACAGCGGGTATCGGCGTCAATCCTTCCGATCTGATCCAGGTCATTAACGAACTGGACACAGATGTAGACGTGGTCATCGGAGCCCGGTCGCCGCGGCGTGATTCGTATATCAACCGGTTTGTATCACGGCTGTTTAATTTTTTCACCAACCGACTCACCAGTCTGCGGTTAAAGGATATTAATTCCGGTGTTCTCGCCACCCGTCGTCAAGTTCTGGAACATGTACCCTTTTACGGTGCACTCAACACGTTTATTCCGGTTATGGCGCACAATCAGGGCTATAAAATCACTGAAATCAATGTGGAACAGCTCACCGGCAATTACAAGCGGGCTCTGCATCCGCGGGATTATGTCCGACGTCTATTGGACCTCGTAAGCGTCATATTTTTAAGCCGTTATACCAAGAAACCCCTGCATTTTCTCGGTTTCCTGGGTGTCCTGTTCACCGGGATCGGCGCTGCCATTGATATTTATTTGTTCTTTTACAGATTATTGGGTTTCGGCGGTATCGCAGGACGGCCTATATTGCTGCTGGGAATGGTGTTACTGGTCATTGGTCTGCAAATGATTGCCATAGGTTTGCTGGGCGAAATGATCATTTTTACACACGCAAGAGATATTCAGGAATACAACATTGAAGAGATTATTGATTAATCGTGAAACTAATCATTCAAATACCTTGCTTTAATGAAGCTGAAACCCTGCCTGTAACCCTGCAGGATCTCCCTAAAGATATCCAGGGTATTGATGATATTGAAATCCTTATCATCGATGACGGCAGTACAGACGACACCGTAAACGTAGCCAAAGCACACGGCGTACATCACATTGTCAGTCTGAGCAAAAACAAAGGCCTGGCCAAAGGATTCACCGCCGGTCTGGATGCCTGTCTGCGATTGGGGGCGGATATTATTGTGAATACCGATGCGGACAATCAGTATGTCGGAGCTGATATCAAAAATCTTGTTCAGCCCATCTTACAGGGAAAGGCTGATCTGGTTATCGGAGACCGGGAAATCAGCCAGATATCCGAATTCAGCTGGATGAAAAAACGTCTGCAGCAGCTGGGGAGCTGGGTGGTTCGGCAGGTATCGACCACAACCGTGCCCGATACCACCAGTGGATTCCGGGCGTTGTCCCGGGAAGCGGCGTTGCAGATCAACGTGATTTCCGAGTTTACCTATACGCTCGAAACAATCATTCAAGCGGGCAAGAAAAACCTGTCCATCACCTCGGAACCGGTACGGACCAATCGTAAGTTGCGCGAGTCCCGTCTTTTTAAAAGCAATTGGGGATATATCAAACGGTCTGTTGCAACGATCGGTCGTATTTACACCATGTACGAGCCGCTAAAAATGTTTTCTTTTATCGGCGGCATCTTTTTTCTGGCCGGCTTGCTGCTTGGACTGCGGTTTTTATATTTTTATGTCACGCAGGGCGGAGCAGGCCATATTCAATCCCTGATCCTGACTGCCATTTTACTGCTTCTGGGTGTGCAGATTTTCATAATCGGTCTTTTAGCAGACATTATCGGGTCAAACCGTTCGTTGATTGAAAACATTTTGTACCGTATCAAAAAAATGGAATATAAAAAATAAAACGCTTTAAAATTTTATATATAGCCGGACGTGAAGCGGAATATTCCCGGACAAGGATCGTGTACAAAGGCCTGAAATCACAGGGACTGCATGTGCGCACCTGCTTTCCGCCGGACAAGCGCTTTATCCATTATCCCAAATTACTGTGGCGCGCGTGGCGGCTTGCACGCGGTTGTGATGTGGTACTGGTCGGTTTTTACGGCCAGCTTTTACTTCCGTTCGTCAAACTGATCACACAAAAACCGATCCTGTTTGATATGTACATCGCGACTTTTGACACCATGGTGCACGATCGCAGGGCAGCTCGGGACGGCTCTGCACAAGCAAAGTTCTACAAATGGAGTGACCGTCTGGCCTGCAAACTCTCTGAAAAACTGGTTTTGGAAACCCGGGATCATATTCGCGATTTTTCTCAAAAATTTCGCATCCCGGAAGGTAAATTTAAACGAATATTTCTCGCAGTTGACAATACAGTCATTCACCCGAGACCACCGGGACCGAAAGCAAACCCGTTTTTGGTGCACTTTCATGGTGAATATGCACCCTTTCATGGCGTAAATACCATCCTGCAGGCCGCTGCGTTGCTCAAAAACGAAAATATTCACTTTCAGATCGTAGGAAAAGGCATCACTTATAAACGCGACCGTCAACTGGCGCGCGACCTCCTTCTTGACCATGTAACATTTTATGATCCTGTTCCCTATCACCAGCTTGCAGATTTTATGGCCAGAGCCGATGTATGCCTTGGCATTTTCGGCGATAATGAACGGATGCTGCGGGTAACCACCAATAAAGTCATAGAAGCCATTGCCATGGGCAAACCCCTGATCACCGGGCGTAACCGACCGGTCCAGGAATTGCTGACTCACAATAAAAGCGCGTACCTTATACCCCGCGCCAATCCGCGGGAGCTGGCCAATGCTATTATATACCTGAAAAATCATCCTGACCTTTGCGAAACATTGGGAAAAAACGCGTATCGGACAGCCAAACAAAACTGCACATTGGAGATTATCGGTCAGGACTTTGGAAATTTATTACAGGAAATAAAACATGAACCCGATTGATTATTCCTCGCTCTCGAAAAAGAACATTCTCATCACCGGCGGACTTGGGTTTATCGGGAGCAATCTGGCACACCAGCTTGTTAAATACGGAGCCGGCGTCACGCTTTACGATGCCTGCCTAAACCCTTATGGCTGGAATCCGGCCAATATACATGAAATCAAGGATCGTGTAACAGTGGTAAACGCCGATATCCGCGACACAGCAACCCTGCGAACCCATGTTCAAAACAAAGATATCATCTTTCATCTCGCAGCCCAGGTCGGTCGCGAAGTGTCCATGGAAAACCCTGAACTGGATACCGATATCAACTGTAACGGTACATTGAGACTGTGCAACGCAGTAGCTGATTTGAATCAGAATGTCAAAATTGTCTATGCAGGCAGCCGCGGACAAATCGGTGAGCCGGAATACCTTCCGGTCGATGAGGCCCACCCTACCAAGCCGACGGATGTCTATGGAATCAATAAACTGGCGGCAGAAAAGTATTTGCTGCTCTACGGGCATATTTACAACTTTCCGGTGGTGTCGCTGCGCCTGAACAACGTCTATGGACCGCGCTGTCAGATGGAACATGGATTTTACGGGATATTGAACTGGTTTATCCAGAATGCCATGACCGGGCGCACCATAACCGTTTATGGCGACGGTCAGCAGACACGCGATTACGTTTACGTGGATGATGTGGTGGACGCTTTTATACGCGCCGCTATTTGCAAAGAATTGAACAACGATATATTTTTCATCGGTTCGGGGATAGAAACCGTGTTTCTGGATATGGTTAAAACTGTGATCCAGGCCACAGGCAAAGGAGAGTATGAGCATATCCCGTTTCCCCCGGAACGCGAAAGCATTGATATTCGCAAATTTGTCGTGACATTCGATAAATTTCAAAAGGCAACCGGATGGAAGCCCCGTGTTGGACTAAAAGACGGGGTTCGCAAAACAGTCGATTTTTATCGTGACCGACTCGAACTGTACTTGAAAGAGAAAACCACCTGAAATGCGCATCGGCTTTATTCACAATATTTTTCCGGTTCTCTCACAGACATTCATCACCAAAGAGATGACCGGACTGGCCGAGCGCGGACTGGATATCCAGATCTATTCGCTTTTCAAACCAAATACAAACGATCCGGCCCGAAAGCGCTCAACAAATCTGTTTTCCGTATGCTATGTACTTTCTGACCTGACTTTGATCTCCGCACATATTCGAGCGCTGTTTTTTTCGCCAATCAGATATTTTTCAACATGGTTTTACGCCTGCACCTCCAGGGAAAACCCGTCGTCTTTTATTAAAACGCTTTTCAAGTTTCTGAAAAACAAAGACATGAACAAAACCGAGCGCCAGGATATGCTGCTGCACTTTTTCCTGGCCGTCCCTCTGGCGATCAAAATGCATAAAGACGGCGTTACATTGATCAATTCTCACTTTGCCGACGCCGCTGCCAGCTTTGCTCTGTTGTGCGCCAGACTCTTAAACCTTCCCTATGGCGTGACAGCGCATGCGTATGATATTTTTACTCCCCAATATAACCTGCATGAAAAAATATCAAACGCAGAATTTGTGCTGACCTGTACAAAATTTAACAAAACCTATTTTTCAGAACGCTTTCCCGAATTTGACCCTGATAAATTTCATGTCTTTTATCACGGCATCAACACCGGACGATTCAAGCCCTGCGACCGGCGCGAGAAAAACAATACAATGAATCTGTTATCAGTCGGCCGACTGGTGCATAAAAAAGGATTTGGCATCCTGATCGGCGCCTGTCAGTTGTTGCAGAACCGGGATATCCCTTTTCAATGCCATATTATCGGCGACGGGCCTCTTCACCCGGAGCTCAAGCGCATGATCGAAAACTGAACCTCGCTTCCATCGTGCGGCTATTGGGAAGCGTCGATCACCATAAAATTAAAAAGCACTATCACTGGGCCGATAGTTTTGTACTGCCCTGCATAGTCGAAAAAAACGGCAATCGGGATGGCATTCCCAATGTTCTTGCGGAAGCCATGGCCATGGGCTTACCTGTTGTGTCCACGCCTGTTTCCGGGATTCCCGAACTCATTGTCAATAACAAAACCGGGTTGTTGGCGGAACCCCAAAACATGACGGATCTCGCCAATAAAATAGAGTATCTATATAAAAACAAACACGAACAAAAGCGGCTTGGCGCAAACGCCCGTGATTTCGTGATCAGACATTTTGATTCTGACAAATGTCTGGATCAATTATTCAATTTTTACAAACATGTTGAACATGAAACTCATAATCAACGCAGATGACCTGGGTTTTCATTCTGCGGTCAATGCGGGAATTTGCAAAGCATTTACAGAGGGAGTGCTGAGCAGCGCCACACTGATGGCAAATGGCGCTGCATTTGATGAGGCGGTTCACCAAATCAAACAGATGAACTTGCCAACCGGTATCCATTTCAATCTAACCAGCGGCATACCGGTGTCGCGTCCCCGACAGATCCCCACCCTGGTGCAGGAAACCGGAACATTCTGGAACAAATGGAAATTTGCGGGACGTATGCTACGGAATAAAATCAGCATAACAGATATACAAACAGAGCTTTCCAGCCAGATTCAAAAATGCCTTGATGCGGGAATCCAACTTGACCATTTTGACGGCCATCATCATGTACACCTTCTCCCGCCGATTTCACGGGTGGTATTCAGCCTCATGCGCCCCATTTCCGGGAAATATCGTTCAGTGTCGTCGCCTTTACATATATCCTGGACCCTGAGCCCTGTGTCTGCATTCCAGCAAACAGCGTTCAAGAGTCTGAGCTATAAAAAGTATGCGACCGACTTTGTTACACCGGATCATTTTGTAGGAATGGAACTTTTAAACAATCCGGACAAAGAGAAAACCATTGCAGCGCTGCTGACACATCTGAAACCAGGGATAACAGAACTCATGTGTCATCCCGGTTTCTACTTGTTCCCGACCCTGTTTCAATTTACAACAAAGGACGCGAACACGAACTCGACGTCCTGGCCGGCCCTGAGATCAAAAAAATGCTTTATTCCCATAAAATAACGGTCATTTCCTACGGCGATCTATCGGCTTAGACGCTCTGGTCCCTCGACCCGCGGCTGTCTCATCAGCAGAGTAAATGGATCAAATCATCTAGCAAGTTTTGATCCTCATTCCCGGTTTGCTCCTAAAAATACTTGACTATTCCCCTCTTATATTGTAAGTTAAAATCTGCTATTTTATATAAAGGAGTCTATTGTGGATAAATTAATGCTTGATACAAGTACTAAAGGCAAACGTGGCGTTCACCTTTATGACCGCGACTTTGAGACTCGTGTTGAAAAACTGGTGCCAAAATCATATCTGCGTAAAAAACCGGCAGAGTTGCCCGAACTCGGCGAATCCGAGATCATGCGTTATTTTGTCAATTTATCAGGAAAAAATCACCATGTCGACAAAGGGTTCTATCCGCTCGGTTCCTGCACCATGAAATACAATCCAAAAATTAATGAAGAAACTGCCGGATTACCCGGATTCCAGCACATCCACCCGCAGCAGCCGGATGATACCGTGCAGGGTGCGCTCAAACTTTTATATGAAATCGGTAAAAATCTTTGTGAAATCGGCGGACTTTCAGCCATCACCCTGCAGCCTTCTGCCGGAGCGCATGGAGAATTGACCGGTCTGATGACTATCCGGGCCTATCACGAATCAAAGGGGCATCCACGCAAATATGTCCTTGTTCCGGACTCGGCGCACGGCACCAATCCAGCGAGCGTATCCATTGCCGGTTATAAAAGCAAAACTTTAAAATCAGACGAGAACGGGCTTGTTGACATTGAAGAGTTAAAAAACGCCCTGGATCAAGACACGGCCGCGTTTATGCTCACCAATCCCAACACATTGGGATTGTTTGAAAAAAATGTCAAACAAATCACCTCCCTGGTTCACGAGGCCGGAGGGCTGGTGTACATGGACGGCGCCAATATGAACGCGCTTTTGGGCATTGTACGTCCCGGTGACCTCGGTGTAGACATTGTGCATTTCAATTTACACAAGACGTTTTCAACACCGCACGGCGGCGGCGGACCGGGCTCCGGACCTATAGCTGTGACACGAGAGCTGGATTCGTTTTTACCGTATCCCTGCGTTCGACAATCAAAAGGTGCATACAGCATGGACTGTAAAAGACCGCAAAGTATCGGCAAAGTCAGTTCTTTTTACGGCAATTTCTCCGTGATTGTCAGAGCGTATACATATATCCGTATGCTGGGGAGTCCCGGATTGCGGCGTGTCGCGGAGCAGGCGATCATCAATTCAAATTATCTTCTGAGCAAAGTCAAAGACGATTATGATTTGCCGTATAAGCAAACTCCAATGCACGAATTTGTCATATCCGGAAATCGACAAAAAGAAAAAGGCGTCAAAACACTGGATATCGCCAAACGTCTTTTGGATTTTGGAGTTCATGCCCCAACCGTGTATTTTCCTCTCATTGTAAACGAAGCCATGATGATTGAACCAACCGAGACAGAAAGCCGCGCGACGCTGGACGCGTTTGCACAGGCTTTGAAACAAATCGCAACCGAAGTGGAAACAGAGCCGGACACCGTGAAATCCGCTCCGCACACGACCGTCATCTCTCGATTGGATGAAGCAGGCGCTGCACGCCAGCTAAATGTGAGGTATAACAGGCAGGATGAATAATGTCCGAAAATGCCAGGGCAATGCGCACGAAAAAAGAACGACCCGGGTGGAATGACCGCACCTTTAAAATTGTTATCGTTCAAAATACATCATCCGACGCATTATTGTTTACGGATGAATCAAGTAAAAATTACAGATATGAATATTTACAAGAATCTGCGTCGTTACAGGAACAGCTAATCTCCGCATGTCCGGATCTGGTCTTTTTAAATTTACCACAATCGTTTGTCCTGGCGCAGGAAATATGCTCATTTATCAAGACCTCCCATACCGCGTATCTTCCAGTCGTTCTGATTGCAGAACAGGACAATCAGGAGAACAAGATAAAGGCAATTCAGGCCGGCGCAGATGACATTATTCTAAAGCCTGTAAACCGATATGAATTAAAGTTCCGCGTCCGCAATCTGCTGCACATAAAATCCCTGCACGATCAATTACAGGACAAAATCAATCAACTGGAGCAGGCTCAACGCAAATTGTGGGAACTCGCGAATACAGACGCGGCTCACGCAGCCTGCATAATTACCGGTACTTTGTCAAAACCCTGGAAACCGAAATAAATCGAAGTAAAAGGCATCTTTTACCTGTTTCATTGGTTATGATGGACATTGATCTTTTTAAAACATACAATGATGTATTGGGCCATCCAGCCGGAAATAAAATACTGGGCTCATTAGCAAAACTGATTCAAAACAATGTCAGACGTATCGACACCGTTGCCCGATACGGCGGTGAAGAATTTGTGCTGATACTGCCTGCAACTGCGGCAAAAAATGCCCATGTTGCAGCAGAGAAAATCCGCAGTCTTGTTCAGACACATGACTTTGGTCAACATGTACAGCCGAATCAATGTCTCACCATCAGCTGCGGTGTAGCGACGTTTCCGCAGGACGGAGAAACCCGGGAACAGTTAATCCGGACGGCTGATTCTCGCCTGTACCAGGCAAAAAACTCGGGACGCAATAAAGTCGTATCCGGGAGACACACAATCATGATAAAATGGATTCGACAACAAGTCAAAAGTAAAATATTCAGACGGCTATTCCTGGCAACCCTGGCCGCCGCTATCATCCCGGTTATTTTAACCATGGGGACCTGGATTATCAACGGTATCAGCACCCCGTTGTATTATGCAGCGGTCCGCTTTGTGCTGATTATTTTAATTGCGGTGGGCGTAGCCGGCATCATTGCCACATTCATTTCGCGCAATATCACACAACCCATTTCAGATTTCGAGCACAGCGCAACAAAAATCGCTCAGGGCAACTTTTCTCATACAGTCAAGGTGCACACAGACGACGAAATCGGCAGGCTCGCGCGTCTTTTTAACTATATGACACTTGAATTAAAGAGACTCCACAATATGAATCTCGCCAAGATTATTGTGGAACGTAACAAAACTCAAACCATCATCAAAAACATTGCCGACGGAGTGATTGTTACAGACCCCCATTTGAACATTTTAATTTTGAATCATTCGGCGGAAAAATGGTTTCAAATCAAAGAGTCCGATGTTTCAGAACAGCCAATTTCCAACGTCATCAAAGAACCCAAACTGATTGAATTGTTGAGCCGCGCTACGGACCCCTGAGCAAACTGTCGAATCCAGCGTGGAAATTACTGTAAAACCGGAAAAAGAATGGAAAACAAGAGTCCTGCAAGCCAACGCAGCCCGGGTGCTGCAGAAAGATGGCAGAGCCGTCGTCGGAGTGGTCACTATTCTGAGAGATGTAACCCAGCAGATAGAAATCAATAAAATGAAAACTGAACTGGTCTCCATGGTCGCGCGCATGAAGCTGCGGTCTCCATTGACCAGTATTTCCGGCTTTAGCGAATTGCTGCTGGACAACGACTCAAGTCCGGAACAAAATACAGAATATGCAAAAATTATTCTCGAGGAAACGAACCGGCTTACGGATTTGGTCAATAAATTCCTGGATATATCAAGAATCGAATCGGGTCGAATTCAGCCAAACAAAATCAGTATAGACCTGTCAGATATTATCCGAATTGTCACCGGCAATCATTCGCAAAAATCATCTCGAAAAAATATCGAAATTTGCATCCATGAAAATGAAACGGTTCCTGAAGTTTATGCTGACTATGGCATGATGGAACAGGTCTTTATCAACCTCATTACCAATGCACTAAAATACAGTCCAGCTGACAGTCGTATTGATATTCATCTGTATGAGACTGGTCAATATGTCCGGGTTGATATTAAAGATCAGGGATATGGAATACCCGAAGAAGCGCTTGCAAAAATATTTGATAAATTTTATCGGGTAAGCACGGAAGAGTCGGAGAACCATGAAACCGGATCCGGTTTGGGACTCAGTCTGGTCAAACATATTGTTGAAATGCATAAAGGCGTTATAGATGTAAGCAGTAGGCTGGGAGAGGGATCGGTTTTTTCTGTATCCTTGCCCCAAATTACAAAAGAACACCTTGAAAGGGTTTGATGCTTTGCTCGATGCCGATTATTCTATAAGCAGTTTGCCCGCTTTTAAAATATAACGACCATCAATAACCACATCAGGCTTGTATACAACAGCATCCAGATGCACGGGGACATCATTTTTGCCGCCAAAAGACACATTATTGCCAATAGCTATATGAATGGTTCCTTTGGTCTTTTCTTCTTCCAGAATGCATCCGCTATTTAGGGTCATCTCATTTGTGCCGATACCAAATTCAGCAACAATCCTGCTGTTCGGGCCGAATTTTGAAAGCCGGGGGCGAAGCCGTCGCGCCGCATCATCGCCTTTAATTCTGACAGCTCTTCCCTCTTTGATGATTAATCTAAGCTGTTCCTTAGCGTAAACACCCATACCACAATCCACATATAAATCCCCGTTGCAACTACCCGGATTCGGTGCAACACTTGCTTCACCGGCAGGCAGGTTGCTAAAGCTTCCGGGTTCTTTTACCAATCCGGTGTCGGCATATCCTTTACTTTTCGATATACTAAAGCTTAATGCGGTGCCATTGGGTGACTGACATGTACATCATGAGCCATGCTCAATATATCCGAGACTTTTTGACTCAAACGGGCAATTTTCTCAAAGTTCATAGAAGCAAGCCGGCAGAACATTTCCCGAGTCATATTCGGCATGCTTAAGATTCTTGCTCCGTTTTTGCAAGCCTGGCGCCGTTCAGGTGTATGGGACAGAGTTTCCCCGGTTAAAAGTACAGCGCAATCCATAGCTCTAAGCATATCGCCAACTCCCCTGACAAGATGGCTGCGTCGCACCGGAAGCTGAATCAGAGCGGCATGTTTGGTTCGCCTGGAGCAAATCTCATATAATATGTTTGCTGTATCCATACATGGATCATCGGCAAGCACCAATATACTTTCCTTGCTCTTTAGCGCCATACATTTATTGATCACAGTATAGGCGGCCTTTTCGCATTGTTTCATGATCAATCCTGCTTTTGAAATAAACAGAGGAGAACCTGCTTGGGTCCTCCTCTATATTTGGGGCTGAAAATCAATTTAGCGTGATGAACTTTCGTTGGGCGAGCATATTAATAAACATACCAAGGCGTTCATACACGGGTTCAACCTTATCTCCGTAATGTTCCTCAAGTTGAACCGCAATATCAAAAACCGTCCGATTGCCGTCAATTTGCTTCCAGACAAAAGTACCATAATCATCCAGATGTATTTTATAATGCGACCGTTTCATGCGCGGCAGTAAATGCTTTTTTAAAAATTTACTCTTGAGCTTTGGTTCCAGCAGTACAACTTTATCATCCGCATACTCAAACTCGGTATTGTATGCCGGAACCATCGTCATTACATTTTTTTCTTGTTCACTTTTGTCTTTCATGATTGCTTGGACTTTTTCAAAGCGTTTAACGGAAAATTGATCAGGACATAGGCTAAAATTGCAAAAACGACCAAACCGAGCCACCAGAATCCTTTAAAATCTGCAGGCAAACCAAATATGTCTTTGAGATGGATATTGCCAACCACCAGTGCCGCAAGCACAATTCCCATCAAGGCTTCTCCGGCGACCAGTCCTGAAGCAATGAGCAATCCGTTATTGTCAACTTTTGTTTTGTCTTCTTCTGATTCAATATCTTTCTCTGCTATTTTATCAACAGCATATTTGATCAGGCCACCGATAAAAATGGCAAATGTGGTTTTAAACGGCAGATACATTCCAACGGCAATGAGCATGGGCGAAGGAGATTTAATCAGGATCAAACCAATGGCGAACAACATGCCCGCAATAACCAGAGGCCATGCCATTTCGCCGCCTACAATTCCTTTGCTCATCATAGCCATCAAACCAGCCTGAGGAGCCGGGAGCGCTTCGCTTCCGATTCCATTTGCCTGATGTAACAGCATAATCGGGACGACCAGAACAAATGCAGCAGCAACCACACCGATCAATTCACCGGCCTGCATTCTCCAGGGAGTCCCGCCGAGTATATGGCCCACTTTTAAATCCTGCATCATATCTCCGGCTACGCCGGCAACACAGCAGACAACTGAAGCCACACCCAGTACAGCCGCCACTCCAGGATTCCCGCGCATGCCCACGAGAATCATCAGAACAGCAGCGATTAAAAGTGTTGACAATGTCAAACCTGAGATCGGATTGGATGAACTGCCGATAATACCGACCAGATATCCGGCAACAGCCGCAAAAATGAATCCGGCAATGCCCATAACAACAGCGGCAAGAATAGCAGAGCCCCAATTTTGACTGAAAGACTGGTATAAAATAATCATACAAATAATCAGGACGCCGATAGCCATCAAGGTGAGACCAAAGGGAAAATCCTTGTCCAATCGGGATTTTGTTCCATCCTCTTTTCCGGCTTTTTTAATATCAGCCAGTCCGTGTCTGATTCCTGTAATTAGGTTGTTGCGCATGGAAAACAAGGTATAAAAAGCGCCAACCAACATACCACCGACTGCAATGGGTTTTATAGTCGAGCTGTAAGCAGCTTTGGCAATGGTTAGCCAACCAAATTCCAGAGCAAAGGGTTCAACCTGGCCTCCCATCAGAAAAATGGCGAGCGGCATCAGGAACAACCATCCGAACACACCACCGGAAAAAGTAATGGCAGCAAGACGAAATCCAATAATATATCCAACTCCCCAAAAATGCGGGTGAGGATGAAGGGCTCTGCATGATCATGCCGCCCTCATAATTCAGTTTCGCCTTTACCCCGGCAGCGGTTTCATAGATATTGCTGCTTCCGTCCAGCAATCGGATGACTGAAGTTTTAAACGTGGCAAATCCCGCCACACTGTCTTTAATGATCCGTAAACCGTTTTCATTTTTAAACAATTCGATCAAGGCAGCCAGACCCAATGGAACCGAATACAAATTTGGCCCCGGATTGACCGCCCTGCCCGGCTTTGACAATTTCTGCGCAGGCTTTGCTTTCCGGAAAGGGCAAGGTATCGTCTTCAATCAGGGTGCGTCTTAAAATAATGATAAACAAAACACCCAAAATACCACCCACAAGCATCAGAAACGTACTGGTCCAGTAATCAAAATTATCCCATACTCCTGAAATAACAAAGGCCGGTATGGTAAAAATGGCTCCGGCCGCCAGAGCTTCGCCGACCGCGCCGGTGGTTCGAGCCAAATTCTCTTCAAGAATAGTACCCTTGAAAGGTCTCAAAGCAGCCATTGCGATCACAGCCGCTGGAAATGTTGCCGCCACTGTCATTCCGGCTTTTAATCCCAAATAGGTATTTGCGGCGCCCAGAATAATGGCGAGTATCGCACCTGTGAACAAGGCCTTGAAGGAGACTCACGCATTGTACTGGTAGCGGGAACATACGGTTTCACGCCGCCTGTTCTTTTGTCTTCAGCCGTATGTAACTCCTCGTTGCAGTGATAGTTTATTATGATTAACGCATTATAGGGAAATTGGGTTAAAATATCAAGCTAAAAGAATAAATTCCCAACAACAGGGCGGCATTTTTAACCAACCGCGATCATCGCATCGTAACAACTGTATGTCAGGCTTGGCCTATCTATACAGAAACCTCGGAACATTTGAACAGGTTCTCATTTTCGTTGATGGAATCCTTTTCAAGCAACCTGTAATATTCCCGGAATACCCGTTTTTCAAGCTCAGCCCTGAATTCTCTTGAAATCGGATGCGCAATATACTTTTGTGCTGCCGTCTTCTCATTCGCCTTGACGGCATCAGAGCAGCAACCCTCTCTTGCTTTTGATAATTTTCATTCCCTTTACGGAAAAAGCGTCCTCAAAGGTTACGTTTACAAACGCTTTCAACTTGTGTTCGTCGCGTAATTTGACACAGATTTCAGTAATTTTCATACATCCCCTTTCCCCAAATAGTTAAAAAGCTCAATGACTGCGGAAGCATGGAACCATTTTGCGGCCTCCCATCTGTAAACTTAATATATTTTTTTTATAAAATCAAATATTTTTTAAGCTTGTATTTTTAAGCCGCGAGGATTAAATTAAAGGGATTAAATCCCTGGTTTCAGGTGTCTCTACTATTATGAAAATGGCAAAAAAAACATACTCGTTTTTATTCATCTTTTTCGTTGTGTTCTTTATGATTAGATCTGTATCCTCCAATCAACGGAAAGAACAGCGCAATCCTATCAACTCTGCCGAATTTTCAAGCAGTACAAAACAACATCAACGGCTTGAAAAAAGAAAGCATACAAAGTGCGGCACGTTTTTTGTCCATGAATTGCTCAATTCTCCTTCTCTATCGAAAAACAACTTTGAAAACATTGTATCCCATGTCATGTCCCGTCCGACTATGCAGTCATTTTACGATACCCCTGAAGGACATTTCAGGATTCATTACAATACTGAAACTCGTCCTATCGTTTATCAACATGATGTTGATGTATCACCAAAAGATTCGCATCCAGACTTTGTCAATCGGACAGGCGCTTATTTTGAGAAAAGTTATGCCTTTATCATTGATTCACTTGGCTATCTAACTCCGCCATCAGACGGTGGGCGTGGGGGAAACGACCGCTATGACGTCTATTTGTCTCTCGCGGATACGCTGGGATTAACGTCACCGGATTCACGCTCTGACCAATATGATGGTTATGATTCTTACACCAGCCATATTCAGCTGAATGCTGCCTTTGATGAGAATCAAACTCCCGATAAACTGGCCAAGGTTACAGCAGCACATGAATTTTTTCACGCGGTCCAGTTTGCCTACGGTCTGGATTATTTTGCAGATATAAACAGTGTCTGGTTCACGGAAGCTTCTGCGGTCTGGATTGAAGACCTGATTTACGATGATGTAAACGATTACTATGGTTACCTGCCGACATTTTTTAACTCTCCCTGGAAATCTCTGCAGACCTGGGACAATAACGCTCACGCTTATGCAGCCTGTATCTGGCCGCATTTTCTTCATCAGAAATATGATATTGATATTATAAAGGAAATATGGGAAAACGCAAACTATTACAATAGCATTTATAATGTCACAAGAGATCTCCTTGCGAACAGGCAAGTCACATTGGATGATGCCTTTCAGGAATTTACTCGCTGGAACTATTTCACAGGCTATCGATATTCAACGAATCTGCCCCACTATGATGAAGCCCGTTACTATCCTCAGGTCTCTATTCAGGCCCTGCATACAGAATTGCCGGTCATAAATCAGGCTCCTCCCGTCAATGAACGCCCGGATCATCTTGCAGCCAATTATATCAGAGCCTACAACAACTCGACTGAATCCAAACGGGCTTTATTCAATTTAAATTCCAGATATGACTGGGAACTACAGGGGCTTTGCAGTATAAACGGAATTTACACGCTATTGCAACCCGTCTATGTATCAAATTCGGAAGCCTTTATTGATATTCCAGCTGAATGCGATCAATTCATCCTCATCCCGTCCGTCACATCGAAAACCGGCGAGGCGATCGATTATACCTACGAAATCCTGAAGCATAACACAGCCACCGGAAATCTTTCTCTCAACTCTATAGATGTGATCGATGCAAACAATTCCCGTGTTGAACCCGGAGAAACCGCAACACTGTCGTTTTCTCTGCAAAACAGCGGACCAGTCATTAATGATTTGACTCTTGTGCTAAAAAGTGCGCAATCCGACATTGCTATTACACCTCAAGACATCACGACGGCTATAGAAAGCTTGTCCGCAACGCAACTCGACTTTGAAATTAAAGCGCCTGAATACTTTATGCCGCAGAAAACGGATTTCACACTGACAGCCCGTACACCTACTGATTCTGTTTCCTTTGATTTCACGCTTGCAGTTGGATTTGCTCCGATTTTGTTTGCCGACAAGGGTTTGTCAAACCCGGAACGCGACGTTTATTTCTCAATCCTCGACAGTCTTGGTCTTTTTTATGATCACATTTCGTTACCGAATGATGAACCCAAACTGGACATTCGCACTCATTTGCTATGCATAGTAGAAAAGGACACCCTTTCTGCTGAATTTCAAGAAAAGGTTCTAAATCAATTGTCATCGTTAGATATTTGTCTGATTACAAACCAGATATCTGATAGCATGATGAACAGATCCTTTTTTCAAGAGGCATTCGACATTCATTGGGGAGCGGCAATGAACGCCAAAGGAATTACCGGGATTTCAGGAAATCATATTTCAGAATCTGGTAACGGGATGTTTGTGTCAGTTCTTAACAATGCGGATGTTCTGGTTCCCTCCAGCCGGAGCAAATCTGTGTTTTACTATGACCTTTCAGATAAAAGCGCTGCTGTAACACTGGATGCAAATTCAAAAAGAGTGATGTTTGGATTTCCGGTACATGAACTCGATGAAAAACCAATGTATATATCCCCCTACATATTAATTTCGCGTGTTTTCGAGTGGTTTGAAACAGATTCACGCGTCAGTAAAGTGAATAGGCCGGACCAAAGGGTACTGCAGCCCTGTTATCCGAATCCGTTCAACAGCAGTACACAAATAAAGGTTGATACCGAGAACGCTTTATCAAACTGCTCGATAAATGTTTACAATATAAGGGGAGAACATGTCAAAACGATATTTCAGGGAAATTTGGCTCCAGGTGTGCATTCTATAACCTGGGAAGGAATAAATTCCAGCAATCAATGGGTGGGGAATGGTAACTATTTTATCCGCTTGAGTTCAGACAATGTTAAAGAAACCCGCAAGATCATTGTTCTAAAATAAAAAAAGGCCATTCATAATGGCCCTTTTGGCTAATAACTTCCCTTTTCAATAATGCTCATATAATTGGGATTATAGATCTCGCCGTCCAGCTCGGAATGCAGTAGTTCATAGTCATTATTACCCTGCAAATCTGAAAAAATAAAAACAACCCCGTTCTGCAGCTCATGGTAGGCCCAACGTTCATAAGGGGCGCGGTTGGCTTCGTTCGGGGTCCGGTCAATTTCATTGGGCATACCGTAAACCGCAAGTACACGGCCCCGGTCCGTTTTCCATCCCGGTTTTTTGAACGCTCTAAAATGTTCATTGGCGTAACGTATCCGTTCTAAATATTGATCACGAAACTCGTTTTCAGGTGTATCGGCAACCGGGTCATTGGCTTTCCAAAAATTGAACAAAAAGGTGCGTTTCAAGTCAATATCATCAATCTGTTTCCAGGTGACCCGGGATTCTTTATTCAGCAAATATAAAATGTAATCAAATTCTTTTTCGATGAGTACAGAGTCCATCGTGGCAAACCGGCTCATTTGCATGGATTGATCAACGATAGGTTGCTGCCCCTCATTAATTTGATAAACATAAAATTCTTTAGTTTGCCGGCCGATCAGACTGTCATCAGTACCCACCTCCAGAACAAGCTGATAAATCCCGGAAGTCAATTTCCCGACATTTATAAATCCGTATTCGACCTGGGGATTCACCGCTTTTTCACGCTTTTTTATAACCGGCTTTATTTTATTCAAAGCTTTACCATTCTTGTCCAGGACTTTATGACGTATTTCATAGTCGTTTTGAACAGCGTCCGGTAAATTATAAAGCTCGGAATAAAAGAACAACATAGGAACGGATTCGTTATAGATCAGAGAAGGATGCGGCGTGACAGACAAGGTATTTTTATAGAACGGGGAATGTTCCTCAGAACGCTTGATCAAAGATGACAATTCGAGATCGCTGATGCTAAAGCCGGGGATTGTTTCTTCAATGTTAACGCCGAACTGCAGCGAATCGACGTGTTCATGATGGTGTAAATCCTGCAGGATAAATTTACCCGTATAATCTCCCGGATCCAGTTGAAACCTCAATTGATCGACCAGCAGCTCGCTGTTTAAAATGGCATTCGTGTCTGCAATGATGGATTGATTTTTCCATGCGAATTTCTGGATCAAAGAATCATCTTGATAAAACTGCAGAGTTCCCAGAAAAAGCCCCTGGAAAGAATCTTCGGTACTGACATAACTCAGATCCTGTTTGGGAAAACTATAATAAAATTCGAGGACCGGTTGATCTCCGCTTTGAAACACCGCCCAGTCTAAATTGGCTCTCAGTGTTTTATGAGCTTGAACGGGTAAAACAAAGCTGGCCATAACAAATATTACAGCTAAAAATGAAATACAACGAACCATTATATCACCTTTACTTGGTCAGGTTATTAACATATCCTGTCTTTGAGTAATTTTACTCTGAATTTTATGTGTTGTTCCATTCATCAGAGCCGGCAGGGAGAAAAGATTAAAAAAAAGGGCTGATTCATACGAATCAGCCCTTTATACATCAGATAAAAGTATTGTTTAGAATCCGAATGTAAAACCGAACCACTGAGTGTCATCAAAGAACTCTGTGGTCTGGTAGGCATAATCGAATTTGACATTAAAGTCACGTCCGGCGCTGAGATTAAAGCCGGCGCCGAAAGCAGGACCGTACAGATAGTTGTCACCCTGCATTACAAATTCATCATCCTCGCCTTCAAGGCCGAGTTTATAAGCGACCGAGTAGGATCCTCGCAGGAAGAACATGTTGTTAAATGAATATTCAACACCTGCAATGTATTGATCGAGGAAGGAAGAATTGTTGGCATATGTTCCGGACAGAGAAAGCATATTCTCATCATTAATCGCCAGTTCATAGCCAATACCAATCTTTAACTGGGTCGGCAATTCAAATTCCATCGATGTTGATTTAAAAACAGAGCTGGCCGGTGTATCATTATAGTACTCGCCTTTGCGGCCCGGATTGATAACCGATCCTTCCAGATCAGAAACCCGGTATTCAAGGTCGGAGCCGTCAAATTTCATACTGGTTCCGAAATTTGACAGGACAATACCCAGACGCAGTCCGTTTTCATTTCTGTACTGCAAGCCGATATCCAAACCAAACCCGTTGGCTTTAACGGACATGATCTTTTCAGAGATCATTTTACCATTAATACCAAACTGGATTCTATCCGTGAATTTACGGCTGTAGTGCATACCCAATGTCAGATAGTTCGGAGAGTAGGTGAGACCATTACCTTCCGGATTATCAACGGTTGTTTGTTCAATATCTCCAAAAGAGATTGTTTTTATGGACATTCCGAAATTACCAACCTGTCCCATATTGGCAATAGCGCCGAAATAGGTGACATTCAGGTCGGCGATATAATTCTGATAAGACAATATGGCTTCGGCGCGGCCCTCAACCAGAGCGCCACCGGCCGGATTCCAATAGACAGCATCGATTCCGCTCACAGTGGCGATATTGGAACCGCTCAAAGCAGTTGAGCGAGCGCCCACGGGAATCAGCAATTCCGATGCTCCTGTGGTGCCGGTTTGCTTGGGATTGCCGGCAAACGCCGTCATACCCGCCAGGAGCAGAACGCAGGCAACAACGAAAAGAGTAAACGTTTTGTATCTCATATTACATTCCTTTCACTTTTTTGTAAATCTCCGTCTTTGTGGACGATGATCATGTTTAGTAGTACAGCAGTCGTTCAGCACGATTGATCACGCCCACCTTCAGCGTGGTCGAACCGACACTTTCGACATCCACGTACATGATATACATACCACTGGCTACAGGTACACCGGCTTCATTACGGAGATCCCATTCCGCGTATGTTGCTCCATCTGTTCCCTGCGCCTGACGGTCTTGATCATCGATTACACTGACCAAATTACCGGCCAAATCGAAAATACGAACGGTTGCGCCTTCTTTGGGAAGGTTGGTAATCCGCATAATTCTGTTGGTCGGTTTGCGTTCTGCCGGGTTAAATCCGAAATATGGATTCGGTACAGCTTTAATTTTATCAAGTTGTGCTTTGGCGACGTCAGCGCCGGTATTCGGCATTCTGGCGGTAAACTCAAACACATCCATTGGTGTATTGGGTTTGTTGGTGACAATTTTAATATATTCACCCGCGGCAGGCGGTCCGTAAAACACACCATCTTCATCCAGATCACCTTCAGATGCATTACCATAATCGTAATACATATTAATGGTGAAGCGGTTGACGGCCGGATACGTGACGCCCCAGGGACCATAACCGGGAGCCTCGGTACCATTACCGGTTGAAATATATTCATCGACCTTTGCCGGATCATATTCTGCATTATCATAAACATAAAGGGGTTCAAATGCAGGTGTGCCGAAAATACCGCCAAAGGTACGTTCCCATTTGCCGTTGTCATCGATATCATAGACACAAACGGGCAGACGGGTGACCGTACCGTCCAGATCAATGCGGTTCATGACAAACGGCAAAAATTCGGGATTACCGTTTTCATCGACAAGTACGGCATCTGTGAGATAACTCCATGCCAGAGTACTGTCATCATCGGTAAAGATGATCTCGTAATCCTTGGGGGACATGGTGCCGAATCGGTCAATGCTTGCCGGATCCGCATCACCGGTTCCCGAGATCGCGATTGTCGGCCATCCCTGAGAAATACCGTAATTATTCAGACTGGCCAATAAATTGGCGTCAGCGATTTCACCGGTTTCCGGGTTGATTTCAACGATACTGTTGATTCCCGGCGGCGGACCCTGGGCTTTGACCATCATACCGTCAACGACAAAATAATTCTGATCGTCATTCTGGTTTTTCTGATTTTTAAGCACATATTTCTGATCGGTGATATCGTACAGATGCCATACGATTTGAGTTTGTTCCGGATGCTCCGGATCAGGTGTTATTTCTTCAAATGTCACCCGATAATCGTGACCATTCAACTCGAGAGGATTCATGATCTCTGCGACCACATCACCATCACCAGGTCCGGCAACGTGTTCAGCGACAATCTGATCACCCACCTCTGTGGAATCGGTCAGTTGGACATCCAGGTATTCGCCGGGCAACACGGTTACACCGCGAACACCGCTCTCAAAGACTTTCGGGTATGCATCTGGAGCAACAGCATAAGCCGTGACGGCGTAATGATATTTTTTATAATTATCAAACGGCAGGCCGCTAAGCACATCCTGTTCCAATACCATACTGTGACTGATACCGGTGTTTTTGCCAAAAGCAACGGCTTCACTGAGCTGTACACCACTTTCCAGATCGAAATAGGTATCACTCAGACCTTCAATATCGTCAACAACATCATAAGTTGCAATCCGCTGCCATGGACCGGAAACGGAAGCGCCCTGGTAGACATTGTATCCCTGAAACGTATAGCCGTCTTTATCAAATTCTTCGATTTCAGCAGCCTGTGCCGGATCATTGGCCCAAACCAGGACAATCTGGTTATCCAGACCCTGAACTGTCATTTCCGGGGTCGGCGGTGTCGGCAGATCAAAATCCTTGTCATACGCCAGCTGGGCAAAAGCATCGAATTTCTTCAAATTACTAATGGCATCCAGATTATTGGATCCGGGAGCGATAATTTTCGCGCCCACGATAACCTGAGTGTCGCCGGCGGCCAACGTAAACGGACCGGAAGCCATCATGAAACGGCGGTCATCGGGAGATGAATCCACCCAACCGGTGCCGTCAACCGGATCGCCGGTGAAAGCGAATTTGGTGCTATCACCCGTCACCTCATTGACAAGCGGAGTGCCGTCACTTAAATTACCTTTCATAAACTCGAAACATTGCGCTGCACTTTCCGGATCGCCATAGGGATCCGGAGCGCCGTTCCAGTAATATGAAAACGCCGTCATAGGCAGGTATTCTCCATCCACTTCCGGACCCTGAAAAAAGTCAAAGCCGAGAGCGGGAGGCGCGCCGCCATACGTCGCGTCTGATGGACTGCCGTTATAACAGTACCCCAGACCCAGCGTGGTGTCACAACCAACCAAATCGTCGGCTGCATCACCCAGATCGGGATCATCCCAAACGGCTACAAAGACTGAATCATAGTCGTTTTCGGATTTGTTGATCATCACCCATTTGACAAACATCATGTTGCCCAATGCGTTCTTGGCGTTATAACCGAAAACCGAAGTCTGGATTTCCAGGCCCATCGGTTTGGTATTAAACAAGTTGGCATGGGTTGCGGGATCAGCATCATTGATCGTAAAGAACAAGGTCTGATCACCGGTCAATTTGGGTGTCATCACGCCGTCCACCATTTCATAGGGCGCGCCCTGATCAAAGGGCCATTCGTCCCAGTCACCGGTGCCGTCGCTGTTGATGACATAAATACGATAAGCCGGATCATCCGGATCAGCCGGAGCGCCGTTGATAATGGGGCCGGCCACAAATTCACTGGCATATTCAGCACAGGCGGTGCGGATGCTTCCATCTTCATCTTTGCCTGCGATCCAAAGACCGGAAGCGTAATCGATGGTTTTATCCGAACCGGCCGGCCATTCCATACCGGATCCGCCTACAACATCATTATCTACAATTTTACCATTATTGGTCACCCAGGACGCGATCGTATTTGCATTGTATTCAAAATGATCCGAAAGGGTGGCTGTTTTTGACAAATTCTCTGAATTCTTCGGTGCCGCCAGAGCCGGAGGACTGAAAAAAATCGTCACAGCAAAGGCCAGAACCGAGAGAATGGTCAAATATCTGACAACTCTATCCATAATTATGTCTCCTGTTTATTTCATTTGAAGCTGAAAAACCACTTAAGATTACAGGCTGAAACGCAAACCGAGTCTAATCTGACGCGGTGTCTCCCAATTATTAGGATCATTTATGAACGCGCGATACATATTTTCAGCATTGTCGCCTTCATACTGAGACATCCAATTCTGACCGTCAGCCGTGCTCAACCAACCGTTATCATTCGGCAGACCAGTCGCTTCATAGATACCGCTGCCGTAAGATTGACCTCTGTCATCGCGTCGATTGAACGGTTGTTTGGTATCCAGAACATTCAGGATCCACACGTAAACGTTCATATCAACACCTGCCAGCTCAAATGATTTGTCCAGTCGTAAATCAAGACTGTAAGTCCAGTCGGTGTAAACCGAATTCACACCACCCACGGGATAAGAAGTCGAGTTGGTGGCTCCAAATACGGTGTCAGCAATACGTTTGGGTGTATAGGGGAATCCGCTTCCAGCCTGGAACAGCAAATTGGCGCCCCAGCCGCTCACACGGTAATCGAGATTACCGGAGAAGGTATGGCGCTGATCGTAATCCAGCGGGGAGACAAAAATCGGATAATATTCATCACCGATCCAGGTCACATAAAAGTTACCGCGAGAAGTTGATCCGGTTCCTTTGGCATACTGAAGCGTGTAATTCAAATTGGCGCGCAGACCATTGGTCGGGCGCAGTTTATAGGTAAACGACATCCCTTTGACAACACCATAGTCACCATTCTGATATTGAGCATAAGTGCTTGGTGATGCGCCAACGCGGTTCTTCAGCACCACATTATCGGAAATTTCCTTGTAATAGGCTGTGATGCTCAATGAAGAGGTGTTGCTCAGCTGCTGTCCGATACCCACTTCATAGGATGTGGTGCGGACCGGTGCCAGATCCGGGTTGCCGATGTCAACCTGGTTACCCTGAACCAGCTGTGCGGCGTAATAGGCCCATCCCGTGTACAGGAACTGCAACTGCGGCTGCTGTACAAACTGTCCGTACTGTGCGTGAAATACAGTGCGGTCGGTTACGGGAAAGGACATACCCAAACGCGGACTCACATTGATATGCGCTTCCGTCTCAGTCAGAGATTCCTCGGCAATCAAACCATTTTCGATCTGGATATCATAAGGATCTTTGACGGTCTGGTCGTTGGCATCCATATAATCGACACGCAGACCCAGATTCAAGACCAGATCTGAAAGCTCGATCTTGTCCTGTACGTAGAACGCGCCGATCAGCGGATGTTTGGCCGCATCCCGTCCCTCATCCAGTGTTGCGGATGGATCCACTTCATTGCCGTCGAAATAAACCGGATATCCGAAATTCTCCGTATAAGCGGCACGATAAGCATTGATGGGATCAATATCCGGATTGTTTGAGAATGTACCAGCCAGACGATAAGACTGGGTGTTGTAACGCCGCATGGTATTGTAGCGGTATTCGAACCCGGTCTTGATTTCATGAGTGGTTCCGATCTGGTGGGTAAAGTCCAGCTTTCCACCCAATACATTGGCTCTGTTCAGGTTGTAAGCCAACGCCGGATAATGGGGCGGCGCAAAGATACCGGAACCCAGTCGGTAATAACTGCTTCTGGGTATACCGTCAGCCACCAAAAAGTCATTGAAAAGACCATTGTCGTTAAAGTCCGTCTTGTCCGCATAATCCGCCATATGGCGTTTCGCATCCGGATTATAGTCCTCATCGCCAAATGCAGAATAGTACGCGGTGGCTTCATAATACGTCTTGGGACCCAGGGTATGAGTCACTTTGCCATAGACAGAATAGTTGTAATCCTCTCTGGCGTAATTGTCCTCAATACTGCCCAGAGACCGGAAATGACTATAAGCGCGCCAATCCTGGAAAGAAGCGTTTCCACCCAGCTTGATGCGCACAGGTTTCAGGTCAAACTGAAGGTTGCCGTTAAAGGCCCATTCTTTCACCCAGTTACCGGGCAGGGGGCCTTCTTGCATGCGTACGGGCAGGATCCATTCTTCTTCAGGAACACCCATTTCCTGCAACTCGGCCTGAGAAAGCGTAATTTCATCATAGGTGTAATTCCCGTCAAGCACGGGGTGGCCGCTGGCGCTGGGATTACGATCCTGCTCATAAGAATGCTCTACAGAAGCAAAATACGAAATCTTGTTGCTCAGCAGGGGTCCTGTAACAGACAGGTTGTAAACATTGTATCCGTAAGAATACGTATCCAGAAAATCTTCTTCTTTGCTCAGGAATTCATCTGTGATCACTTCACCGGAGAGCTTGAATTGCTTGGCGCCACTTTTTGTGGAGGCAATCACAACACCTGAATTCGCAAAACCGTATTCCGCGGAAAAACCACCCGCCTGATAATTGATCTGTTCCAGCGACGTCACGGGCACCGTGCCCACACGTTGACCGGTTCGCAGATTGTTGCTGTACACACCATCGACGTAAAACGCAACCTCGTCGGCACGACCACCGCGGACGTACATGTCACCGCCGGCCGTCACAACACCGGTATTGGTGGCAACGGCGCCGGCCATAGACCGCAACGGCATGTTTTCAATGTCTTCCGAGGTCATAATCGCGGTTTCATTGGTGGCATTTTTATTGATGAGGGGACGGGTTGCGGTAATCACAACCTCTTCTCCCGCAATCGCTTCTGCGGGTAATTCAAATGTCAATTGTGTGGTCAAATCGACATTGACCAAAACTTCTTCGTATGTCACCGGACGATAGCCAATGAATTGAGCTCGTACACTGTATTGTCCCGGCGGCACATTCAGAATCACAAATTCACCGTTTACATTGGTGGCTGCGCCATAGTCCGTACCTACCACCACAACATTAGCAGCTGGTAAAGGCTCATTTGTTTCACTGTCCACAACCTTGCCAGAAATCTTTCCGTAAACGGCTGCAAACAACGAAACCGGCAGCAGAGCGGCAAGTAAAATGACTGCCACTGCAATTTTGTTCACACTTCTCATGAAGAGTACCTCCTTAGTTCCCATTAATTAATTACCTAATGCTAAAAAAAAACATGTTCTCCCTCCGGATTCACCTCCTTTCGTCTTTCAGCTTTAACTATTTATTAATTTTACTTATTTATTAGTATTGTAAATATTGTACAGACTATCTATACTTCCTATACTTCGTTATGGTATGACTATAAATCGGTTCACGACACCGAAATATTTTGAAAGGTTCTTTATCAGTGGCATAGATTCATATAGTGGATACGTTCATAAACTGAACTTTTTTGAATATAAATCATTTTGTAATTAATGTCAAGTAATAAAAATGTTTTTAAAATCTTGTATCCTTTGAATATAGTCAATTTATTAATAAAAAATCAATAAAAAAATATTTTTATAGTTTTTCAATAAAACGCTGCACTATGGTATTGTAAAGCAACACACCTTGCGCCGAAAGGGACAAATGCCCCGGATGGATAACCAGATAACTGCCGGAAGGAGAAATCTCAAAAGGCTCCGTCTGCTCTTCGGTTCCCAGAGCAGAGATTACCGATTCAAAGGCCTGCAAAAAATCAGTACCGGTCAAATGTGTCCAGCCCTGCAACGGGATTCCCGGGCGCCGGCGTAAATGGAGCATGACAAATTCTACAAGCCGCTGTTCAAAACTCAGAACTTCAAGATCAACCGGCGGTTGACCGTTTTGTCCGAGTTCAGCCAAATACAAGGCCAGGTCTTTTGCAGACCCCATACGCTTATCCGGAGGACTGTAGGAATGGGCGTCGGGCCCCAGTCCCAGATAAGCGTCCCCGGTCCAGTACATTTGATTGTGCCGCGATTCGCACCCCGGTCCGGCATAATTTGACAACTCGTAATGCTGATAACCGGAGCGGGTCAACACGGAATGTGCCGTCAGATATAATGATCGTTCCAGCTCTTCATGCACAGGTTTCAAACGACCAGATGCCAGGTCGATTTCAAACCGAGTCCCGGGCTCGAATGTTAACCCGTAAACCGATAAATGCTCAGGCTCATAATCCAATACCTTGTCCAGACTTTTCTGCCAGCTTTTTATCGTCTGCCCGGGAATGCCGAAAATCAAATCGACTGAAACCTGATCAAAAACCTGTTTGGCCAGGTCAAGCGTTTTTTCAGCCTGACCCGCATCATGAATCCGTCCTAATTTTAAAAGCTCCGGGTCCGCCAGGCTTTGTACGCCCAGGCTGATCCGGTTAACCCCGGCGGCGTTGTATTGTTTTAAATGTTTTGAAAATACAGCACCGGGATTGGCTTCGAGTGTAATCTCTGCGTCAAAGACAATTCTGAAATGCTTGTTGATCATATTAATGATCGAATGCACCTGCCCGGGCGCTAAGAGAGAAGGAGTGCCGCCCCCGAAATAAATACTGACGTATTCATACTCACTCCAAATCGTACCGGCATAATATTGTATCTCGGTTTCAAGCGCACGTATGAATGCGGTCATACGGTCGCAATCCACGACCGAATAAAAATCACAATACGGACATTTTTTTCGGCAAAAGGGAATGTGAATGTACAACGCCGCTTTCATCAAAGCTCAGACTTGCGCAGATTGGCTTCCAAATAATAATAATCTGCATAATTCAGAGGCACATCCACTTCGGAATCACTCGGTTTACTGCCCACCGAGTGATCCAGAATAAAGCCTTCTCTGCCCTTGTATTTTTCCCCGGACAGTGAAGCACATATCCGGTCCGCAAATTGCCGGTGCGCCTTTTCGTTGCTGTGCTGGTACAATTCATACAGCGCGGAACACATGATAGCCGCCGCAGAAGCATCCCGCGGAGCATCCGGAATATCAGGGGCATTAAAATCCCAATAGGGCACACCGTCTTCCGGCAGGTTCTCATGCGTCATCACATAATCAGCGATACCGACAGCCTGATCAAGATAGCGTTCATACCCGGTTTCCCGATAACACATGCTGTATCCATACAAGGCCCACGCCTGTCCGCGGCTCCAGGTCGATTCGTCAGAGTATCCCTGATGAGTCTCACGCGAAAGCACCTTGCCGGTTGTTGTATCATAATCCAGAACATGCCAGGTGCTATAGTCCTCGCGAAAATGATTGTTTAGAGTGTGATCGGCATGCGACACGGCTATGGAATAAAATGTAGAATCACCCAGTTCCTTTGCAGCCCGGAACAGCAGCTCCAGATTCATCATATTGTCAATGATCACCGGATACTGCCACTGATCGGACCAGTCCCAGGATTGGATACAACCCACAATCGGATTGTACCGGGAGATCAGCGTTTGCGCGCTCTGCAGCAGAACATCCCGATACTGACGATTCCCGGTAAGGCGAAACGCATTGCCGAAACTGCAATACATCATAAATCCGAGATCATGAGTGCTGTCATTGTATTGCTCATCTTTTAGAGGCATCGTGTAATTTTGAGCGGCCTCTTTCCAGTTTTCATTTCCAGTCCATTCATAGAGATACCACAGCGAACCCGGGAAGAATCCGCTTGTCCAGTCTGACGATGTAATTAGCTTTAACGAATCATCTTCCAGACTTCTTGGGTATTTATCAAAGCTATCAAGTTTTTCCAGCATGATTTTGTATTGCGCTTCGGCCCGCTCAAAATTATCTTGGACCGAAATATTTGGCGCTTTTTCACAGCACGGCAGAAAAACAACAATCAGAATAAAAATAAGACTATACACGGTTCTCATAACTTTCTCTTTTTTGTAATGAAATTTTCTTATTTGTCCTGCAGGAGAGATTGAATGCTTTAATCTATAATATTCACAAAACCATGTCCCTGCATTCCAGCAGAACAAGCAGAGTTTTGCGGCCCGTACTCTATCGAGTTCAGGCAAGTCATCTGACCAAGATCAGAGGGTCTAAAGGATCAAGCTCAGGCAAGGCAGGACAGCTTGTTCAAAGAATGACTTTGAAAATGCGGTTCCAGCGGATAGCATCCAGCAGATCCAGCATGGGTTCATGTTTATCCCAGGAAAAATAAATCACCAACGCTTCGCCCTCAACATTGTCTCTCGGCATAAAGCCCCAGTAACGGCTGTCCGAACTGTTGTCCCGGTTGTCTCCCATCATAAACAGATGGTCTTCCGGAACAACGACCGGGCCAAAATTACTTTTCGGAGAATGAACGTCCGCATATTTTCGAATGGTATAGGTTTTACCACTCTTTTTCTCGACTTGAAAGTAATTGACATACCGGCCCTCTTCAGGGTCAAACTCACGTTTGAGAAACGTTTCTTTCCCTTCGGGTTCACCGTTTACATAGACTGTATTGTTTTTGACCAGGAGGGTATCGCCTTCCAATCCCACACACCGTTTGATATAGTCCAGACGCTCATTTTTCGGATATTTAAAAATAACAATATCACCATGTTTGGGTTGACTCAAGGCAGGCATACGAAAATTGGGGATCTCGATATCCGTACCCCAAATCCTACGGGGTGTTTGTGCGCCGTAAACGAATTTATTCACCAGTAAAAAATCTCCAATCAATAGCGTATCTTTCATAGACCCTGATGGTATTCGAAACGCCTGAATGACAAACGCGCGTAACACCAGGGCGGCCAGCACAGCCACTGCTATAGCTTGAAAATAATGCCGTATTGCTCCTTTTTTCTTGCTCATTTACATCCTCATTTCGTCATCAGAATTCATACTTGATAATCCCATTCGAGCCGTGTCAAGTATTTGACAGAAGTATCAAAAAATGCTTTATAAATCAAGCTAACATAGAGAAAAAATAGCAAAAAAGCAACAGTTTGGTGCCCGGTTGTCCACCCTATGCCGAGCATGGTCCATCCCAACACTGCAAATATCATTGTCAGGACCGTAGTCAACACCGAAAACCCGCTCTGGAGCATATATCTCGGATCAGACCAGTCAAACTTTGCAGCTCTGGCTCCGCCCCACAGTCCAATAGCGCCGGCGCCCATGCAAATCAAAATCTGAATAATGAACACAAAAAGCAAGTCTGTAAACGGAATTCGGTCATGGATTCCCATAACAGACAATCCCACTGCGCCTGCAGATAAAATTAACAGAGAGACTTTGATTTGTTTAACCCACAAAAACACTTTAATTTTGACCGGCGCAATTACAAGATATAAAAAGGCGTATTGTTCTTTGGGTATACTGTTGCGCGCCAGAGCAACCGTCAGCATTGAAATCACCAGAGACATCACGATATACGTCGAAAGATTCGGCAAGGTTTCCACAAAATGATCCGAAGACCGTTGCAGAAAAATCGGCAAAAAGACCACGAATGCCATGGCCAGAATATCCGATTGTATAAAGCGGGTATCTCTAAAATCAATCCGAATTTCTTTTGATAAAAGCACTCTGACAAAGCTTTTAGGACGGTATTCGGCTTTATGCCGTTTTCCCCGTTTATTCAATCTATGCTGTGCAAACTCGAAACGGCTCAGCAGCGCCCCCGACATGTAAATAAAAAGCACGGCGCTTGCACTCAAAAGCAAGCTGTATTTCACAAAATCATAGAGATTCAAAGTTTCCGGAAAAAAAATAATCTCTGAAATCCAGGTGGAAGGTATCATGCCACCGGACACCACTGAACTGATGTGATGCAGCGTATTTAAAGTCTGATTATCAAATTCAGCAGAAAGCGGATCCAGTGTAGCGGTACGTACCCATTGCAACGCCAGCCACCCCCCTATAATGACGACTCCCACCAGTATGGACGTCAATCTCCTGCTCGAATTTACAGGAGCAATCCGGACAATCAAGAGTGCGATCAGGGTTGAAAACCCGGTCGGGATGACCACGTAGAGAGCGGAGGCAACAAGCAACACCGGATAATACCACGCCGGCATCTGCAAAACCCGGGCAGCGGCAAGAACAACAGGGCCGCCGAACATGATAAAAAAAGCCATATTGCTGAAACACGTATCCATAAACTTGTATCGATAGATACTGTTTGACGTTAAAGGCAAGACGCGCAGCAAAGCCATATCTTTATCCAGATACTGTTTTTGAAACACAACAGAAAGTCCGGAAAACATCAAAAACACCCCCAGGCCAAACAGGGTCCCTGAAATCATTTCGGGCCCGAAATTGATTTCAGGAGAATAATACCAATTGGAAAACAAATAAATCAGCCGATTGTAGATGATTGCAGGTACAATCAGCAAACCGGCGACCGTTAACAGCGTACGCTTTTTCAAGACAGAATGATGCAGAGGACTCTTGAACAAGGTCCAGCGAAGCATTAAAAGTTTAAGCATTAATCATCCTTTAAAAACTCTGCGACCTTGGCTTTGGATACATTGCCTGTAAGTTCCAGAAAAACAGATTCCAGGGTTTCCGGACTGCCGCTCTGCTGCCGGATATGATCCGGTCCGCCGAGTGCGACAAGCTCGCCTTGATTGATGATTCCGATTCGATCACACATAGCTTCTGCGATTTCCAGGATATGAGTAGACATGAAAATAGTTGTGCCCTTTTGGATCAGACCATTCAAAATATCCTTTAAATTGCGGGTTGCTTTGGGGTCCAGCGAGACAGTGGGTTCGTCCAGAAACAAGACTTTGGGTTGATGGACAAGCGCGGCGATAAGCGATACTTTTTTCTTCATCCCTCCGGAAAGATTCTCGATCAGTTCATCTCGAAAATCAGTTAATTCAAAAATATCCAAAAGACGATTCATACGCTCAAGTCCGCGATCCATCGGCACACCATAGGCCTTGATGATAAATTCCAGAAACTCATGCGGAGTCAACTTTTCATACAAAACAGGGTTTTCAGGAACAAACCCAAACTGTTGCTTTGCCCTTAACGGTTCCCGCACGATATCAATCCCATTGATCTCAATACGTCCGGCATCCGGCCTTAACAATCCCGTCATCATCTTGATGGTTGTGGTTTTCCCCGCGCCATTCGGCCCTAAAAACACAAACAATTCGCGATTGATCCAAAGATTGAGTGAAACGACAGCCCTCACATTTTCAAATGTTTTGGATACATTTTCAAGCTTTATCATAGGAAACCGGTGTCCTGTTATTCCAGGGTTTCAAGGAGTTTTTCAAGATTCAAAGCGTTAAAGGCATTGTCGGTTCCAAATAAAGGAGTTTTTACAGTATGTTGCTTCAATTGTTCAGCATATTCTCGAACCTGGACCAACGCTTCCTGTCGCATCTCCGGTTCATTATTGCCAAGAGTTGTATAGAGAATAATTCCGTCCATCATATTCATCACCAGTTCTGCATGCTTTAGGTGTTCATTGTGCAAATCGAGCTTGCGTTTCATGGCTTTAGGCAGTTCATGGCTCATCGCCTTGTCCAGTAAAAATCTTGCCTCGTAAATATTATAATAGCTTTTTTCCCAGACCTTGTTAAAATTTACATCATCCGCACCAGCAGGTTGATATTTTTCATTTCTAATAATTGTGCTGTCTCGCAGACTCCACCCCTGCTTTAGTTGAATGGGCAGATAATACAGCCAGGTTGTGATACTCTGCAGTGAAGCTTCCATATACAGATAGAATTGCTTCATCAGAGGAGCGATCGGACCATAAGAATGCGAGAAATATTCGCTGTTTAAAGAATCAATGGCGATTTTTGAATTCCATGTCTGGTTGGCAAATTGATAATGCACCAATTGCTGAACTCCCGGTTCTTTAATTTTGGGATTCATGTACAGCAGAGCCGTTGCGCCAAGTTCCCGATAAGCGGGTACATCCAGCCGCATAACAGAGGGAAACGCCGTAACCAATTCACTCATATAGGGGGCATTGAACAGTTCGCTTATCCCTGTTTTTCTGTCTGTCTGATTAAAAAGCTGCATACAGCTATCCGCGAACGGATAATTGATGTTGACGCAATTCGGATCGATACTGTAATGATTAAAACACCGGGGACCGGCATAAAGCAGCAAAGTAAAATTGTCCCCGGCAACGGCGCGATCAAAAGATTGGAAATCTTTTATATAGTCTGAAGGATAATGAACCAAAAAATGAGGCGGATTCTCCTCGTTTTGCAGCAGCGTTGCTACAGACTGATCTACAACCCTCAGCAGCTTTGCGTATTTTTCGGAATCAGTTGATAACGAACATTCAGAACATTGGCACCAGGTGTCCGGAGGCCACAGTGCAACTGTCGTGCAATTCGCATCGGCAAACTCTGCTTGCAATAAAACTCTTAAACGATCAAGGTGTGCAGCCTTATTGATACAAAACAATGAATCCGGGTTATTTCCTAAAAGTTGTTCATAGAACGGCAATATGGAAAACACAGTTTTTACACCGCCCCGGTCAAGCAGAGGATTAAGTTGATGTTGATTGGGAAACACATTAATCCGATTCCGAATCATCCAGACACAAAATGATGAATCCGCCGGGATATTCAAATCCATATTTTTCAAATAGCCTCTCAGCTCAAACTCTGGCTGTTTTTCAAGTCGCAATCCGGGTAAGGTGATATTATAGTTGCGCGGTATAGTTGTGCCTGTTTCTCCGGGGAAAAACCACCGGACACCGATCATTTGCAGCAGCTCATATCCGGCATAAAGCGGCCCGATCGAAGTATTGCCGCTGAGTACCAGCACAGTACGTTTTTCATCAACAAACGAATCTATTCGAAACGCTTGCGGATTGTTAACATCCTCCCGACTTTTCAGTACAGATTTACGAATGGCTCTGAATTCACTGCGGTCTGAGGGCAGACCGACATGAATGACCATACCTTCTGGAACAGGATCTTTTTCATCAAAAATGGGTATTCTCGATTCGCGCATTTCCACACTGCGGGCAAGATGAGATCGAAGTTCGAGAGCGCAAAAGGCATGACGCGAAATGGCAAGCAAAGAATCCGGAAGGTCCGTCTCGCTCGAATGAATGGCATGAGCGGCCTCCAGCGCGCTTTCAAAAGGCCCCAGATCAAGCATAATAGCGCAAGGCGTTTCATGATCGATTAATAGAAATGACTGTGGCGGATTGCTGCAGCTGAAAACCAGGGCAAGGCACAACCACCATATTTTTTTCATAATGAAAAACACTCTATTCTTTTTAAAGCAACGATAGATACATTCACAAAACCACACATTTTCGGCACAGATAAAAACAGCGCCTGCCTTTGAGTAAAGTCACAAACGCTGATTTTCCCTCCCTCCTGATATCAGGAGGGATAAGACTCGAACAGCTGTCCCCATGGACTGGTTTTGCGAAATTTACTCTGACGAGGTTTTCCCAACATCGGCCACCAGAGATAGTCATGGTAAAAGAAACTGCCGAAAACAAACAGATAAACCAGAGGCGTGTGGAAAAACAGCTTTTGCAGACGTTTCAACGGACTAAACCACAACGCGTCACCCACGCGACTCGCCATATTATCACCCACTGTATAATTGAGATTGATATCAGCGATATCCTCACCCACAATTTCAATTTCATCCATAACACCCGTTCCCAGACCTTTCTCAGTGGCAATGCGGATATAAGATAATGACATCGGATCAAACCCCATCATTTTGGCGGCAACCGCATCAATCGCAACCTGGTCGGCGCCGGCAAGCATAAAATGGGTATCGTGCGGCGTCATCGTGCGCGGCCCCGGCCCCGAGCCTGAAACCGTGCCGTCCATAACTGCAAACAAACCGCTGTGAATCTCCTGCTGTATGGCCAGTAAATCAACCAGGGTTTCATGAATCACAGAGTGGGTGTAATGGCGTTTTTTACTCAGCAACCCTCCGAATGCATTTTTCATCGCCCCGGTCGTGGTGGTGTAAATATGCGTTTTCATCGTGGGCAGATGAATAATATTCTTGTCCATAAAATAAGAAGGAATTTCTATACCGTTTGGAAATATTTTGTCGAGGACCAGCATTTCCGCCTTGGGTTCAAAGACAGTCCAGGTTATTTCTTTTTTGTTAAAGTTTTCATATTCGGGGATATGATATTTTTGATACAGCGGTTTTAATTTATTCATCCGCTGTCCCTTGTCCGCATTGGTAACAACCGTGTTATTGTGAACCGATGAAATATCCGTGTATCCCATGGCCTGCAACGACTGAATTGTGCCTTCCAATTGCCAGGGTGTCGTGTTGGCGCTCAAGTAGGGAAAATGCCAGGAAATATTATCTTTTAATATAGTGGTTTTGTTTTTATCCAGCGCCTTGCCGGCTTCAGCCTGCATAAATAATTGCTTTGTATCATCGATCACCTGATCGGGTGATGTTTTAATGACAGCCACTTTACTCATTTTAATTCTCCACTGTTTAGAGTTTTACAAATAAATAATAAAAAAAATGGATAATATATATAATAAAATTGCCGCAAATAATGAACGGTCTTTAAAGATAACGGTTTCCGGTGTTTCACCGGAATTTTTATTGTAAACAAGATAGACATAGCGAAATAATCCATAAATAACAAACGGCAATGTCCAGAGCAAATTTTGATTGCCGAATTTTTCAACAGTTTGCTCATCCAGTGTGTAAAGCGCATATGACATCAGACAGCTTGTTGTCACAATCGTCAAAATCTGGTCAAGGAACTGACCCTGATACTGATGCAGAGACGGACGCGTTGATCCGGCCTCTTTACCTAATGATAAAATCTCAGCCTTGCGTTTACTCAGAGCAAGGAACAAGGCTAAAAACAGAGCGCAGAGTAAAAACCAGGATGAAATAGGTTCGTTGATAGCCAGTGTGCCCCCCACAGCGCGAAACATAAATCCGGAGGCAATAATCATGACATCAAGAATCACAATGCGTTTTAAATAAAACGAGTACAGGATATTGAGAAAAAGATAAGCCGCAAAAACAACGGTCAGATAAACGTTGTAAAAGTAGCCACCAATCAAGGCGATCGTCATAAACACGAGGGCTGCAATAATGGCGGAAACCGGGGACAACTTTCCGGCAGCCAGAGGACGGTGTTTTTTTACCGGATGCCGGGCATCCTTTTTCCTGTCAAATACGTCATTGATCAGATAGACGCTGGAAGAAACCAGACAAAAATAGACAAAAGCAATGATGGCGCTGGACAATTTATCAATGACAAAAACATCCCGGGCAAACACCAGCCCCGCAAAAACCAGCACATTTTTGACCCATTGCCTGGGTCTGGCAGTGGTAAGGATATACCGTAGCGTTTGCATTTTCGTTCCTTTTTCATTCTAGTAGACTGTATAACCAAAAAAATGAATCATGCCGTGCTCCAGATAAAATATAAAAAAAGGCGGGCAAAAAAGCAATCCGCCCGCCTGATTCTGCGCATTATTTTAGCAATAAAAGCTTTCGGGTAAACTGTTTTTCATGATCCAGTCTTAGCTGATAATAATAAACACCACTCGAGACCGGTTCACCGGCGCTGCTGCCGGCGTTCCACATAATTGAGTGAATGCCTGCATTCATTTTGCGATCAATCAGTGTCTTGACCCGCTCTCCGCGGATATTGTAGATAATGAGTTCAACCCGGACATTTTTCGGCAATTCAAATCGAATGGTTGTTGACGGATTAAACGGATTGGGATAATTCTGATGCAAAGCCACACGCGTCGGCAGTGCAATTAGGGCCTGCGCCATTCCATACTCGGTTTCATAACCGTAACGGTCCACTTCCAGCAGTTTATAATAGTAGCGTTTGCCCGCCGTCACCTCGTTGTCGCGACAGGAATAAACACCCTGTTCGTTGGGCTTGATCATTTCGGGATTGATCCGGGTAAAACCGGAATTCTTATTGGCGCTCCTAAGCACATAAAATCCGGATGTGTTTACCTCCCTGGAGGTTTCCCAGGACACGACAACGTGGTTATCAATAGACTCTGCAGTAAAAGTTGACAGGTCCACAGCGTTCGGTGTGCGCAAGTGTACGTGCCAGCGCTCTTTGGTGTTGCATTCGTTATCCGAGACAACACACTCGACCACAAGCGCGGAATCCGGGAATTGTGCCTTGGTAAAGACCACCGGCAGCATCGGAGTATCTCCGGCAAAAATATCATCAATCATCCAGGTATAATACACCGCATCGCCATTCGGATCAGAAGCTTCCACTTTGAAAGAGAGGGGTTGATTGTAATCAATCACAAGCACGTCCTCTTCCGGTTCCCGCAATGTGATTTCCGGACACATATTCTGAACACTGGTATGGATCATCACCGTACCGCTGTCGGCGGCGCCGAACTTGTCGCGGACAATAAAGGTAATGCTATAATCACCTTCATATTCCATAGTCGGGGTCCAGGTGAACAGATAATTCTGAGCGGTATCAACGGTCGCGGATTCGGGCATATTTTTGAATTCATAATGCAGAGGATCATCATCCGCATCTTCAGCCCGGATGGAAATGTTAACCGTTTGTCCGGCTTCCACAGCTAAATTACGCGGCAGGGGCGGACTAAATTCAGGCGCACTGTTGACCACGATTGCCGTATAGCTCACCTGAGATTCGATGGCGGCATTCTGCGGCTGCACATTGACTTGCTGCGCCCCCAGATTGCCGGTTTGCCAGGTCACCTCGGCAATCCCTTGATTGTTTGTAAACGCGGGCAACGGTTCCTGGATCGACCCTGTTCCTTTCACCACATCAAATTGAATGCCTTCAGCTTCCAGGACGCGGTCGAACACATCCATGGCTTTGATCTTGAGCGGTATCTCGGAAAACGGTCGAACGGTTTCCACATCCGCTGACAGTTTTTGCAATTTAATGGTTCGCGTGCTCTGAACATAACAATTGAACGTCACACTTCCATAACTGCCGGCGGTGGCGCGAATCTTGTGCAATCCCGTGACCGTACCGGTTTTGAACACAACCGCAGCCATGCCGTTCGCATCTGTCTTGACCGGATTCAGGGTCAGCCAGGCGCCCTCGCCCACCAAAAGTTTAAACTCGACAGAAATATGGGAAATAGGTTCGCCGTTCTTTTCCGTGACCTGAACCGCAAATGAATCCGGCATAGTTTTATTGATCAGCCCGATTGTTGAATCACCGGACTGTTTGCTCACAAGACCATCGGCGGGTGGAGAAGCATAGGCCATAAAATATGTATCCGTGGGAATGCCGGTAACATTGGCGCGCACATGCTGCTCTCCCAGAACAGGTCCCAAAACCCAATGCACGCTGACGCGCCCTGTGCTGTCCGTCCGTACCGGTTGATTTTCCTGAATACTGCCGCCGCCGTCTTCGATGGCGAATGTCACCTCAACATTTTCTACCGGATGATTCCATTCATCCAGAACCCGCAATCCAATGGGATCCGGCAGCATTTTTTCCTTTTCATAATACTGGTCCGTTCCAAAGGGGACCACGTGATGCGGCGGACCGTTGATAAAAGAGATTTCGGTTTGTACCACGATCTGATTATTGACCAGCGCCCAAACCATCACGGCTCCTACGTTGGTTGATGCCACTGAAGCCTGTATGCGTCCATTGGCATCCGTTGGTGAATCGGGTTGATCAATAAACACTTCCAGCCCGCTCGCCTGCAGCGTGACCTGCAGACCGCTCAACGGATTTTCAAATTGATCTTTTAATTCAACGACGATATTGGATTTATCCTGACCATTCGCCAGGATATCCGTAGTTGCCGTCATGCTGCTGTTTTCAGAATCCGGTTCTCCCGGCAGAGCTTCCACCGTATATGAAATCGTTCCGGGTTTTAGAGGATCCACGCCGTCATCCGACGTGACACGGATTGTACTGGTGCTCGGCGCATCTCCGAGATACACCTGAGCCGCGGCAATGCCATGCCGATTGGACAGGACATTATGACTGGTATACTGTCCGTTAATCAGACAGTTTCCGGATTCGATCGTAAAAGTGACCGGATGCCGGGACACCGGATTGCCGTCATCATTCAGAACCAGTATTTTCAAAGAATCCGGCAAAACAGTTCCCACTTGCCCGGTGAATTCATCATCCGAATTCACGCGCTGCATGGAAACAGCCAGACTTTTGCGTCCGGAGGCAAAAAACTGCATGGGAGAGCCTTTCAGGCTTTTTCCGTCAAAGCGGGCCATGGCCTCGAATACATAATTATTTTCGCCATAATCCGTTCCCAATGTGGGTCGGACAGAGGCCATACCGTTTTCATCCGTATGAACCGTTATAGTGTTTTCACCATTAAAACGGGCTCCGGAGAATGTCATAAACTGGACGGGCCGATCCTCAAGTCCAATGCCGTTTTGATCCACGATCCGCACCTTGAACGGCTCCGGCAAAGGTTCATTGATACGGCCTTTTTGATGATTCCCGCTTACATATTTTAATTCATAGGGGTCACCCGGACCGGTATAGGCGGTAAAAATCAGGGGACTGCCTATCAGGTCTCTGCCTTCATACTGGCTGCTCACCGCAACTTTTTGTTCATGTTCAGTCGGACCCATGGTATAGGTCACAGCCACCTGTCCCCAAACATCCGTATTGCGCGTCAGGCGGGTCTGGCCGGAAAGGGTGCCGTTACCCTGAACCACCTCATACGTGACAGGATGACCGGAGATCGTATTCAGAAAGGAATCGGTCACGGTTATCTTGAACGGCTGCAACAGGGGCTGGCCGGCATCACCGGACTGGGTGTCACCGGAGACTTTCATAATACGCGCCGGCGGACCGGGATTGCCGGTTGCTGTAAAAATGACCGGAGATCCGTCCAGGTCTTCAGCGGTGGCCACGACCACGTTTTCACCGGCCTTGGTTCCCAGTTTCAAACGTACGGAGGCATGTCCGTCCGAATCGGTTTCTACCAGCACAGTCTGCAGACCCTGAATGGTTCCGCCCCCCTGAGTTACAGCAAATTCCACATCGAATCGACGCACCGGATTTCCAAAGGTATCCAAAATTTGTATGACAAACGATTCAGGCAGCAATTGTCCCGCGGTACTGGTTTGCTGATTGCCGCTGACCATGACAATTGAGGTCGGTTTCCCGCCTGTCGCCGATGCATAAAATACAATGGGAGAATTCTGCGCACTCGGTACTACGGCATGGAACACATACAGTGAATCGCCGATAGAGGAGCCCAGTGTAGGAGTGACTCCCGCAATACCCTGGTTGTTGGTCTGAACCTGTACCGTATCCTGGCCGGAAAAATGGCCGTCGCCGGACATGACGATAAACGTAATATTCTCGCCTTCCACCGGATTGTCCTGCATATCCGTCAACTTTACCGTTAGCGGTTCATCCAGTTCTGAACTGATATGTCCGATCTGGTCATTACCGGAAATATAATTTATTTTCCGGTTTGGCTCACCGGCGGAAGCATTGAATGTATAGGGACTGTTTTGCAGTTCGGTGCCGTTGTAAAAAGAAGAGGCTCGCAGTGCATTCGGCCCGATCTGCGGCCCCATCTGCCAGTTCACCTCGGCATAGCCGTTATTATCTGTTTGCACATTGACAGAGGCCGCCGTGTCTGAATCGGTCACACAAGCGCCCAGTCCCTGCTGAATGGTGTATTGAACCGTATGACCGGAAATCGGATTGCCGTATATATCAGTGATTTGAGTGATAATCGGCTGGCTGAGCGCCCTGTTGATAAATCCGGTTTGGTTGTCACCGGACACATAATTCAGGCGATAGGGATTCGCCGGCTGCGGTGTGACGGTGATGGTTTCCGGGGAACCGGCCAGATGCAGTCCGTCCTGAAGCGAAGACACCCGCAGAGAATTTTGTCCGTCAGCGCCGCTGACCGTACCCATCATCCAGGCCACACTGACCAAACCCTGTTGATCCGTTGTTTTGGAAAGGGTCGAATTCCCGGTTTGATCCAGGTCGCCGCTGCCTTGAGTAATATCAAAAGTAACCTGATGCGCGGGCACCGGCTGATCATCAGCCGACAACACTTTGAATGTAACCGTCACTTCCTGCCCGACAACCGCACCGGGTGTGCCAACCGGAGAGACCCGGATTAGCTGGTCAGGAACCTGTTCAACAGGACGAACCGTGAGTGTCTGATTGGTGGTCACACTTTCAAAAGTCCGAACATCTCCATTCGGGAGTTCAACCTTGACATCCACGCTGGCCGTTTGTCCGGCGCCAACATGCTGTACCATGGAACTCTGACTCTGATAGCCATTGTTTGCCAATATCTCCCGATACCCCAGCAGACTGTTCGCATCATCCAGGCCGCCTGCCTGATAAACCCAGATTTTAGCGCCGAGTCCCACAGCAATACCGTTATCATTGACGACTTTGACCTTGACAAAGCTATTGCTGCCGCTATAATCGTTTCGGAAAAGATGATTTCGGGAGTACAGCTTACCATCAGTGATCCCGCCCCGGGCCACAGCATAAATATCGAGATTACCGTCGTCATTCACATCAAATACACCCGAACCACGGCCGTCCGCAAAGAAGGCTTCAACGCCGCTGTTCGAGCCGGGCGCAAACGCGCCGTTCCCGTCATTAAAATATAATCTGGCCGGCTTGTATTTATCAATCCCGAACAAATCAATATCACCATCGTTATTCCAATCCCCGGTTAAAAGCCCAAAGGTCTGAAGGGAATTCACCCCGAGATTGGAAATATTAACAAATGATCCGTTGTTGTTTTGAAAAACTTCAATACGTGAGTTCGCTCCGGCATCGGAACCGACCACCATATCCAGATCGCCATCATTATCCACATCACACAGGCTTACCGAGTTCACACCGGCGGCCAGGGTCAGGGATGCCATGGAGGAATACCCGCCGTTCTGTGTGTTACGTGCGATATCAACACCGTCATTATGACAGATGACCAGATCCTGGTAACCATCATTATCCAGGTCTCCCGCCGTGACTGCCGCGTAACTTTTACCTGAAGAACGAAAGGCTTGTAAAATTTGTGTATTGACCGTAAAGTTGGCATTGCCGTCATTTAAATACATTTGGTGAGGCGATCCGCCATTGACCACAATAATATCCAAATCACCGTCTTTTTCTATATCCGTTAATGTGGCGCCTTTGGAATCCGAAGCGATATTGGAACCCAAACGTCCGGTTGCATTTGAAAAACTGCCGGTTCCGGTATTTAAATACAGATGATTGGGTTCATTGGGATAAGAGGAACTGTGATAGTTCATGACAAATATATCCTTGTCGCCATCCGCATCAAAATCACCCGCCAGCGAGGCGTAAGAATAGGACGGATCATTCACACCACGATCCGCGCCCAATTCGTCAAAACCTCCATTCTGAGCCATAAACAAAAGATTTTCAGTGTCATAATCTTTGGCAAAAAAGTGTGGTGTGTACAAATCAGAGGCCCCGTCGGCATCGAAATCCGAAATCAAGACACCCTGGGCGCCCACTTTTTGATGCGCCATTTCAGCCGAGGGATCAGCAATATTGGTAAACGGATAATTGCTCGCAGGTTTATATAGTTTCAAATCTTTATAGATGACGCCGGCGTTACCGGAACCATAAGTATCATCTTTACCCAAAAAGATGTATCCAAATGTTTCAACTTGTCCCTCGAACTCCTGCCGGGCCAACGTTTCTCCGTTCAGAGTCAGCCAGATTTCAGTTGTAGTCCAGATAATCCGAAAGGTATAATCAGTATTGCTATTCCAATTCCGACTGTTGATACGGGTTTCCCGGCGTTCATGGGGCGCTTTTTCTCCGTAAAAGGAAGAGGAGATAAACTTGAAATCGATATTGTATTGATTGACCAGTTTTTCATCGGATTTCAGCATCACGTATGAACCCGGAGAGGGGTCGACATCAAAAAAGGACCCGTCCCCTCTGGAATACAGAGAAATGGGGACCCAGTCATCCGTCACCTCCGGCATCATGTTGGTCAATGTGATTTCCATGGTGCCTTCCGGCGGCAGGAAATGATTCAGGTCAATCCGCAATTGCGCATTATCCCGATCGGCGGTCCAGCCGTTATTTGAAAAACTGCCTCCAAACGTGGATATCTGTCCGATGGAATTCTGATCATTGTTTCGCAACGCATGCGAATGTACAAGCACGTCATGATCCGGTTGCGCATATATAAGAGAAGTGATTATCAGCAAGGACATCACCAGAAAAAGACATGAGCGTATCATGAGCTCTCCTCTGATTCATTATTAGAGATAAATATTGACATTTTACACAGTTCAAACAGGAATGCAAAAACCAGGCCGATATTTAGAATTTATAATTTTATCTTTTTCAGTTCAGGCCCCATAATGTGTTAATTTTTAATCTTTTTTGCAAGGTTTATCAACAAGGTGAGAGTTTTTTCAGCAAATTCCTTTTGCTGTTGCGCAGATGTGTTCCATCTGCTAACACGCTGTTTCAAACCGGGAATTTAAACCCGGTCGGTCAAACAAGGAGCAGAGAATGACTTTTTCCGTATTCGCACCAATGTCTGGGGAAGCGTGTCCTATTCCTCGTTCACGGCAAAGGTGCGGTTTACCAATGAATTCCGCAAGTACCTGATCATTCCGGACGGCAAGGAAGGCGATTTCACGCTGGACGAGATCTTTATCGACAATCTGTACGTGAACTGGAAATCGCAGGGTGATATTCCTCTGTCCGTGACTTTGGGTCGCCAGAACCTGATCTATGGCGAAGGGTTTATTCTGCTGGACGGCAATCCCTGGGACGGTTCGCGCTCGATCTATCCCGATGCGATCAAAGTGTCGTTCAAACTGGACAACACCACTGTTGATCTTCTGGGCATTGGCGATAACCGGGTTGACAAACGTTTTCCGACAATAGCGCTCGGCGACCTCGATAATTCGGAAGGCCTGCCGAAAAATGCAGACGAGCAACAATGGCTGAACGACAGCCATGAACAGGCACTTTGTGTATGCGGTGCAAAAACGCGAATCATCGCGCTATGAAGGCTATTATTTTATGAAAAAAGAAGGGGCCAGGGCCTGGATCGGCAGTCCGTATGGTGATGAGGATTTGACATTGCACACTCTGGGCGGACGGGTTCAAGGTCCGGTTGAAGACAATCTCAGCCTGACCACGGAATGGGCCTACCCGTTCGGCAAACGCGGCGATTTCAATCAATCCGCTTACGGCGGCTATGCCTATTTGACCTATAACCTGAACCCTGAGAAAAAGATGAACGTGATGGGCGGATTCAATCTGCTCTCCGGCGATGATCCGTCAACGGATGACAATGAAGGTTGGAACCCCATTTTCAGTCGCTGGCCCAAATGGAGCGAACTGTACATCTATTCCCAGGTCATGGAAACCGTACGCGGTAGGCACAAGGTCGCGTACTGGACCAACACCTTTTCTCCTTACGTCAAATACAATATGAACGTGACTCCCAATATCAGCATGCAGGCCTGTTATTACCACCTGCAGTCGCTGCAGGACGCGTCATTCTGGAATCCGGGGGCAATGTGCGCGGCGACGAATTTCATCACCAAAATGGGTATCCTGGTGGCCATTGTGGACAGTCTGGTGCTGGCCTGGGGCCTGCCGCTGTTCTTTAAAGGCGGCACCGCCATCTTTTTCGGGTTGTGCGCGTCCGCGTTTCTGCCGATCTTTCTCGGCGGACTGTATCTGAAAAACATCAGCAAAGCCGCAGCCTTGTGGAGTTTTGCGTCCGGATTTATCGTCAGTTTTTTCTAACTGTTTTTTATGCACATCAAGGAATCCGCTCCGCTGCTGTTGTGCAACGCGCTGTTCGGCAAAGATTCCCTGGTTCAGGGCAGCATCTGGCAGGTGGTCGATCCGCTGGTGATCGCCCTGCCCGTGGCTGTGATTGTTCTTGTGGTCGTGAATTTTTTCGGCAAAAAACTGCCGGACGATCATCTGGACCGCTGTTTTCAGGATATCAAATCATGATCAATTATTGTCAGGAGGCCGGAAATGCTTGGATTAGTATTAGGCGATTTTTCCGTTTCACTCGTTTTTATACTCACTCTTTTGAGCGCTGTTCTCTGCGTGGTGTACGGTCTGTTGAACTGGAACCGCGGCGGACTGGATGATGATAAAATCGTTCAGGAAGACCAGCAATGGGAACAAGAAGAACACGAAATAGAAAAAAATTTATAGAATGAAAAGGGCGTCGGGATTCGGCGCCTTTTTTTTTGCATCGTTGGAGTGATGCTGCCGCGCGGCGGGATGGATATGGGACAGGATAACCGGATTGGCCGGATTGACAGGATCAAAAGCCAAAGCAGGAATTCTGAAAATAAAAATATCAATCCTTTAATCATACCGAGGCATCATGACGCTTTGTTTTGAATTGTGCCGCGACCTCTCGTCACAAAGCACCGGGGAATGTATTCTGTCCGGGAATACGGGCATAGGACACAGAGTGTCCGGGCTGCATTCCGCAAGAGACTGGCGGAACGATGGAAAGAATCCTGTCAATCCTGTCATCCGGTCCAATGAAAGGCTGCGGGGCAGCAAAGAGTTTGAGTAGAGATGGTTTTTAGACCGGATCGGAGAATGCATGTACACTCCCTAATCGGCGGCATTCCGGTTGGACACCAAAGCCCGGCCGGAGCAACGATTCATTTGATCAATAACATTTTGCAGGATTTCGTGTAGCCGCTCGATGTTCTCAAACGATAGAAATACACGCCGCTGGCAGCAGACTGCCCAAGCGCATCACGGCCGTTCCAGCGAATCTCCCTGAATCCGGCATCTTTTTCCGCGTCCACCAGCGTCGCGATCTCGCGGCCGCGCAGGTCATAGACCTTGAGCGTCACGTGCGCCGCTTCCGGTAGCTGGTAGGAAAGGGTGGTGGCCGGATTGAACGGGTTCGGGTGCGCCGGATGCAGACTGGCCTCGGTGATGGTCTGAGCCACCGGTTTGCTCAACTCCGGATTGGTCGCATATGGTTCCCCGTCGCCACGCGCCAGTGCCGTCAACCGGTGCTGCGGATAGCGCTGTGTGAGCTGATTCAGATACCTGTCGGCTTTTTGCGCGTCCGGCAGAAAACACCGGTACAGCTGCGTCATCTGGTACAACGTGAAGGGTTCGTATCCGCTGCCTGTCAGGTCCTGCAAGGCCTTTAGACACAGACTCTCCGCGGCTTTATAATCGCGATCCTTGATCGCCCGGATCACAGACAAATCGTGAACCACGGCGCGCGTCTCCAGCGGCAGATTTTGCGAGCGCAGTGTTTTGAACCAGGATGACATCCCCGGGATATTGTGCTTGTCCGAGATATGAAACACCTGACACAACGCCTTGCGCGCGTACACCGACGCCGGAAACCGCTTGATGATCTGTTGGTTGATCTCCAGAGCCTGATCCGGGTCCTGATCGTGGTAACGCACGTACCGGCCCCACTGCCAGAGAGATTCGGGATCATCGGGGTTCAAATCAGCGGGATCGAATTTGGTGTCCGTTAGTGTCACTCCGGATTTGGCCAGCGGCGAACCGCCGCCGGGATCACTTGACAGATAGGGTGTATGATTGAACGTACAGCCGCTGCCGACATAGGTATCTATTAAAGCCGGATACTCACCCCAGTAGCAATTAATGGCATCGGAGGAAGCGCCTGCATACATATACAGATCATAGGACCCGTTGTTATCGATGCTGTTGTAACCGTGCATGGGGTAATAGGACCCGAGCATGGCTTCACTGTAACGGCACAGGAAAAAGCCATAGGTGTTGTTGTCACAGATCACGTTGTATCCCCGGTTCGGTTCACCCTCGGTGAACACAGCCTCGCTGTAATAATCACAATCCACACCAGTTGTATTGTCCATGATGCTATTGTGCAGCAGCAGTGGAGAAGCGCCGTCCCAGGTCTGCACCCCGATGGTATTGTCGTGAATGTAGGAATAGGTGATCTCCGGAGAACAGGAGTTGACAGTAATACCGGTTTCCGCATTTTCAATTTCACAGCAGGTTAGTTCGCTGTTGTCATTGGCGTTGATAAAGCGGATACCGTACCACGTACCGGAATTGCAGGTAAATTCAATGGGATTGGCAGATGTGCCCTGGGCATTGAGGGTGCCGTTGACGACGAGTTCGCATCGGGCACAATCAGAACCCGAGGATTGATCATCGGTATTAGAAAAAGAAACTAAAACCGATGGTAAAATTGATAATGTAATTTCTGAGTTTACATGAACATCACCAGTAATATAAATATCATCAATCCAATAAACAGTTTGTGAATATCCACTAGTTGTTATAATGTCACCTGAAAAGACATAATGACTTGGATACATGTGATGACCTCTAAAAGCATCCAAAATGTCGTCTTGGTGCGGTGTGCCATTATTCGGATTGCTATCCCCGTATTCATCGTCATCAGCCTCCAGAATGCAACCGATGAGATTCCTGAAATCCTGAGTATATGGTGAAATTCCTAAATGGCAAAGCCCCTCAAAGATCAAGTTGTCTGTGATGGTGGCTCCAAGCTCTTCCCGTAAGTCCCAGGCCGCACCGGCCATTATCATTCCGTTATAATACCTATCACGCCATGTTCCCGTGGGATTCCAATCATCAGGATAAAGGTAACTGTTATCCAATGGTCTTCCTCCATGATAACCCTCGCCAAAGAGAAACTCTCCGACAATGGTGCAGGCAAAATAATCGCTGAAACCTTCATCTATTGCCCTACTATCATCTGCATTTATGTCATACTTGACGGCATGAGTATATTCATGGTAAATGACATCACTTGTTCTGGCATAATAATATTGAGAAGGTTTTCCTGAGGCCACAGCTATACCAAAATAAATATTTCCACCAGAATAGAAAGCACTGGTACTGCTATAATAGACATACGCATCCATAGAAGGATTCCCGCCATAGTCCCATTCATAACCAAATTGATCCTTCTACTGTGCCATTGATTGATTTTCTAATGGTCTCTTCTTTGTGAACAAGGGATCCCTTATTGGCATCGATATAAAAGGCTTCACCCTTACCTGCCTCCAGGTTGGACAATTCAACTTTCCAGCACAACGTGTAACAGTTTTCTTTATCATCAGGAACAATAATCATGGATGAAGATTCGACTTTGACTGATTCATCTAAATGATCTTTGAATAAATTTTTAGCAATATTCATAGCATTATCGTTAGTGATTGTGTAAGGAAAAGAAGATGGAAAGTTGAGATAAAAATGAACTCCAACCTTTTTAATCGTTCCATCAGTTGCTACTTTAATACCAACTTTAGAGGTATGGACCGGAATTTCGGAATGATATTGTTCGTAAATCAGATAGTAATTGCCACAACTGAAATAGGATGATTTTAATTGTAGTTCTTTTGATTTAATACCAAATTCTTTTTCATGAGATTTTAGATAATTTGAAACTGCCTTCTCTACGCTTTCTGCATCATTCGCTTTTCCAATGGAATCATTCAATCTGTAACCGGGATAAGTTTTGACATGACTGATGCCGGCAAAGGAAAAGTTAGCCAATACAAAAAAGAGCAAAAACACTAAAAGACTGATTGACGTTCTCATGAGCCTGTCCTCCTTTTAGTCAATAGCTTATTGTGTAAAAACAACTTTTTTTGTAACCTGCTTGTTGTTAAAATTTAAAACAACGAAATAAACTCCCGATGGTAAGATGATGCCTCTTTCATCTATGCCGTTCCAGTTAATTTCTGCTGACGTAGCTTGAGTAATGGAAAATGTTTTTACTTTTCGCCCTCTTATATCACAGATATAGATTTCCGGGTCGATTCTACCCTCAGCTCTTGGCATGTTAAGAGCGATTCGGGCTGAAGAATTGAAAGGATTGGGATATACTGAAAGCATGGACCGACTGATTGCATCGTGTTTTGGTTTATTCTTTGAGTCAACTGAGGTGACCAAATCAGGGTAGGCGATATCGTTGATGACTCCGTTGCGGAAGCTATACCATCTTGGTAAAATTGAGATAACATCAGAATACACGCACCCTATCTTCGGAGCCAATAAGTATGTCCAGCCATAATCAACAGCAAAATCAAAACCGAAAAAATAACAGTTTTCCAGTTTTCGATTATTAACAGAAAAAGAGTAGTTTTTTTTATCCAGGGATACTTTTACTGGAACCAGTGTATCTTCAGCAACAAAATGAGTTTTTATTAGCCAAGAATCTCCTTCATTCGCACCAAGATCAAACCACAACTCCTCACGACCGTCATAATAGCGATACACTTTATCCGCTGAGGTTCTCACATAAACCGAGTCTTCTAATCTGTGAATGGTAAAAAAATGATCAAACAGGAAATACGTTTTGCCGTCAATTTCAAGCGAATCAATAATGGAAATTGTATCCTGAAGAACAAATTTATCCGGCCATTCATAAAGATCAAAGACCCAGGTATTACCGATCCGAAGGGGGAAGTAGTCTGAAGCTTTAAGCTGTTGTTCCATGGCATTTGTTACAAATAAGCACAGAATCATAAGAATTATTTTGTTCATGTTTCATTACCTCCTTTTTCTGGTATCATTTACTTGACATAAATGAGTTTCTTGCTATCAACAAATCTGCCGGCAAAAAGCCGATAGAGATAAATGCCGCTTGTCACCTCCCCTCCTTTTTGATTTTTACCCTGCCATTTTACCCGATGCAGACCGGGCGATTGGTTTTGATCGAAAGTGATCACCTCCTTTCCGGTTATATCATAAACCGTCAGTCTGACATGCTGATTTTTTGAAAGTTTATATTTAATGATGACCTCTGAATTGAACGGATTGGGGTAGCTTTGATGCAAAATAGTTTGAGAGGGGAGACTGGAACTGTGTCTTTGAGATATAGAAGTTTTCAGCACCTCTCCCAAATTACCGTTTCGACTTACTTGTTGTGCAAAGATGCCCCAACCACTACCTGTACCGATCTCGTACCAGCAGACAATTGCACCACCTGAATTGTCTGAAATGGCCTTGGGTACACGTTGATAATGCTCTCTTGTTGAAATTGGTACATCATCAGACCACAATTTTAAACCGATCGAATTCAATTTTTGCCCAAACAAATCATTGTCTCCATTACGCCAGCCTTTCCATATGACCACAGGATTTGATGTTTCAACTGGTGCAATTCCATTTCCAAAAACACCTTTTAATAAATTGATTTTACTGAGCATGACACCATTATTGGGCCATTGAGGTAAACCCTCAGGATTTAATTTCTGTACATAAACATTAGATTGTCCCGAATGTGAGTCGTCCCATATAACAAATAAATTTCCATCTTTATTAATTAAAACATTAACATCAGTTTGATCATCTGCATTTTTCGTAATTGTTATCCCGTTCTCTTCCCAAAGGACTTGGCCTTTTCTATCTATCCTTTGTGCGCCAACAATATACTCAGGACTAATTCCATCAAACGTCCATCGTACCCCTGCAATAATGGCGCCCCCTCTTTTGTCACTTATCATTTGCCGCCCAACCGGATAGATCGCCACGCTATTATCATCCCATAAAAAGTATCCTTGCGAATTCAGTTTTTGCAGTTTTGTGTCCCAATTGGTTTCGCTGCTGTCGGAATACAAAATAATGGCATTCCCGGACCCTCCACAAACTGCCGGATTGGAGATATTGTCAAATATGAAATTATCGGTAACCACAAGCCCCGTATCCGGCCAGGCAAGCTGACCATCGGAGGTTATCCTCTGCCCCCTCAGTTCAAAAGCGCCGTTGCCATCCTGATCCTCGCCCCAAAACACAAAGGCGCCTTTGTTCCCGTCACTGCAGGCGGAGACTCCGGTTTTGTCTTTTCCTTCGACAAAAGGAGAGAGTTCAATTCCGGCATCTCCCCAGAGTTTGGTTCCACTGCTGTCTATGCGTTGAGCATAGACAGCGTTATAGGTGACTTCGTAGGGGTCGCCCACCAGATGCCGGTCCTCGAACAAAACGATTACCCCGCCGGCGCTGTCACTGACCAGATAATAATAAGGCGACTGATAACGGTTTGCACTGCTGATTCGGATTCCGTTTCAGGAAACCGGACATAACCATGCTTGTCCAGACGCTGCACCCATACCTGGCGCAGCAAAGCCGGGCTGTCCTGGTAAACAATAAACGCACCGCCAGCCCCGTCAGAGATCATTTGCGGCAACAGTCCGCCATGGGTCACCCGGGTGTTTTCCGCCCCGGATCGGCAGACCACTGAGAAAAAACCGTCCCAAACCAGAACAAAAATATCAGGATGTACTTCAGCATAATCCATCCTCCTGACTGTTGTCACCTATCCGATTAAACAAAAGGAAAAATCCGCATCCGCCCCGAAGGTGTTTTATGCCGTGTGTTTCGCAGTCCCGTGGTATTTCCTTTTTCTCTCCGACACCGCCCCGTAGCGCTGCGCGAATCCATTGTTGCATTCGGCGTCAGATGCTTCTCCCTGCCCTCAAAACCACCTCAAATCCTTTAGCTACTTTACAACCTAAACTATTAAAAGTCAAGCCTTATTTTGATTGAATTGATCTGTTTGGCTTTTTGTGGTGAAAGACAAGTTCGAGCAACAAGAGTCGGTGTGTATGAAATGATGCCCGTGAACAGCAAAAACAAAGCATTGTTGCCAAACAGGCAAGTTCCGGGCCAATATTTTTGCATTGTTTTCAAATAATTTACTGGAAACCCGACCCCGGACCCTGCGAAAATGATTCGCAGCCGGTAAAAAAGTTTCGCAGGGCGGGTTTTGCCGTATGGACCGTGAATTCAAAGTTTGGTTGCCCGTCAGAATCCATCTTTTGTCGTACAACTGTTTTTGTTGTGCGACAAATGAAAGGGGCAGGGCGCGGCCTGGTGCTTTTTATTTTATTGTGCTGCGACCATTCGTCGCACAATGGGGAAATTGTATGACGAGGTCCGTTTTGGAGTGCAATAGCCGGGATGTTGCCGTGCATGGCTTGCACTCAATAGAAATGTGTCCGTCAAGCAACCGGCACGGTATGCGCAGTCCCTGCTGCGACGCGAATTCGTGAAATATCACGGATATTTCACTCCAAATCCCCCCGGCTAATTTGTATGACATGGCGGAACGATGATATCCTGTAAATCCCGAATATCCTGTGATCCGGTCTGATGAGAGACTGCGGGGCAGAAAACATCAAGTATGGTATAGTGAAGAATACCGGCACGTCCTGAAAACAGAGAGGGTAGCGGAAGACAGGCAGCCGAGCGGCCGGCCTGCGTTGTTCAGCAGGACGGCAAACCGGCTGTCAAGTGTTTCCGGTCTGGGGTTTGTTTGATCTATTGAAAAAATACTATATTATCACTTTGCAGATGCCGGTTTAGCGAGGCGGTGCCCGCCCCGGTCGGCAAACTTTGAATGATCAGTAGAAACTGCAACGGGGCGGGCAGCCTGGCTGCAGCGAGGGGGAGACCTCCCCCTCAAGAAGATAAACCAGTCAACACCTTTGTACATGCCGAAAAGGGCAAAAAATACGAGTCATGTATTTTCAGGATTGTGCCGCGACCACTCATCGCACGTCTGAAGAGCCGTACGATGAGGACAAGTTTTGCATGGCAACATCCGTGATGCTGCTGTGCAAGATCCAATAATCATGAAATAGCAATCATTCGGTATTTTGATATTATCCGATATCTTTTACCGGATTCGCCGTTGCAGTTCGTGCCGTTTGTTTTGTTTGCTGTTCAAAGAAAATCAGCAACGAACAAGACGAACAAATAAACAAACCCGGCATATTTAATTTAGCAGTTCCTGATAAAAATGAAACATGCAGCTCAGAGCATTCAGCAATACATGCCTGAATGTCAAAGATTGGTATTGCAAAAGTACCAACAATTCTAATAGTGGATTTTTAGAATTTCAGTTCGTGTCGTTCGTTTTGTTCGCTGCCCCGATATTCAGCAAGGAACGATACAAACAAAACATTTAATGATGAACAAAGAATAGCATCACAGGTAAAAAATTGAATGTCTTTTGCTTTATTGTGCCGCTCTCATTCACCGCACTCTATTGTGCCGCGACCACTCGTCGCATAATTGGGGAATTGTACGACGAGGTCTTGCAGCAAATCAAAACGCGCTATTTGAAAAACATCAAAAACGCGCAAGACACCGGCGAACTGCGCTCCGATATTGATCCCGAGTTTTGCTGAATGGTGGTCAGTAAATTCAACGAAATGTATTAGGTCAAACACTTTGATATTTATCAGAGTGAATGATTTGAACAGGATATTGCCGAACAGATCAGGTTTTTAAAAAAACAGTTATGAACTGTTATGACTTAAATCTATAGCACTTTATTATTTATTTTACATGAATTTAAAATATACTATAACAGTATATACTGCAGTACGTACTGTTATGTTTTGGCCATCTCGTCGATATTCAACAATCACGAATTTCAAAAGACCGCGGCTGCATCCTTGACGTTTGTTAATAGAACACTCTTTCTGAATCGTAAAAAATCAGCAAATAACCCGGAATTTTCATATCCTGAAACAGGTTTTTAATTGAAACGATCTAAATAAAAAAAGGGACTTTAATGCAAAAACCAAATTTACTAAAAACCATCCGGGCGCCGTTTTTATCGTCAATCCTGTCACCGCTGCTGGCCGGTACGCTGCTGGCAGTACTGAGCGGCGCTCCGTTTCATCTATTTAATTTCATTCTGGTGCTGATCATGGGCATGGGACTGCACGCCGCCACCAATGTATACAATGACATCTATGATACCCTGCAGGGCACGGACCGCATCAACGAACATCGCAATGATTTCAGCGGCGGTTCGGGTCTGTTGGTGGAAAATCCGGACATGATATCCTACATGCGCAAGGTGGCTCGTGGCGGATTAATGGTCGCTCTGGCTGCCACCTTTGTTCTTTCCTTTGTCATTCGTCCCTCGCTTCTGCCCTTGTTGTGGATTTTATACCTGCTATCCGCGTTTTTCAGCAAATACTATACGGCAGCGCCGGTCAAGCTGGCCTACCGCGGATGGGGCGAAATCGCGGTCTGGTTTGCATTCGGTCCCATGGCCACGCTGGTGGCAGCGGTCAGCCAGAATGTAGCCGCACATCCTTATATCCTGTTCGCGCTGCCCATCACCGGGCTCAGTACCGCATCAATTCTCCTCGTCGGAGAAATAATCGACGAAACCGCGGACCGAGACAGCGGCAAAATGACAATTGTAGCGCGCACCGGCGCAAAAACCGGACGCTGGGTATACATGGGAATTCAGCTGATTTCATATTGAACACTGCCTTGTTATGCGGAATCCTCGGATGGCCGGGACTGATTGCGTTGATCGGCCTGGTTCCCTATTTCCTTATTTTCCCCAAAGCAGTCGAAATCATCACCCGGCACTATCAGGACATGGATCTATTGAAAAAAGCAGCCGGATTGAACGTAAAAATTCATTTGTTGTTTGCAGTCCTGTTTAATCTGGGACTCTGGCTGGCCGTCATGTTGGCCTGACCAAGCATACGATGAGTTCGGTGCATTTGCGGTGCAGCATCCGAGATGCTGCTGTGCAGGATCCAATAATCATGAAATAGCAATCATTCGGTATTTTGATATTATCCGATATCTTTTACCGGATTCGCCGTTGCAGTTCGTGCCCTTTGTTTTGTTCGCTGTTCAAAAAAAATCAGCAACGAACAAATAAACAAACCCGGCATATTTAATTTATCAGTTCCTGATAAAAATGAAACATGCAGCTCAGAGCATTCAGCAATACATGCCTGAATGTCAAAGATTGGTATTGCAAAAGTACCAACAATTCTAATAGTGGATTTTTATAATTTCAGTTCGTGTCGTTCGTTTTATTCGCTGCCCCGATATTCAGCAAGGAACGATACGAACAAAACATTTAATGATGAACAAAGAATAGCATCACAGGTAAAAAATTGAATGTCTTTTGCTTTATTGTGCCGCGACCACTCGTCTCACAATTGGGGAATTGTACGACGAGGTCAGTAATTTTGCAGTGCAGCATCCGCAATCAGCGGCGCGACTCGTTGTCAGTATCCGTGCTCTGTCTACGCAGGGCTTGGGCTGAATGCAGTCCGTGAAAACTCACGGATATTTACCTCCAAAAAAATTAAAACCAAATCCAAAACCGCCATGAATTCAGCGGCCACAAGCACCTGTTCGCGCTTTGGCACGATGCGGCCGCTGAAATGGAGTCCTGCTTATAGCCTCCCGAGGGGTCTCCTAATAACACGAATATCGTCAATCCACACAGTGCCCTGGCCGTTGACCACCAGATTAAACTCAACGCTGTCCGGATTTTCACCTTCCTTGAGATTAAACAGGATCGCCCGCTGGACCCAGTCCGTATCCCCGGTTAAGGGATTTTGTAACCCCCGGGAAAAATAGCGGCCTTTTTCAGGAAACACACACCACATTTCCAGGTAGCAATTCCCCTGCAGGTCGCGGGTGCGCAGCTGCGCCTGATACACCAGCCTGGCATTCTCAACGTCGATATCCCCGGCTTTGTACAATGGAACCACTGTTGTGTCTTCAACAGTCACCCGGAGCGCACCGTTTCCATCCGCCGTGACCGAGGTATCCAGTTCTACATTCTCAGAGGTAAGCAGGTTGTCCAGATTATCGACCGGGTAGTGTTTTAATTCCCGGACAGGAGATGCCTGTTCGCCGCAGGCAAACGATAAAGTTAGAACCGTGACAATGCAATACAAATACTTGCGCATACGTCCTCCGCTGTTTTAGTTGAATGGATTGATTCTGCGTTAAAATTTCTATTACTAAAACAATAAAACAGGCATGAAAATTCAAACACAACCAAAACAAGGCTTAAAAATAAAAATGATACACCAGCCAAATGGTAACCACACCCACCAGCAGATTTAAAATAACGCCAAGTTTCATAAAGTCGGAGAACCGGTATCCGCCGGCTGAATAGACCATGAGATTGGTCTGATATCCGAGCGGCGAGGCAAAGCAGGTGGAAGCGCCCAGGGCCAGGGTGATGAAATAGGGCCGCGGGTCACCCGGCATTACTTCGGCAATCGACAGCACCACGGGAAACATAATGGCCGCCACCGCATTATTGGTAATCACCCAGGTAAAGCTGCTGGTCAGCAAAAACACCCCCGCGATCACACCCGCCGGACCGAACACATCCAGCACACCCACGATGGTCTGTCCCACGAGTTCGGACAAACCGGAATTGGAGATGCCTTTGGCGACCCCGAAAGAACAGGCGATATACAGCATCACATTCCAGTTGACATTTTCCCTGGCGTCTTTGACGCTGAGGATTTTAAACAGGATCATAAGACTCGCCGTAATAGCCGAACCCAGGATAATGGGCACCACATTCAGTGAAGCGCCCAACACCATGAGCAGGATCAATCCCAGCGCCAGATTGCCCTTCCACCGGGGTTTTTCATAAATATCCAGACTGCGCGATACCAGGGCGAAATCGCGGTCGTGGTAAAAACGCTCTTCAAATCCGTGTTTGGCCAGAATAAACAGGGTATCGTTCGGCTGAAACACAATATCCCCGACCTTTTTATCGATACGACTGCCCGCCCGGTGAATGGCCAAAATAACGCCCTGATAGGTATCGCGGAAATTGCTGTCGCGCACGGTTTGGCCGATCAGCCGCGAGGCGGATGAAACCACGGCTTCGTAGGTTTTCAGCTTGTCCGAATCGACATTTTTCAGATCAAATTCCAGATCCCGCACCACATACAATCCCGGCGTTTTCTGCAGTTCATAAATAGTTTCGGGCAACCCGGTAAAAAACAACCGGTCTTCCGCCTGAACCATCTCGTCCGGCGCCACAGGCGCAATAACTTGTCCGTCTCTGGAAATCTGAAACAAGAACAATCCTTCCAGATGCCGCAAATTGGCATCCTGAACGCTTTTGCCCAGATGCGGGTATTCCTCGGAGACTTTCATCTCGACGACAAATTCACGGGTTTCTTCTCCGAGTTTGGCGGTCAGTTCCTTGCGATTCGGCAGTAAAACGTGGCTGAACAAACTCAACACAATCAGGCTGATCACAGCCACCGGCACACCCACGCGTGTCAACTCGTAGAACGAGAATCCTTCCAGACCTTTTTCCAGCAACAGACCGTGAATAATCAGGTTCGTGCTCGTACCAATCAACGTACACATACCGCCGAGAATCGCGGCATAGGAAACCGGGATTAAAAATTTTGATGAGGACAGATTGTTTTTTTTCGCCCAGTTTTTGATCACCGGAATCAGAGAGGCGACGATGGGGGTATTGTTGAGAAACGCGGAAAACCCGGCAACCGCGGGCAACAGGCGCAAATACCGAAACACCACCGGAGTGGACCGGCCCCCCAGCAGCTTGACAATGCTTTTTTCAAAAATCCCCGAAGCCTGCAGTCCGGCGCTGACAATGAACAAAAATCCCACCGTGATCATACCGGTATTGGAGAACCCTTCAAACGCTTCATCAATGGTAATGACATTGCCGATCACCAAAAGCAGCAAAGCAACAAAAATCAACAGGGAAGGCTGATACACATCACGGATCAGTCCGATGATCAGCAAAACAAGAATGGCAGCTGTAAAATAAAGTTCAAACATGGTGTTGTTCAGAGCGCTTCTTTTCTTTTATTCGCGTCAGAATAAAATACTGGTTTTTATATTTAGATGCAACGGGTATTCGAACAGCAGAATCAGACCGGATATAAAAACAGGAGCAAGGTTCCCAGAGTCAGCGCCTCTTCCCCGACCTGTACGATCGCTTTTGATAAAAAAGACTGCAAATCTGATAGATTCATGATACCCTCACATTCTGTTGACACAACATTAAAAAAACCTTGATTTTTCTCCCGAAATTCAGTAACATTCTAAATTAAAGCGGGAGTAATTCAGTGGTAGAATGCAAGCTTCCCAAGCTTGACGCCGCGGGTTCGACCCCCGTCTCCCGCTCTATGACCGAAAACATAGAGCTATGTTTTCGGTTTTTCTGTTTTGACAGGGCCACTGCAATATAATTATCCCTGTCATCCAGATCAATAATTAACTATTCCGATTTTAAAGGATTTTGTTGAATAAATGTTAAACCCAAAAGAATTTTACAGACGTCTGGATGCATTGTTGGCAACCATCCGTATCGAAAAATCGGATGGGAATTTACTGCCCAATATTGTAAAAACGCTGGTCTCCAATTTTAAAGACACCCTTCAAATCGATAAAGGGCGAATTTATGAACGACGCGCGAGCGAGCTTGTTCTGGTATACCCCAAATTGCCGGCGGAAGAAAGCATGTATGCCACCCGCATCCCCGTAGACACGCCCATCATCCAGATGGCGATCACCAATCGCAGTTATATTTACGATCAGCCGCCGTTAAACACTGCGTTTTACAACAGCAGCAAGAAAACTCCGGATATGTGTACGGCCATTTGGGTTCACAATCAGGATAAAGAATGGATGCTGGTCTTTTCGCTAAAGGAAGGTTGGGTGCGAGAAGAGATCAGTCTGTTTTTAAATTCAGTGCGCACCTCTATTAACTACCGTATCTTTACTGAACTCATGGAAGACCGGCTGGCACAGGCGCAAGAGATACAAAAGAGTCTGCTCCCCAAGAACAAATTTCAAATCGAAGGCTATGAAATTTTCGGGCGGTCGCAACCTGCAGAAATTGTCGGCGGTGATTTTTACGATTATTTTGAATATGAAAAAGACTTTTTTGGCGTAGCCCTGGGAGATGCCAGCGGACACGGTATTCCCGCGGCGCTGCTGGTCCGGGATGTGGTGATCGGATTGCGTATGGGGCTGGCCATGGAAATGCGGCTGGTGCAGACCGTCAAAAAACTGAATACAGTCATTCAAAAAAGCACCTATTCAACCAATTTTGTTTCCATGTTTATTGGTGAGGTGGAACAAGACGGTCACGTTTTTTATATCAACGCAGGGCACCCGGCGCCGTTTTTGATCAAAGACAAGGAAAGCGTGGAACTGCCGGCCACGGGCATCACGCTCGGATTTTTGCCGGACATCCCGTTGTCGCGTTCTCATATCCATATGCCGCCGTCCAGCATTCTGGTCATGTACTCGGACGGTATCATTGAGCGCACCAACGAAGCCGACCGAACAGTTTTGGGTACAAACGTCTGAGAAAACTGGCTGAAAAACACAAACAAAAAACAGCCAGGGAAATTGTTGATTTTATTTTCGATACGGTATACGAATTCGGCAACCGCACCAACTGGGACGATGACGCAACCGTGGTGGTTTTGAAACGCTCCGCGGTTTCTGAGGACAAACCTACTTTAACTCAATCACGGTGATCTCCGGGGGGCAGAACAGGCGTATGGGTACCCATGCGGTCCCCAGGCCCCGATTCACATACAAAGTTGTGTTGTTTTCCTGAAACAATCCCTGAGAATACATGCTTTCCATTTTATTCCGCCATACCACCGGCGATCCGACAAACGGCAGCCTGATTTGTCCGCCATGCGTATGTCCGCTCAGCTGCAAATCCACGCTGCTTTCCCGACTGTATTCAAAGGCTTTGGGCGAGTGTGCCAATAAAATTTTGTAAATTGACACTGAAATTTGATCCGCCATGACAGGCACGGCCTGCTCTTCATAATTGAAATCAATCCAGCGGGCGGGCTGGGTGCCGCGCTCATAGCCTTCAAAATCGGAACCAGCCAGGGTATCGCCAGCCTGATCAAGTATACGCACATCATCAAACTGATTAATGCCCTGGCCGGCGCTCCAAAACCCGACGCTTCCTCCGTTCAGGCGGGTGATGGATGTATCAAACGCCGAAATGGCCCATTGCTCCGGCTGTTGTTCGCCCTCCGGCCAGATCACCGCGTTGATCCGGGTTTGACCGGCCGTATGTGTTACACGAATTTTGAACTGATACCAGGTTTCAGCATGGACAGACAACGTCTGAACCGTCTCCCCCCACACCCGGGTATTATGAGGAGACAAAACAAACTCATCCTTGCCGGCACGCCTGCGGATGCGGTAAAAATGATCAAAGCCCTTGTCCATTTGTGAATAAAACGTGACGCCGATCCCGGACCAGTTTGGATTGAACTGACGGAATCGACCGTAAACCGTATAGTTTTTCCATGACTGATCAAATCGCATCACATGAGTATATGAATTACGAGATTTGGCATTGGTCTGCAACACCTGATTGTCACGATCTGTGTTGATCCAGAAATCCGATACATCTTTCAATTCGGGGTCATCCACGCCCAGAAGCGCCAGGGAATTCCCGTTCACACTAATTCGTTTGATCCGGTTGGACAATACAGTAACACCAATCCGCTGCATTTCCTTCAGCAACAGATCGCTTTTTTCCTTATCGTTGCTGATATCGTTATTACCGCGGCACAGATAAACACCGTCTTTGGCCTGCAGGGTTTCCATAAATTTAGAGACATGCGCCAGGGTGGTTTCAAAATCATTTCCTGTGTTTTCCCAGAGTTCCCGTTTTAAAAACAGATCTCCGGTCACGGCAATGATATCCGGACGCAGGCTGTTTACTTTTTGCACAATTTTTTTTTCAAAGGACGATAGCCTGTAGATGTGTAAATCCGAGATATGCACAACCCTGACCGGGTGTTTGATCTTTTCAGAGTCGATGGAAATCTCTTCAACAGAGATACCCGTTCGTTCAAACACAAAACCATAAACCAACGCCCCGGCCACAATCAAAATCAACAAAAGAATAGTAATCATAACAGGTTTTTGCATCTTTGCTTCCTTTTTCGTATTTTCTGGACACTCAATGTATCCCTATTCGCGCACATTTGCAATCATTTTTTCAGAGGGTAATATGTCAAATATCGGTCAAAAGCTTTCCAATATATCAGAAGAAATCGTCGAGACCTATGAACGGCACGGTGGCATCAACCGGATCGACGGTCAAAATCTGCCGAACAATGAACTTGTGGTTGAAATATTGGACACTTTTCTACACATCTTGTTCCCCGGTTATTTCGGATCGCGCGTACCGCCGCGTTCCAATATGCTGTTTTATGTTCAGAGCATGATCGACCGTCTGTTTTTAAGCTGTGTGGATGAATTTCAGCGCGCCTGCCGCTATGCGGAATCAACGGACAACTATGACGGTGAAATTTCTCAGGATACCTGTGAAGAAAAAGCCTTTACTCTTATATCATCCATACCCTATATTCGCGGTATGTTGAAACTCGACACCCTGGCTGGTTTTGAAGGCGATCCGGCGAGCAAAAGCGTGGAAGAAGTGATCTCCTGCTACCCGTATTTGTATGCCGTATCCACATATCGTATCGCCCACGAAATATACAAAATGGGGTTGCCGCTCATTCCGCGTATTATGACCGAATGGGCGCACCGGCGAACCGGCATCGATATTCACCCGGGCGCTGTCATCGGAGAACGTTTTTTCATCGACCATGGCACCGGTGTTGTCATTGGTGAAACCTCGGACATCGGAGACCAGGTCAAAATTTATCAGGGAGTTACCCTCGGAGCGCTGAGCATTCCGCGCAATCCCGACGGCTCGATTGTCAAAGGCGGCAAACGTCATCCTACGGTTAAGGATAATGCGACCATTTACGCCGGAGCCACAATTCTGGGTGGAGAAACGGTTATCGGTGAAAACAGCGTCATCGGCGCCAATACGTGGATTACCGCCTCGGTTCCGCCGAACACGCTGGTGACGTTTCAGGAACAACAAAAATACAGAAAGCTGGAGTGATATAACGACAATCCCGGCTGCGGTGTGGCCCAGCACAGCACCCAAATCCCTTTATGAAACTCTGTTTTGATCTTTTCGTATACCGAGCTAAACAGAATAAAATGGAGTTTCAAATTGAAGTTAATCACCTGTATACTCATTTCCCTGCCTGTTTTTATTGGTGCAAGTCCGCATTATCACAACTCGGGTATCGAACTCACTGCCACCCGGGTATCGGAAAGCATACAAATCGACGGAAATCTGTCAGAAACGGTTTGGCAGCACACCCGGACCGATCTGCAGTTTTTACAGCGCGAACCCGAGGAAGGTTCACCCTGTTCAGAATCGACAGACATTTATATTGCATTTGATGAACATTCATTATATATAGCCGCCCGGCTTTACGACCGCGCACCGGATTCAATTGTTTCCCCGGTCGGCCGGCTTGATTCAGACACTCCTTCCGATCTGTTCGGTGTGTTTATTGATCCTTACCACGACCACCGCAGCGGATACTATTTCGGCGTGAATCCCGCCGGCACCCGGTTTGACGGCACCTTGAGAAATGACGACTGGATGAACGATTCCTGGGACGGGATCTGGCAGGCCAAAGCCCGCATCGATTCTGCCGGATGGACTGCTGAGATGCGCATTCCATTCTCCCAGCTTCGCTTTAAACAATCCGGTCAGGATGTATGGGGAATCAATTTCAGACGCGATATTGTAAGAAAAAATGAAAAAGCCTATCTGGTGTACTCGCCCAAGAACAGCAGCGGCTTTACCTCGCGATTTCCGCATCTGTCCGGCATTGAAGGCATTTCCAGTCATCATAACATACAGATTACCCCCTATACCCGGACCAAGATACTGCAGGGCTATAGCTATCGGCAGAATCCGCTTATCGATCAGGGAATCAACTCTCCGGCCGCCGGATTTGACTTGCAATATGCGTTGAATTCGAAACTCACCATGAATCTGACTGTAAACCCTGATTTTGGCCAGGTGGAAGTGGATCCGGCCGTGGTGAATCTGTCCGATTTTGAAACGTTTTTCCGGGAAAAGCGTCCGTTTTTTGTGGAAGGGTCTTCCACCTTTTTATTCGGATACGGCGGATCGAACAGCCATTGGGGGTTTAACTGGAGCACACCGGATCTCTTTTACAGCCGGCGAATCGGCAAACAGCCGTACGGCGGACTCCCGGACAATGATTATGAAAAAATTCCGGATGCCACAACCATATACGGAGCCGGCAAAGTCACCGGCAAAGTGGGAAAAAACTGGAATGTAGGAGGATTGTATGCCCTGACGGCCCGGGAAAGCGGGGAATACCGAATTGACGGCACTCTGCACCACCAGACTGTCGAACCCCGAACCCATTTTGGCGTGGCACGGGCGCAGAATGAAATCCAGGAGGGTCGATACGGGATTGGATTTATCAGCACCGGCACCCGTCGGCAGTTTAAACATTCAACACTAAAAGACGAGATGAATCAGGAAGCCTATACGCTGGGAATTGACGGCTGGGCCTTTTTGGATGCTGAACAAACCTGGGTGGTTTCCAGCTGGCTGGCCGGTTCGCAGGTTTCCGGTACAAACGAACGACTGCTCGACTTGCAGACCAATTCCACACATTATTTTCAACGTCCCGGCGTCTCTCATCTCTCTGTGGACAGTTCAGCCACCCGTATGAGCGGTATGGCGGGTCGGGCGCTGCTGAACAAACAAAAAGGAAATTTTTTACTCAACAGCGCTATCGGTTTTGTCTCGCCCGGTTTCGAGGTCAATGATATGGGATTTTTGTGGCGGACCGACATGATCAATGCACATGTCGGCGCCGGTTACAAATGGACAACACCCGGGAACTATTTTCGCGAGCTGTGGGTGATCGGCTCTGCCTTTCAAACGGTTGATTTTGGCGGACATTTGATGGCCCGCGGAATATGGGGCACAACGGATATCAAATTGCTGAATTATCACAATATTTCAGTAACCGGATTTCATGTATTCCCGACACTCGACAATCGGCTGACACGCGGCGGACCGTTGAGCAAATCCCCCTCCGCCCGCTATCTGGAACTTGGATACCGAACCGACAATCGCAGAAATCTGGTTCTGGGATTATCCACTGACCTGTCGACCGGCAGAGCAGAACAAAGCTATTCGCTTTCAGCGGAAATGACCTATAAATCGGCAAAAAGTTTTTCACTGTCGCTCGAACCTGAAATCACCTGGCAGCACCGTCATGCCCAATGGATCGACGAGTTTCCCGATCCCCAGGCCGAGGCGATGTTTGGAAACCGCTATGTGTTCGGTGAACTGGATTACACAGAACTGAGCGCAGACATCCGGCTGAACTGGGCTTTTTCTCCGACACTCACCCTGCAGTTGTATGCACAGCCCTTGATTTCGCACGGTGATTATCATCATTATAAAGAGCTCGCCCGACCGGAAACGTACGAGTTTTACGAATACCAATCGGATGAAATCAGTTTAAAAGACGGTGATTATACGGTTTCTGCAGGCGAGACCTCGTTCTCATATTCAGACCCGGATTTTCACTTTAAATCATTCCGGGGCAATGCCGTGTTACGCTGGGAATACCGTCCCGGCTCGCGTTTGTACCTGGTCTGGACACAGGAACGAAGCAATGACCGCTATTATCAGGATCTGCAGTTTTCAAATTCTTTTGAAAGGCTGATGCGAGACTCGGCGGACAATATATTTATGATAAAAATGACCTACTGGCTGAATATCTAAGTTGCCTCCTGCAAAAGGCGCAGAGTTAAGGTCTGCGCCTTTATTAATTAACCACCACAATGCACCCCAGATTGACAACAGGTATCCGTTTGAGTCACTCCTGTCATAAACACCCAGTGTTTCTTCAACATCAGGATCATTAGAGATTGTAACGGAGACGCGTCCGCTTCTCAACGCCTGCATGCGAAGGGTTGTCAGGTTACCGTTTCCGGAAACAGCGGAGGCTTTGGGTGTAATTTCCACATCATGGATCAGCAGCCCCTCTGTATCCGTCAATTGTACCGTGATATCACCGGCATTTTGTTTTAAAAAATGTTTATCTTTTTCCGCAGATCGAAACGAGAGAATATTCGGATCAAATTCAATCCGGGTGACTGCTTTATAAAATTTGGTCTGCATCGCCCGAACCGCCACATCAAAACTCACGCTGTCACCGGCCTGTACATCCTGAGTGGACGGTGTCGATATGACAGCCGGGGTTACAAATTTCAAAGATAAATACAAATCTATTTTTTCTCCGGACCCTGCCGTGATGGTTGTGTCTCCTTGCATGATCACACGTGAATCTTTGTATACATCTGCCAGGAAACGAACCGGGATACCGGATGGAATCGTAAGTTGAGTATCCGCTCTTGCCCCCTCAAACGGCAATGTTAAATGCAAGCTGTCTTTTTTATGCAAGACGCGCAAATTCATGCTATCGACCAAAGACAGGGACAATGAGTGTCCCGAACTCTCACGCAGTGACAGGGAGAACGACAGTTTTTTATCAGCGACAGGTGGAATTCGGACTTGAACAGCGCAAAAATACCAACAGGGTACCAAGACAGATTATGGATATCATTGTACGTATCATTCAGATCATTCCTGTTTAATCCCAATCCACATGTAAATTAACGGTGGCCGCTTTTTTCTCGTCGTCACCCGACATGAATACGACAACCAACCCTCCGATGACAGCCGTCCCCAGCCAAAACAAAGGCCGTTTATAAAATGCTTTGGATTCGTCCCCGGTCTGAGGCGGACGAAAATTTTGATACAGTCTTTGATATGCTTCCTGAGAGACAAAATGAGTTTTATGAGACACACTGGCGGTCTGACCGTTAACGGCAGTCGCTGTAATCTGGTATTTTAGGGTATCCAGCCGGCTGTAGTAGGATTTCAAGCGAGCGCCGTACGTAAATCCACGTCGAACCACCCGGACCTGATTTTGCAGCACATATCCGCGTTCTCCGTTTGCATGGGTAACCAGGTAGTAGTACTTTGTTGTTTTATCAACAACAAGCTTTTCCCCGGTCATGACCCGGGCCACGATATTGGATGAAGGCGATGGTCGTCCGGAGAGTGTGAGCGCCTGCAGGGGCTGGACCGGCGCCAGGAACCGGATGCTTGGGCGGTATGCGATTCAATTGTCCGTGCACCGTTTTTCCGGCTACTGACAAAGCGAGCGTAACAGACTGTAATTCCGGTTTTTCACTGACTCTTGCCTGGATCATCAGGGGGTCTCCACGCTTTCCGACAATGACCGGCTGGTGACCAATGAGTGGTTTTTCATCATTCTGTCCTGCCCTCAGATGATCGACAAAAACAGGGATAAAAATCATGTAACAGGATACCCACAGGCATAAAATGACACGGGATATTATTATCAGCGTGTTATGACCTTTCATTGCCATCCTATATTTTTGCAACTCGTACGAACCTGATTATACAACAGAAATCATGCCAAAGTAGACACGGCCAAAACGCGACACGGCACGCCGGTCCCGCCTTTGACTGCAACAGCGCCGATGATCAGAGTAAACTCTTTATCAGTAAGCAAATTCAGCCGGGTCAGGTTTTCCAGGTGAAAGACATCATGTTCGGCCAAATACCGATTCACAATAAAATCCGCATCCCCGGCGCCAATATCCGGTGCGTCCATTCCAACACCATGAATCTCGCGTTCAACAAACAATTCTGCAGCATCCGCTGCGATTCCGGGCAGCATAGGCTTTTGCCCGGTTCCCATACAAGTAAACTCCCAGTACTGATCCCAACCGGTATGAACCAGTACCACACTTTCGGCTTTGATTCTGTTGTGCTTTTGCTCCCAGTCCCGGACCATATCCGCAGTCAGTTGAAATCCCTTGTAAAACTCCGGGTACTGAACCGCATGAACACACACAGCAGGCCGGATTAAATCAGCAACCGGCAATTGATCCAGGGTTATGGCATTTGACACATAGTGAGCCGGCACCCCGATATGCGTCCCTGAATGTTCAGCCATTGAAATCCGATTCATTCGGAATCCATCCTGCAGTTTTGTCCAGGGCTGAATCTGCACAGGCGGATCACCCGGCCAGACAGGAACGGATTCGGACAACGGATGACTGCAGTCGATGACTTGCACGATATCTCTCTCCCGTTGGTTCATAACCTCCTGCCGTTTAAATTAACCGGCAGCTATGATATACAATTAATATAATGAAAAATACGGATTTTTTTTGTATTTTCAAGGCATTTAAGGAATGACGATGAAAGAAGATATCGTAACAGATTCAAGCCTGGAATGGCATGGAAATCCCGAGGTCTCGACCGTTTTGCCCGCGCCCGAGCAAGTGGACAATGTGCTGTCTCTTCCCCTCAAACAGGCTATTTTTAAAATATCAGGCCCGGCCATCGGTTCCATGCTGATTATTATGGTTTTCAACCTGATCGACATCTGGTGGGTCAGTAAACTGGGCGCCGAGGCGTTGGCCGGCATCAGCGCAGCGTCTTTTATTCTTTGGGCTCTGCAGGCACTGGCTACACTGGCAGGCACGGGAATCAACTCTCTTGTAGCCCGCTACATCGGCTCCGGGCGGCGCAGTCATGCCTCTACCTGTATCGGACAGGGACTCTTGCTGACTGTGTTGCTTTCCGTGGTTCTTACGCTACTCGGCCTCATCTTTCAGAAATCTATCTTTACAAAAATGGGCCTGGAGGGTATGATCTTTCAGCATGCGATTGACTATCAAAGTATCATTCTTTACGGCCTCTTTGCCATATTTACAGCGTTTGCCGTTGATTCAGCATTCAGAGGCACAGGTGATACGCACACCCCTCTCAAAGTCATTGCAGCCGGTTTGACCCTGAATATGATTCTGGATCCGCTGTTGATCTTTGGTTACGGTCCTTTTCCGGAACTGCAGGCCGGAGGTGCCGCCCTGGCGACTGTCATTGCACATTTACTCATAGCCGTCATCCTGATTTTTCTCCTGCCCCGCCGGTCCTTGCATATTGCGATTCACTGGAAACGGCACTCCCTGGTTCATTTTCCAATGCTGAAACGGATCATACACATCGGTTCTCCTATTGCATTCAATGGCGTCATGTTCTGTCTGAGTTACATGATACTGACCACCATCATTACAGATTACGGATACAATTCTCTGGCCGCTCTCGGCCTTGGGCACCGCATTGAAGGAATATCCTATAATATGTCGGTGGGATTTTCATTTGCCGCCGCGACTCTGGTCGGACAATATCTGGGAGCCAGGCGCCCTCGCACAGCAGAAAAAGCCGCATGGCTCTGTGTATTGTACATCTCTATTATTTTGGCAATTTTAAGTATTGTTTTCTATTTTTTCGGCAGCAGTCTGATTCGGTTGTTCATCAGCGATCCTGCCGTGATTGCAGAAGGAGCGGACTATTTAAAGATCATTGCCATTTTCGAAATTTTCCTGGGATTCGAAATTGTGCTCGAGGGTGCATTCGGCGGTGCAGGAAACTCACTCCCTCCCATGATGATTGCAGCGCCCCTGACCTGGCTCCGGATTCCGCTGGCCCTGTTTCTTGCCGGCACACTGGGATGGGGCAGTACCGGAATTTGGTGGGCAATATCCCTGACGACCGGTCTAAAAGGGATAATACTCGGGTTCTGGTTCAAACGAGGACGCTGGATGAAGCAAACCCTATAAGTGAATCATTTTGACACAGTGTCTATTTTTAAAGCAATCAAATGGAATTGCTGTATATATTAATGATAAATAATACTAAACCCTTTTGTAATTTTCATATTAATTTACTATTTTTATATAACTTATTAGACGCTTTTTTTCTTTGCGATTTGCAAACGTTTGGCCTAAAACATGCATGGGTTCTCTATGCTATTTCTGTTAAAAGTAATCCTTTTCAAAATACGGGGCAACATATGAAACATAGTAAGCTGTTTTTTGTCACATTGATTCTGATACTCGGTATTGTTGGTTCGGTGCAGGCAAGTCATTTTCAGCCGCCATCCAGTAATTTCCAGCCGATGAATATTTATATTATTCAGGCTGCATATCATGGAATGTCGTTAACCGCAGGTGATGAAGTCGCTGTCTTTGACGGTTCTCTCTGTGTGGGCGTTGCCGTATTATCCGAGCCGCCCACGGCATCAAGCCCGGCTCTTTTGAACGCCTACAAGCATGACGACGGAGATGCGGGGTTTACCGGGGGAAATCCCATGACATTTAAAATGTGGGATGCCAGTCGTTCACAAGTATATACTCTGAGTTCAGGAGAAGTGCAATTTTACGATCCCAACACAGGCTCTCCCATCAGCCCCGTACCCTTTGAGGGACTGGGAACCGCTGTGGTGGGGCTGAGCGGCGGTGTCACCGATTATATGTATCTGACCACGCAGACCACCACCGGGGGGTCCACATCCCCTGCACCGGGAACCCATCCCTATCATTACACGGAAACCGTTTCTATTTCAGCCCTCCCTGAATCGGGATATGAATTTGATTACTGGGAAGGAGACGTTGCGGATACCCAGTCCGCTTCAACAACCATCACCATGACAGAAGACGAGACCGTCACGGCACACTTTTCCTGTATTGGCTATACGGTCACCATGGGCGTTACCCCGGCGGGTACAGGCGCCACCGTGCCCACTGTCGGAGATACCAATGTATGCGCGGGCAGCGAAATCACAATCAAAGCCACTCCTATAAGCGGATACGAGTTTGTGCAATGGTATGGCACCGGAATTGCCGACAGCTACAGCGCCAACACCACGGCAACCATAACAGCAGATCAATCCATCACCGCTGAATTTCAGCCGATAACAGCGGATCAGTATACCCTGAACATGGATGTCAACAATTCAACCCGGGGCTCGACCACCCCCGCAGCCGGCAGCTATTCCATCAGCCGGGATTCCGTGGTCACCATAACCGCCTCAGCCAATGCCGGATATCGGTTTGTAAACTGGAGCGGCGATGTGGCGGATCCAAACAGTGCGACGACCACAGTGACCATGAACAGCAACAAAACCATTGTCGCCAATTTCGAGCAGGAAGAATATGATTTAACCCTTTCATCCAATCCCGGTGCCGGCGGATCGACTTCTCCTTCGGCTGGAACCTACACTTACGATGGCGGACAGATTGTAAGCATCGCAGCAAACCCGGTCGACGGATATGTGTTTCAGGGATGGTCCGGAGCCGTAGAAGACCCTAACGCTCAGTCAACAACGGTAGTGATGAACGCGGACAAGGTGGTTACCGCGAATTTTGCGCCCAGTGACCATTACTTGACCTTGCAGGTCAATGAACCAGCATGGGGCACCACCAATCCGTCACCAGGAACCCATGCCTACGGCGACAATTATGTGGTATCCCTGTTTGCCGTCCCGGCCAGCGGATATCAGTTTGTCGGGTGGCAGGGAGATGTCGCAGACCCCAATGATCCATCGACCAGCACAACCATGACATCAAGCAAAACAATCACCGCTTATTTTCAACGGCAGCAGGTCACGTTGACCATCGATGACACGCCCGGCGGCAGCACCACACCGGTTGCCGGAGGCCATACATACAACTCGGGAGATGTGGTCAGTATTTCTGCAACCCCGGCTTCCGGATATTATTTTGTCCAATGGAATGGAGATGTAGCCGATCCCAATTCTGCAAACACCACAGTGATCATGGATGAAGACAAAACCATTTCAGCCACCTTTGCAGAGATGGCAACCTATTCGGTCAACATAAGCGTGATGCCGAACGGCAGCGGTACGACGGTTCCCGCGCCCGGAACGCACGCTATTGAACAAAACACACAAATCAATATAGAAGCCATTTCCAATGCGGGATATCATTTTTCCCGCTGGGAAGGTTCCGGCATTGCTGATCCGTTCGATTCAACAACCACGCTCCAGGTGGATGCAGCCAAGAACATTATTGCTCATTTTCAGTCCAATCAAACCACCCAGTATACCTTAACCATGGACATCAATCAAAGTGGTTGGGGCGCTACACAGCCTTCGGTCGGATCGCATCAATTCGGCGAAGGCGACGTGGTCACTGTGAGAGCCATACCGGAAAGTGGTTACCGATTTGCAAACTGGAGCGGCGCTGTCACTGATCCCAACAGCGCTCAGACCACTGTGCTGATCGATGGTGACAAAACCATTACGGCTAATTTTGAAGCATTGGATGAATACACAATCAGTGTGCTTCCTCCCGATCAAACCGACCGCGGCAGCACCACTCCCGGTCCCGGCAACTATACCCGTTTTGAGGGAGAAACGTTTGAAATTACAGCCACAGCCAACACGGATTACGAATTTGTAAACTGGAATAACAACAGCAGCCTGACCAATCCGACCCTGTCGTTTCAGGTCAATTCAAATCGCAGCTTAAAACCTTATTTTCAACTATCATCCACCGTTGAACTAACCATGCGGATGAATAACAACAGTTACGGCAGCGTATCTCCAGGTATTGGCAAACACACTTATACTCGTAATGACGTGGTCAACGTCGAAGCCTTTCCGAATCCGGGTTTCAGTTTTACACATTGGCAGGGAGATGTTGCCCATACCAATCAGGCGCAGACCACGGTAACCATGGATGCCAGCAAACTGGTCAAAGCCTATTTTGATCACCTCCAGTACGATCTCACGCTGCAGGCATCTCCGTCCGCCGGGGGTGATGTAAATCCGTACACAGGCACCAAACAATATGATTCCTGGAGCGAAGTTCAGATCGAAGCGGTGCCGGCGCCGGGTTATAAGTTTGTCGGCTGGACCGGGGATGTAACCAATTCGTCCAGCGCCACAACAACGGTCACCGTGGACCAAAACAAGGCGGTAGCGGCCAACTTTTCTCAAATTAATGAATATACACTGACCCTGAACGCTTCTCCATCCAGCGGCGGCACAACCCAGCCTTCTGTCGGTTCGCATACCTATGAGAAAGACGAGACAGTGACAGTTCGGGCATTCGCTGCTGCGGGTTATCAATTCTCGCACTGGCAAGGCGATGTTGCCAATCCGTCATCGGCAACAACAACGATCAACATCACAGCGGACAAGCAAATAACAGCGGTTTTTGAAGCGGACCAGCCGAATGAATACCAATTGACCGTTCAGGCGAATCCCGCAAACGGCGGAACCACCACGCCCCAGGCCGGGGTTTACACCTATTCAGCCGGGACTTCTGTGCCATTGACTGCCGTTTCAAATGCGGGTTATACGTTCAGCAGCTGGAGCGGAGGCGTAGACAATCCGTCCAGCGCACAAACGCATGTGGTCATGAACAGCAATAAAACGGTCACTGCTAATTTTGAAGCCGGACAAACCACCTATACCTTTACCATTGATGTGTACCCTGAAGCGACCGGCACTACCCAGCCGGTTCGCGGGCAGCATCAGATAGTAGCGGGAACCACACTGACCATTATTGCAAATCCGGCTCAGGGGTATAAATTCGAATTCTGGACCGGTGATGTCGAAGAGCCTTATAATGACACAACACGCATTACCATTGATGCGGACAAGGGCGTCATCGCGCATTTTCGTGAAATAGAAGGCACCCGGCGGACATTGTCCATTGCCGCTAATCCTACCGACGGCGGAACGGTCATTCCGGCGCCCGGAAAACACGAATACAACAGCGGCGCCCAGGTGATGGTGCAGGCATTGCCCTGGCCCGGTTATCAATTCACCACCTGGCAAGGGCCGGTACAGCAACCGGACAGCAGTACGACGTCCATCACCATGAATCTGGACCACTCGATCGCGGCGAACTTTCAGCAGGCGACGGGTCAGGTTTTTCTGACTATGCAGATAAATCCGGAAGGAGGCGGATTAACCGGTCCGGCTGTCGGCCAGCATTCATTTGCCGTCAATGAAAAAGTAAACATCACGGCGGTTCCGACCGAAGGATACGAATTCTCACATTGGACCGGTGATGTCAATGCGATGGACAAGTCTTCGACCTATATCAGAATGAGTTCCAACAAGACCGTGAGAGCGCATTTTACAACCGAACAAACCAGCAAAACCACATTAACGCTTTCGCATATTCCTGTAAACGGAGGCAGTACAACTCCGACAGCCGGTACGTACACCGGTGACAAAGACCGTGTGATCCCGATCAGCGCAAAAGCCGCATCCGGTTATGAATTTATCGGATGGCAGGGTGATGTGACAGATCCCACAGACAGCACCACCACGGTTGAGCTGGACCGGCATAAAAGCATTGTGGCTGTCTTTCGTCAAAAAGACATTCCCACTTCGATTCTAAGTCTGAGTGTCAGTCCCATTGATTACGGAACCACAGCGCCCGCAACCGGTATTCATTCTTATCAAGTGGGTGAAGTCGTCACGATAACCGCATTGCCGTATGAAGGCTATTATTTCAAAAAATGGATAGGTGAGGTCGCCAATCCCAACAGCCCGACAACAACCATCCATATGGAAAACAACAAATCGGTAACCGCGGTCTTTGAAAAGGGCGAGGCAGAACAGTTTACTCTGGAAATGATTGTCAATCCATCCGGAGCGGGAGTTACGGCTCCTGCAGTCGGTTCGCACCAGTACCGCCAGGGAGAAACCGTCAATATTACCACCATTCCGTCCCCCGGTTTTGAGTTCACCGGCTGGAGCGGTGGTGTGGCTGAGGCCCAAAAACCGACAACTGCTGTTGAAATGACCGGCAACAAACTCATCATTGCGAGTTTCAAGGCAGTTCAGCCGACAAGGCATACACTGACAATCGCGCTGAATCCGGATCAGGGCGGCATCACCGTACCCATGGCCGGTACGTACACGCTGAAAAAAGACAGTGTCATGACCGTAAAGGCGGTTGCAACCGCAGGCTATCGGTTCCTGGAATGGAAAGGCGACGTGACGGACACCGACACCTCGGTCACCCAGGTGCTGATGAACAGCGATAAAAACATCACGGCTCGTTTCATCAAAGATATGTACACACTGCAGATTAAAGCCAGTCCCTATGAAGGCGGCAGCACCACCCCGGTTTCGGGCGATACGATGGTCGTTTCCGGTGAAACCGTTGTGCTCGAAGCAAAACCGAAAAAAGGATTCAAATTTGCCTTTTGGAGCGGCGATATCGAAGACAATCTGAACCCCACTACCGTCGCGTTAACCGAGGACATGAACATTATCGCCAATTTTGTTCAACAGGATGAAAACATCCAGACCCCGGAGATTTTCGGATTGTCGGATGCGTTCAGAAATGATGTACTGCATTTTCAAATCCATAACGCACTCAGCAACCTGGGCCACAACCTGCAATTCCAGTTTGACTGGGGTGATGGAAACCGTTCCGACTGGGTAGAACTCAACTCCCAGAGTGAGAACAATATCACCAAAATCACCTCGCCGAACGGAAACAGCGGCTTGCCGGGCACAGGCAATCTTTTGGATTATGAATCAGGGACCCGTACCTCGGTTACATTGACAGTAAAAGGTGGAACCTATAATCCGGAAAAACATGCGATGCTCGGCGCTGACCCGGCCACAGGAACAGATGCCTGGGATATCTTTAATCAAATTGTGGATTGTCGCGGAACCATACAGCCCATAAATGAACCGAATGAACCGCTGCAGCTGACATTATCCGGTCTGGATCCGGACAAACGCTACACCCTTGCATTCTTTTCCGATCGCAACAATTTCGGCTGGGATCGCGCCTCTGTTGTCACTTTGAAAGGAGCGGAAGAATTTATCAACAACAGTTCGCAGGGCAAGGATCAGTTTGGGCAATCTCTTTATACAGGAGCCCGGTCCGGCTCTGTCAAACTTCCGTCCGACAATTCCCAAACCGGCTATGTGGCGCAATTCCGAAACATTGCCGGCGGTAATGACGGAAAAGTCACACTTTCAATCGATTTTGGCGGAAGCATGGGCCATGAATACAAAGGCAAGCTGGCGAGTGCGCTGATGGTCAAAGAACTGGATCAATCCGGCGTTCCGTCATTCACAGCTTATAATGATCTGGCCTGGTCAGAAGATTTTTACAAACACAAGTATCTGGCTTCGGGCAGTTATCTGATCCGCGTCAGAGCCCGTTGCAAAACCCATCAGGACGTGTTGTCCGAGTGGTCGGAAACGCACAGTGTCATTGTGAGCGGATGTTTGCTGAGCACCCGGGTTGCTCCGGAAGGCTCCGGATACATCCAGAAAATGCCGGATCAACCGGATTATGCGTACAGCACTCCGATCACATTACTGGCCACACCGGCAGAAAATATGGTGTTTGATCACTGGAACGATGATCCAACGGATTCATTGAGCACCAAAGTGATTACGCTGAACAATCACAAAACGATTACAGCACATTTCACCTATCCGTCCGCGGTAGAAGAAAAAACAGTGCCGACGGAATTTGCGCTTGAGCAGAACTATCCCAATCCGTTCAATCCCACAACTGAAATCCGGTACGCACTGCCCGGTCCCGAGCACGTGATTCTGGATATTTATGATCTGCGCGGACGACATGTCAAACGCTTATGGGACGGACGCCAGACCGCCGGACACCACAAACTGCTCTGGAACGCGACAAATAATCAGGGACTGAAAGTGGCGACGGGATTGTATTTTTACAGATTAAAGGCAGGTGATTATACCGACGTCAAGCGCATGATACTTTTGAAATAGACTAAAAAAAAGCCCTTGTCATTGACAGGGGCTTTTTGGTTTTATCACGAATGATGACTGCTTTTCTTTGTATATGCGTGCTAATCCTTTAAAAAACCATATCACGCAAAGAAGCAAAGGTCGCTGAGAAAAACAATATCATATCATGTCCCCGCTGCGTCTCAATATTTTAAATCTGGCTGCTCTTCCAAACCTCGTACAACTCGCGCAATACTATCCCGCATAACTGGTATATTGAGATCCAACAATAGGCCTGATTTCGTCCGGTTTTTTTGTAAACAGGATGCAGCCGTTCACAGGACTTGACATCTACTACTACCGTTTCATCAACAAGCAATATATCCAGACTTTTTTTCTCTGCGTCTTTGCGCCTCTGCGTGCCGGTATTTTTCAAGTCTCTAAAAACTGTTTCGAATTTTTAACGCCCAGCGATTGATAAATCCGCAACGTCGCGTTGGAACGGTTTAATGTATAAAAATGGATTCCCCTGACCTGATTTTCCACCAGATCCCGTACCTGCTCACTGGCCCAGTGCACACCGGCATGTTCCACATATTCTTCATTCACAGCACGCGTAATCAATCGATACAACGGAGCCGGAATTCGGGACCCGGCGGCCAGTTCCGACATGCGATGCATGCCTTGGGTGGAAATGATCGGCATGATTCCGGCGATGATCGGCGCCTCAATGCCGGCCAGTGAACAGCGTTCCTGATAATCATAAAAGTCCTGATTGGCAAAAAAGAACTGGGTGACGATATAGTCGGCTCCGGCGTCAACTTTGGCTTTTAGATGATCCAGTTCAACCAGCCGGTTTGGGGTTTCCGGATGACCTTCCGGGAAACCGGCGACGCCGATACAAAAATCCGGAAAATTTTTTCTGATAAAGGCAACCAGTTCACAGGCGTATTCAAACCCGCCCTCTGTCTTTGTCCATTTTTCATTGTCATCCGGAGCGTCACCGCGCAGGGCAAGTACGTTTTCGATGCCCTCTTTCTGGTAGCGCTCCATTATTTTTGCAATCTCGTCTTTCGTAGACCCAACACATGTCAAATGGGGAACCACCGTTAATCCCAGTTCCTTGTGAATGCGCACCACCAGCTCGTGTGTGCGGTGACGCGTGGACCCTCCAGCGCCATAGGTGACGCTGACGTAGGAGGGTTTAAGAGGAAGAAGTTTTGAAATGTTATTAAACAGGTTTTCCCAGCCGTCCTCGCTTTTGGGCGGGAAAAATTCAAAACTAAATGTAGTGGGTGTTTGATCCAAAAGATCTTTGACTTTCATAATTCTCCAAAATTTTAATTCACATTTTTATTAAAGGTTGTTTCAATAATTCGCGTGCTTTTTTGATCTGATGTTCTATAGAAACCGGCCCGGTGCCGCCGGCAATATTGCGATTCTTTAGAGCGTTCTGCGGATTAAAACACTCGTAAATATCCGCATCAATCAGTTCCGAGTGACGTTTCATAATGTCAAGGGATAAGCTATTCAATGCAGTTCCATTTTGTTCAGCGTTTGCAACGATTTTCCCGATCACACGATGCGCCTGACGAAACGGCATGCCTTTGCGAACCAGATAATCAGCCATATCCGTTGCAAACAGGTCAGGAGTCAATGCGGCGCGCATTCGATCCGGGAAAACAGCAAGTGTCTCCACCACTCCGGCCAATATCCGCACAGACAGGGTGGTCTGATATAAAGAATCGAATACCGGCGCTTTGTCTTCCTGTAAATCCCGAACATAGGCCGTAGGCGCGCCCTTTAGCAGGGTCAGTCCGGATACTTGATTTCCGATCACCCGCGCTGTTTTTCCGCGGATCAGTTCCAGAGAATCCGGATTTTTTTTCTGCGGCATCATACTGCTGCCCGTGGAAAACAGTTCATCGAGTTCAACAAACCGGTAGCCTTCGGACGACACGATGATCAAATCCTCGGCCATTCGGCTGATATGTACCATAATCTGGCTGCAGCAGAACAAAAGGTCATTCACATAATCACGATCAGACGTGGCGTCATAACTGTTTTCAGTGATCCGGCTGAACCCCAGTTCTTTTGCCAGTTGAATACGGTCAATGTCAAACCCGGCGCCGGCAATGGCTCCGGCTCCCAGCGGCATGCTGTCACAGCGCTCAAAAGCCTGATTGAGACGGTCAACATCTCTTTGCAGTTGGAAAAAGAATGATAGTAAATAATGCGCAAATGAAATGGGCTGCGCCTGGCGCAGATGTGTTTGTCCCGGCAAAACAGTATCTCTGTGTTCCTCAGCTTTGTTGGTGAGCGCGGACTGGAGTATTAAAATGGCTTGCTGCAAGTCCAGATTCTTTTCTTTTAAATAGAGTTTTAAATCAGTTACCACCTGGTCATTGCGGCTGCGTCCTGTGTGAATGCGGGCTCCGGTTTCGCCGAGACGTTCTGTGAGCCAGTGCTCGTTGGCCGAGTGAATATCTTCGGCGTGATCCGGAAAGGTCAATTTACCCTCGTGATAATCTTTCTGAATCGCATTTAATGCATCGCGAACCTGCTTTGTCTGCGCATCTGTGTATATACCGGTCCTGCACAATGCGCCGGCCCAGGCTTTATTCACGGCAATATCCGCATCAAACAAATGCTGATCAATGTCCAGTGAGACGCTGAACTCCTGCATCAGGGCATCCACGGATTTTGTAAAACGGCCGCTCCAGATTTTTTCACTGCTCATGTTAATCCCGCTTGAATTTGCTGTAATCCGGTTCTTTGTATTTCGGCTTTTTGCCCCAGTCCATCTCAACCAGCGAACGGACTTTGAGAGGCAATCCGAACAAGTTGATAAAGCCTTCAGCGTCTTTTTGTGCATACACATCTTCCGCACCGAATGTCGCCAGTTCTTCCCGATAAAGCGAGTAGGGTGAACGCCGGCCTTCGATCATAATGTTGCCTTTGTACAGTTTCAGACGCACATCACCCGTCACATTCTGCTGGGTTGATTCGACAAAGGCATCCAGAGACTCGCGCAGCGGTGTAAACCAGGCGCCGTTATAAACCAGTTCCGCGTACTTTGGTGATATCATTTCCTTGAAATGCATGGTCTCCTTGTCCAGGACCAGGGATTCCAGCTGCCGGTGCGCGTTGTACAGCAAAGTGCCGCCCGGCGTTTCATACACCCCGCGGGATTTCATACCGACGAGTCTGTTTTCAACCACATCTGCGCGACCGATGGCATGCTTTCCGGCGATCTGATTCAGTGTCTGCAGCAGCGTGACAGCTTCCATCCGCTGACCGTTCACGCCCACCGGCACACCATTCAGGAATTCAATTTCGACAAACTCGGGTTGATCCGGAGCCTGTTCCGGTGAATGGGTCAGCATGAACATATCATCTTTGGGCGCGTTCCAGGGATCTTCCAGATCGCCGCCTTCATGACTGATATGCCATATGTTGCGGTCATTGCTGTAGATCTTTTCTGTTGTCGCGGTGATCGGAATCTTTTTATCTTTGGCATAGGCAATGGCATCTTCACGCGACCGGATATCCCATTCGCGCCAGGGCGCCAGCACTTTAAGCTTTGGATTAAAAGCCTTGAATGTCAATTCAAAGCGCACCTGATCATTGCCTTTGCCGGTACAGCCATGCGCCACTGCGTCGGCGCCTTCCGCCTCGGCAATTTCCACCTGACGTTTGGCGATGATGGGTCTGGCAAATGAAGTGCCCAAAAGATACTGATTTTCATAAATCGCACCCGCCTTGAGGGTCGGCCAGATATAATCTTCGATAAAGGGTTTGCGCAAATCTTCGATATAGCATTTGGACGCGCCCGTGGCAATCGCTTTTTCTTCCAGGCCGTCCAGTTCTTCACGCTGCCCCACATCGGCGGCAAACGCGATCACCTCACAGCCGTAATGTTCTTTCAACCACGGTATAATGACCGAGGTATCCAACCCGCCGGAATACGCCAATACCGCTTTATGAATGCGTTCTTTCATAATTCATCTCCATATCACTCATTTTATAATCTGGGGGAAACAGTGTGGTTTTCTGATTCGATAGCACAATGTACTAAATATTTGCCAAAAATGCAATATCCTGAGAATTACTATTTTACAACCGAGCCGAATGGCATCATCACAGGTAGAGATCCAAGCCTGTCACTTGAATCAACTGCGAAAGGACTTTTGCACCATCTGATCCGTCAAAAAAATGGCAACCGCGATGATCAAACCCGGATAAATCGGTTCAATATTCCACAGATAGTCATGTGAGGTCAGGCCCAGAGCGCCTGAAAACGTCCAGACCGCAGAGATGCTGCCGGCACTGACCATGGTTAAAAAAGCCGAGCGGCTTTGCATGCGAATTCGATCAAAAAAGCTGGAAACCACAGGAAACAACAGCGCCGGGGTGGCAATAAAACCCAGCTCTTTCCAGAGCTGAACCACGGAACGGCCGTACAGAGCCAGCAGTACACTCAGCACCGTCGTAACAGCCAACCCGATGCGGGTGTACTTGAAAACCTGCGCCTCTTCTTTTTTGGCAATCACCCATAAAAAATCCCGTCCCAGGGTCATGCCTGAAATGAACATCATACTGTCGAGTGTGGACATGACGGTTGCGGTTAATCCGGCCATGAACAAACCGGATAATACAGGCGGCAGCACGCTTTGTGACAAGTGCAGATAGGCTGTGAGCGGATTATCCAGATTCGGAATAATAGCCCGGGCGTAAAGTCCGGCGCTGGTGGTTAAAAAATCAAACACAAACCAGAACAGGACGGACAAGAGCAATCCGGTGCGGGCCACATTCGTATCTTTGGCGGCAAAACAGCGCTGATAAAACGTCGGTTCCACAAAGGTTTGCAAGGCGATAAAATACCAGACGATGATATAGGCGGCGCCCTGTCCCCCATCCCATACGAAATGCGAATCCGGGCACTCTGTTGTAAGAAACGGCAACCCGCCGTATTCGCCGGCCGCAAAGGCGACCACCAGGATGAATCCGATGAACATCAGAGCAAACTGGAACATGTCGGTTTTGACCACAGACTGGAATCCGCCAAAAAACACATAGACCAGACTAAACAGCGCGCCGGCGGATGCCCCGATCCACAGCGGCCAGCCGAAAAAAAAGTTAAGCAATACGCCCAGCATGAGCACATAGGGCGCCGGGGAGGTCATGAAAAACACAAACAAAGCGCTGACATAAGAAGCGCGCAGTCCATAAACTTTTGACATTTGGTCCGGGATGGTATACACCAGTCGCGATCGGGCGCGGCGCGCCATTAAAAACGCAAATCCGAGCGCTGTGAGATAATAAGGAACACCGAATACCAGCCAATTGGAAATACCGTATCGATAAGTAAACTCGCCTACACCCAAAATACCGCCGTACCAGGAGGAAACCAAAGTGGCCACAAACAACGGCAGGGTCAGTCGCCGTCCGGCCAGTAAAAACTGTACCGCTTCGCTGCGCTTTTCACGAATCCGCAAAAAATAACCAAAACAGATGGTCAGTCCCAAATAGGTGAGAATAAAAATTGATTCCGTTAAATCGAGTTTTTCCATAGATATCCTGTTGTATTTAAACTCAAGGTACAAAAACAGCGATTTAAAACCAATACCTCAAGCCATTTATTTAAAGGGAATCATCCGGGATTTCAAACTCGTGCAGAAAATAAAGCTGATGATTCAAGACGAATGGTGTGCGAGTTCGGTAACAGAGTATGATTTTTTTTAATACCTCAGCAATGATCTCAAATCGGTCTCTGATAAAAAGTATCTTGATTGTTCTGCGGAAATTTACTATTTTCGGCATGCATGCAATCACAATCAGAAAGGAAGACTATGGCCGAATTTAAACCCTATGTGCCCGCTGATCAGACATTCAAAGATTTTACGCTCAAGAGTGTTATATTCGGAATTATTTTCGGAATTGTATTTGGCTCGGCCAATGCATATCTGGGACTGCGCGTCGGACTCACCATTTCCACGGCGATTCCGCTTGCCATTGTATCGGTTGCTGTGTTCCGTCTTTTGCAGCCGATTCTGGGAAAATCAAATGTTCTGGAACAAAATATCGCCGCGACCACGGGCTCGGCAAGTTCATCGCTGGCCTCCGGTATCATCTTTACCATACCGGCCCTGTTTCTATGGGGTTTTGCACCCTCGCTGCTGCAAATCGGACTGCTGGCCGGTTTGGGCGGCATCCTCGGTGTGTTGTTTATGATCCCGTTGCGCCGGTTTCTTATTGTCAAAGAACATCTTACCCTGCCCTACCCGGAAGGCACGGCCGCTGCACAGGTTTACATCGCCTCGGATGCAGGCGGCGCCAAAGCCCAAAATGTATTTGTCGGTCTGGGTGTAGGAGCCGGTTACAAGTTTTTTATGAGTTTTTTAAAACTGTGGCCGGAATCACTGAACCTCAAACTACCCATTATAAAAAAAGCCCAAATCGGTCTGGAAGCCGGCCCTGCTTTGCTCGGCGTCGGCTATATCCTCGGCTACCGTATTGCGGCGATCATGGTGGCCGGCGGTTTATTGTCCTGGGTGGGCTTGATTCCCCTGATCAACCATTTTGGACAGGGACTCGCTTCTCCCATGTTCCCGGAGACCAATCTACTGGTTCGCGATATGAGCGCCGCTGAAATCTGGACCCGCTATATCCGCTATATCGGCGCCGGCGCTGTGGCATTCGGCGGGATCATTACCGTGGTCAAATCCGTCCCGACCATGTTCCAATCGCTTCAAGTCGGATTAAAAGAAATTTTGCACAAATCGAATATCGAGGCAAAACCGCTGAGAACCGATCATGACTTGCCGATGAATATTGTGCTGTTAGGTGTTTTACTGGTTATTCTGGCGCTTATCCTGATTCCCACTATCCTGGGTATGGATACCACTCTGCTGATCCGTATTATCAGTGCGGTCTGTATCGCGATTTTTGCATTTATGTTTGTCACGGTCTCATCCCGGATTGTCGGTTTGGTCGGTGTGTCTTCCAATCCCACATCCGGCATGACCATCGTCACGTTGCTGGGTACCAGTCTTTTGTTTTACGCGCTGGGCTGGACCGATGATTTCGGCAAGGCGACGGCTCTGACCATTGGCACCGTGGTCGCGGTGGCGTCATCGATTGCCGGAGATATCTCTCAGGATTTAAAAGCCGGGTATATCATCGGCGCCACACCCAAACGCCAGCAAATGTCGGAACTGATCGGAGCTGCCACTTCAGCCTTTGCCATCGCCGGGGCTGTGTGGCTTTTGGGGCATGCCTTTTCATTCGGCTCTCCCGAACTCCCCGCGCCTCAGGCCACATTGATGAAAACCGTGATCGAAGGCGTACTGCAGGCGGATCTGCCCTGGGGACTTGTACTGACCGGCGCCTCTCTGGCCTTGATGGCGGAGCTGCTCAGTGTACCGTCCCTTCCGTTCGCTGTCGGCATTTATCTGCCGCTCTCCACCATGACCCCGGTATTTGTCGGCGGCTGTATCCGTTATTTCATGGAAAAGAAACAAAAAGCTGCAACCGTTGAGGAAAAAGGATCAGAACAAGGGGTTCTTCTGGGCTCCGGTTTCATTGCCGGCGAAGGGTTGATGGGCGTATTTATCGCGGCATTCGCCGCCTTTTCCGGTCATTTGCCCTATGGACTGGGCATCAGCTGGCCGGAACCTCTGGGACAGTTTGTTTCACTAACTGCATTTGTCCTTTTGGCTGCGTTCCTGATCAACCGTTCACGTAAAAAAGCATAGCGCAAACCAACGGATGCCTCTTCAGGCATCCGTTGATTCTTAAAGTTTCGATTGCTCATCATTAGACCCTATACAAGGAGTTTCTGTTATGGATACCGTTGCAATTCAGTCTCCTGATCAAATCGGGCGCAATTTCATTCCTTCCGAATTTCTGCCCAAAGGCCGGGATGAATATTATTTACGCAATCAACAAACGCCGATATCCGAATCCGTATGGCGGCACCTGGCCTCTACCGAAGTTGAGTATCTGGTCAAAAACGGCAACCGCGCCGCGGATTGGGATGACATCTGGGTGACGGATGAATTCAATCCGGAACAGGTGAACAATACTGAATTTTTCGGCCAAGTCAGAATCGGCCGTCTATCAAATAAAGTGCTAAGCCATCATGATCTGCATCTGCCCGTCGGGATCTATAACAGTAAAATTATTTCCTGTGATATTGGCAATGATTCTGCTATACACAACGTGCAATACCTGGCATTTTATATCATCGGCGAGCGCTGTATTCTGGCCAATATCGATGAAATGAACACCACCAATCACTCCAAATTCGGCAACGGCATTGTCAAAGACGGAGAACCGGAAGATGTGCGGGTGTGGCTGGATATTATGAATGAGACCGGATGCCGACAAATCATGCCCTTTGACGGCATGCTTCCCGCAGACGCCTATTTATGGGCCAAATACCGTGATGATCAGGACCTGTTGAAAAAACTGGGCGAACTCACGCAAAATCAATTCGACTCCAGGCGCGGTTATTACGGCATGGTCGGGACGCAATCGGTGATTAAAAACTCGCGAATTATCAAAGATGTTAAAATCGGGTCACACTGCTATATTAAAGGCGCCAATAAAATCAAAAACCTGACCATCAATTCCACATCAGATGAATCCACCCAGATCGGCGAGGGGGTTGAACTGGTCAACGGCATTATCGGCGTAGGTTGTCACATTTTCTACGGATGCAAGGCGGTTCGCTTTATTCTCGGTCCGCATTCCAGTTTAAAATACGGCGCGCGCTTGATCAATTCGTATCTCGGCGACAATTCGACCATTTCCTGCTGTGAAGTGTTGAACAACCTAATCTTTCCGGCGCACGAACAGCATCACAACAACTCGTTTCTCATCGCCTCGGTGGTCAAGGGACAGAGCAATCTGGCTGCGGGCGCCACCATTGGCTCCAATCATAACAGTCGGGCGAACGACAACGAGATTGAAGCCGGCCGCGGCTTTTGGCCGGGGTTATGCACCAGCGTCAAACATTCCAGCAAATTTGCTTCGTTTACTCTTTTGGCAAAAGCGGATTTTCCCGCGGAACTGAACATTCCCCTGCCCTTTTCACTGGTCAACAACAATGTCGGCCAGGATCAACTGGAAGTTCTGCCGGCGTTCTGGTGGCTTTACAATATGTATGCGCTGGCCCGCAACAGCTGGAAATTCACCAAACGCGACAAGCGCAAATTCAAACGTCAGCATATCGAATACGATTCCCTGGCGCCTGATACGGTGGAAGAAATTTTTCGGGGCCGTGAACTGCTCGAATGGTGGACGGGCAAAGCACTGGCGCGTACTCGAAAGCAAAAAACAGACGATCAAAACACGCACGAGTACATCAGTCTGGGACGCCAAACCCTTGCCGGTTCGAAATGGCCAACCGATCTCAAAGTAACCGGAGAGAACATGGAAAAGAGCAGCAGACGCAGCGTTGTTTTGAAACCATTACAAGGATATAAAGCCTACGGGGACATGCTGTGCCGCTATGCTGTGAACAATATCATGGATTTCATGTTCGACTATCCTGAAATGAAATTCCAGGACGCAAGAGCGCGTCTGTCCGGCGACCGGGAAAAAAAATGGATGAATATCGGCGGACAGCTGATCCGCGAACGGGACGTAGACCAGCTGCGCAAAGAGATCCGCAGCGGCAAACTCTCATCATGGGCGAATATTCACAAACGGTACGATGAACTGTGGGAAAATTATCCCCTGTTGAAACAACAGCATGCCTTTGCCACACTCTGTGAGTACCTGGGCACGGCAGAACCGTCCGATCAACAATGGCTGGATATGCTGGATAAAGCTTTGCATCTTCAGGAATATGTCCGTGATCAGGTTTTCATTTCGAGAGAAAAGGATTATGAAAATCCGTTCCGGCAGGCGACTTTCCGGAATATGAATGAAATGCTGGCCGCGATCGGCACGGTTGAAGACAACAGCTTTATCAAACAGGTTCGCGAGGAAACCGAAACCTATAAAGATAAAATCAAACAACTTCAAGACAGAGAATAATTTATAAAGCAGGAGGACCCCATGACATCGGATTCAAAATACGCACTCGTGCGTGAAATGCTGGACACGGTTGATGTTGTCAAACAATTCGATCCGTCCCAAACCCGTTCCGTCAGCTCGATCATTTCCAGTGTGGGACGGTTGCTGCTCACCGGAGAAGGCTCCAGCCGGTTATTCCCGGCCAAACACATGATACGGCGGGCATTGACCTGGGGCGTTGACCTCAACCTGGTCACCGAGGGCTCACGCCAGGCCGCCCAGTACGATTTGTCGCGTTTTTCCGTGTTCTGCGCATCCAATTCCGGACGCACCAAGGAAGTCGTGCTGTTGGCCAAAATGCTCGCGCAAGCCGGCAATCCGCACCGGTTTGCCCTGACTGCCAATCGGGATACGGTTCTGGAAAACACCTGCACCCAAACCATCGTGCTGAACTGCGGCTGGGAACAGGCGGTTGCCGCCACCAAAAGTGTCGTGGAACAGGCGCTGGTCTATGACTCGATTCTCTGGAATATCGCGGGAAAAGATATGAAACCCGCCCTGCCGAAACTGGCCGACGCGATACAGAACGCACTGACCCTGAAAATTGATCCGGATATTATTAAAACAGCAGCCCAGGCGCCGACCATCTATTTCGCCGGATACAATGACGGCGCCGCCGAAGAATTGACACTGAAAACCAACGAAATTACGCGTGAAAAATCCGATTTCCTGGAAGGGACCTATGCGGTTCACGGCATCGAAGAAGTCATGAACGCCGAGGATATCGTGTTTGTCATGAATCCGATCGATGATGAAATCGAAAAATTCCAGGACGTGCTGGTCAAGGGCGTCGGTTTGAACGTTGTGGCGGTGGCGGACCGGGACACGCCGTTTCCGACCATCAAGGTGCCGCATGTGGATGAATTTATGCCCTATATCTATTTGTGCGCCGGATGGAATCTGTTGGTGGATATCGGACTGCATCTGAATATTGATCTGGATAAACCGGAAAGAGCGCGCAAGGTGGGGAACGAGTTTACCGGGTGAGAAAAAACACATTCACATCAACCCCATAGTCGCCCGATAAAGGGTTGAGTGATAAAAACTGCAGGTGAATTAAATGGGCAGGACAGATAATAAATCCTGTCCATTTGCGTTTTAACTTTAAGCGAACGGTATGAAAAATGAATTTATCCATTTTTGGATTGGGCTATGTGGGCTGCGTAGGTATGGGTTGTTTTTCTCAGCTGGGCAACACTGTGATTGGTGTGGACAGGCAAAAGGATAAAGTCCGAATGATCAATCAAGGCATTGCGACAATTGAAGAAAAAGGAATCGATGAACTTGTTAAAACAGGCAGACAAGAAAACCGGATAAAGGCGACGGTTGATGCCGAATATGCAGTTTTGCATTCTGAGATATCTCTTATCTGTGTCGGGACCTTGAACTCACCTGACGGTCATTTGGACTTGAATGCCGTTTACTCGGTCGCCGACTCCATAGGCGATACATTGAAAAAGAAAAAAGAGCATCATATTACAGTTATTCGATCTACCGTTCTACCGGGGACCCACAAAGAGATCATCTCTATTCTCGAATCGCGTTCCGGCAAATCCTGTAATAAAGATTTTTCTGTCGTTTCCAACCCGGAGTTTCTGCGGGAAGGCACAGCTGTTCAGGATTTTTTATCACCGCCGTTTACGATACTGGCGTCTGAAAACAACTCTGCAATTGATAAATTAAAGAGCCTTTATCAAGAAATTCAGGGAGAGATTATTGTTACAGACATTGAAATTGCAGAACTCATCAAACTGGTCAACAATTCATTTCATGCTTTAAAAGTATCTTTTGCGAATGAGATTGGCAGAATCTGCAACAGACTTGGGGTGAACAGTCAGGATCTCATGCAGCTGTTTTGTAAAGACCAAGTCTTGAATATTTCTCCACAGTATTTAAAGCCGGGTTTCGCCTATGGCGGCTCCTGTCTGCCCAAAGATTTAAAAGCGCTGAACATTATTTCGCATGACCATTATCTGCATACACCGCTGCTCAAAGCGATTTCTGAAAGCAATGATGCTCACATTCAGTTCGCCAAAGAACTTATTTTGGAAATAAATAAAAGCAAGATCACATTTCTCTCAATTACCTTTAAACCTGGTACCGATGATTTGAGATGGAGCCCCGCATTGGAACTCGTTGAATATTTTTTAGGGAAAGGTTTTGATGTGAAAATCTATGACAAAAATCTCAATCTGTCAAAATTAATTGGAAGGAACAAAAGCTATTTGCTGGAAAGGCTGCCACATATTGAAGGTGTTTTGGTGGATTCTATAGAGGAAGCTGTTAAATTTGGTGATATTATTGTGATTGCTAACAAAGAACCATATATCTATAATTTTCTAATACCGAACAACTTGATCCAGGGCAAACTTTATATAGATTTAGTCGGTATGCTAAAGGGTGACACAAGGGAAAATGTTTACAGAATTTACTAAAGCCGACATTGTCTTTTTCGCTTTCTTTAGGTCAATCACTGCTTCTTTTTTAGGAACAAAATAATTTTGGGGAGCATACGGACAAGATTATAATACTGCAATTCTTTCAAGATCGAAAAGTACTGCCATGTATAAAATTATTCCAGAGGGGATCAATAAAAAAACAACAACTATCAAATTACTGAAAAAGGAAGAGGATATATTTAAAAATATTCCAAATATTATAGACGCTGCAGCCACTTTTACTATAGATTTAACTGGAGGTATCCATTCAAGAATAGGTCGAGATAGCAAATATACAGCAATAAAATAGCACACATATGCTATCAAAGCTGAAATTGCTGCACCAAAGTATCCCAACTTGGGTATCAGAATAAAATTCAAAGAAACATTTGTAATACTACCAATTAAAGCAACCAGTGTAATTTTATAACTTTGTTTTTGTAATTCAAACCCTTTGATTAGATATTGGCTCAACCCGAATAAAAATATACCCAGTGCTATCATAGGCAGCACTGTAGAACCTTCAATAAATGAACGATCTGAGAAAATCAGCAATATGTGCTTTGGGATACTGACGAGAATTGTCAATAGTGGTGAACAAATCAGGAAAAAAAAGCGTGTCTGCCCGGTTATAAGCTGCTGAGTTCTAAAATTACCATTTTTTTCCCAACTGTCAATAATAAGCGGATATGCAGCTAACATTAAAATCATATAAACAAACTTCAGAGTATTTTCGGATATCGTATACCCTACAGAATATAGGCCAACCTGAGAAGCATCAGCCAAAATGCCAATTAAATATCGATCAGAAAGCGAGAGCACCCAAAAGGATAGAAAGGATAGGCTGAATGGTAAACCATATTTAATAAACTCTTTCATTAAATTAAATGAAACTGCTTTAAACTTGAGTACAGATTTCAAATTTAAATTGAAGGTTATAAAACCAAACACGAACAATGATACGACAGAGAAAGCGATAAAAACTGCTTCTGCCTTGACCCCCCAATATAAGACTAATATAACACTGACAATGAACTTGCCTAAGGAAAAAAGACTCCATAATATTGAATAAAGTTTTGCTCTAAAAGATGCTCTGTAGACTTGAATGAATATCATAAAAAAAGAACTGGCAAAGGAAGCTATAATTACCATATTCAATATACCAAACAATTGTAAACTTAATTTGGACTTGAAAACTAGAACATTAAGAACAAAACTGAAAAGCGTTACTATTACGATTCCAACAAATGATGTAATAACTAGTGTAGAAAGGAAAATATCTAGTTTATTTCGATTTTTATAGGCAATATAAAATCGCGACACACTGGATGATAACCACATAACAGAAAAAACTTGAATAAAACCAAAAGTGGACAATCCAATTTGATAATATCCATATTCTTCTTGTGAAAAATATGCGGTAAGAAATCTAATGAGAAGTAATCCCAAAATCCCAGGGATTAATTTCGATGGTATGTAAACAAAAGAACTTTTGAGAGTATTTTTAAGACGATTATTTAAATCAACATTACTTTCAGACTTGTTCATTGTTTCTTCTCGGAATAATGATCTCAGACCTAACTTTAAGGTACACAATTTCAACAGCCGATATCATAAAGGCCCATACTATTGTAAATTGATAAATAATTGAACATACACTTGTAATAGAAGCAATGTACAGTCCAATAAAACCAGAAAGTAATGATGCAGTGATATATTTAATAAATAAATCCTGCGTATTTTTAAAAGCATAAAAACCTTTTTTAAACACTTTGAAACCAATCAAAAGAAAAGTCAATAATCCAACGAGACCCATCTTCCAAAAGATATAAATATAAGTGCAGTCCACTTGGTAAGGATACGTCATATAAATTGAATTTCGATCATAAGATGCACCAAGACCTTTGCCAAATAGAATATCGACAATGCTTCCCTGCATTTGTTGCCAAGCCCGTCTTGTATCAGAGATGCGCATAATAATAGAATCATCTCCCATTACATCTGTAAAAGAAAGCCCTCGATTTAATAGAGACACAATAGCGGAACCAATAAAAAGCTGGTCAATTATCAGTATAGTTATAACCAAGGTTGTCATTATCAGTATTAAGAGAACAATAAACTTTAAGATTTTCTGAAATGAAAACTTGTCTCGATTCAACGCAAGAAAAACTACAGCAAATGAGGATATCAAAAATCCCAGCCAAAGCCCACGCCATTGACTGATTAAAACCATTGCAATAATAGGAAACGCGGCTATAATCGATAAAATTTTAATCCAGATTCTTTTTTGAAAAAAGATATTGCTAACGAGAACGGGAACTGTGAATAAAGCAATATAAGGCTGACGAGTTACAATACGCTGGAGAGCAATAGTGGCGATCTTTCCTTCTTGGAAAGTAAGTAACAGATATTCAATTGAAACAATGAAAGAAAAAATCACCAAAGCCATAGTAAGCTTTTTAATTTGCAACAAAGACTTGTTGCGAAGAAAAACAAAATAGAATCCATAAAATAATATAAAGACCCCTTCAGTTATGACATGATAATATGCATATCCTTCCAAAAGGCCTCTCAATAAAGATACAGCAGCAATAACAAGAAATACAATGAGTAGATCGTCAAGGTCATGCAATTGAGTTCCGCTTTTTTCTCTGGTTAGCAAGTTATCCATCCAAATCCATAACAGAACAAAAAAAAGAAGTAACAACAAAACTGGTATTTTTATATAAAAACCATGAAAAAAATCATAATCTGCTCCAAAGGAGCTTGGCAGTATTATTATATAAAGAAATAAAAGTATGATTGTATTTTCGACCGAAAATAATAACCAATATAATAAAGCAGCTGCCCCAATTAACCCAATAATATATAAATAACTATTAAAATGTAAATAAAAGAAAGAGAACCGCAACAAACAATAAATGAAAAACAAATAAAATAGTTTTTTTACCTTTATCAGGCTCTGTCAGGAAAGAGGTGTTTGCTAAAGACTTCATATTTTTTATGATTATATTTTAGCTTTTGTAGAATCTAAAATCTTTTTTTAGCATTTTTGCCATCTCGACCAACTTTTCATATTCACCCGAGCTCTCATTCTTTTGATCATTAATATATTCAATAGTTAAAATGAGTATTATGCTGATAATAATACTTATAATGCTCCAGAAAATTACAAATATTGATCTATGAGGCTTTGATCGTTTGATCGGCTTGACAGCTTTATCGAGCACTTGGAGTGTAGGCGTATCTTTAGCCTCCTGAATTTTTGCTTGTTCATATTGCGGTAAAATGAATTCCATAATTTTTTGCTGCAACATCACATCTCTCATCAGTCTTGCATATTGAATCTGCAATTCAGGAGCTTTGCCTAAGGAAACAAATAATTCATCCTGATCTGTAAAGAAATCATCTAATTTATCCTTTAATGCGCTTATTTGATTTTGGACACTCTTTACACGTAAATTCGACGGGCCAGCATTTTTTAATAATGCATTGAGTTCTATTTCTTTCAAAATGATCTGAGATTTGATCTCAGCAGCAGCTGCTATAGTCGCATGGGTTTGTTGTTCAAAAGCGACTGTTTTATGCTTATTTTGAAAGGCTTTTAACTGTTCTTCAGCTTTATGCAGCTCATTGATATTCTGCATGTAGCGATTTTCAATAAAAATTCGATTACTCTTTGCACTTTCAATTTTCAGATTTTTATTAATACTATCCAATTTTTGTACAAATAAATTGGTCATGTCTCGTGCAATTGTTTGAGCTTCAACAATATTACCTTTCTTGGGTATCCAATTTGTTTTCACCATACAGGCAACACTTAGGGTACCATCATCATTGATATTTTCAGAAACATTTTCCCGAAGTATTTCTATAGCTTCTTCTATGTTTTCTACTTTATATCTTTCGACAAGATTATATTTTTCAATTACAGATTCCATAATCGTTCTACTGTTCAAAATAGAAATAAATTGGTAAATTTCACTTGAAACCGAGCCTAGGCCCAATCCTGCCATGGGCATATTGCTCAGAAGAGAAGACAGGCCAAGTGGAGCAGCATCACTTTGCGGCGGTAAAATAGTTGTGTTTGCTTTATAGACATGCGGTAGTATTAAACTGATACCGGCGGCCAAAATGGCTACAATCAATAAATTAATAATAATCAATTTTCGCCATTTCATCATAATATAAATTAGGTCAATAATTTTTTTTTCTTTCTTACTCATCTCACACCTTATTTAAATTAGATCAATTCCCTATTACACCAACTGCTATAGCAGAAATTAGCAATGAAGATAAAGTAGATACGATACCAAAATAACCTTGAAAATACTGTTCAAAAGTACGGGGCATATGCACCATATCTCCCGGATAGACTGGAGTTTCTGGGCCTCTCTCTTTTTTGCCTGTATCTTTATGGAGCACCCAAACTCCATTCATTCGACCATTTGCACCAGCCATAATGACATAGTCACGAGCAGTCAAGTTACGTACATAATTGAATGCACCTTGCTGATCAACTTCGCCTCGGATATAGACATAATTGGAGGGCAAAATCACACGATCATTTGGTTTTAAGTAAAAAATTGAATCATTCTGAAAGGGATGAAATGTATTTTTTTTGCCAGTTTCCCGTTTGATAACAATTCGTGTATATTCTACATTTGGTTTATCCGCACCAACACGTTGTAAAAAATCCTTCAATGGTTCATCAGGATATGTTTGATAAGTGCCTGCAATTTCAACATCCCCTTCAAGCCGAATGGTGGCTTTCCCGACTAAATCCATTGCTGGAGCGACTATAACATCACCACTCTCTACATATGGATTGTTTTCCAGATCTCCTTCTTGTTCAAATCGATCCAAATTTATATGTAATGTATCGGAATCACGAATGATTCGAACACCGGCTTTCCAAGCCATATCAGTCATTCCACCAGCACGAATGATCAATTCAGACACTCGGTCCATTGCAACTGCTGTAAAGGTACCGGGATATCTCACTTCTCCTGTTACATGAACCCTGAATTGTCTCGGTGTAACAAGAGAAAGAGATATTTGACAATTATCATAAGCCGGCTTGGCTATTGAAAACACTGAATCTTGGGCCTCAGCCAAAGTCAACTCGCTTATATTAATTTCACCCACTGTCGGTATCGATAAAAACCCTTCCGGGCTTATATACACCGTATAATGGGCTTCCAAAGCACCCCAAACATTAAAATCAAAAACATCTCCCGGTCCGACTTTATAACTTTGGGGATTAATAGCTCTTTCAAGAACAGCCGCAGGTACAGCTTGCTGCTGTAACATTAATTGTCTCTGACGTTGTTTCTGAAGAAATTCTTCCCGATTAACAGTCTCTACCTCGAACATTTTTGAAAAGTCTATTGCCGTTGGTCCACTTCTTTTTTCTTCCTCTTCGATATCCATGTTGGATGAAACTCCGGGAATTTGACCAAATCCCACAACAACCAGAATTAAAAGACTAGTAATGATCTTGGACATTTCGTTAATGAACATAAACAATCACCTTATTTCAAATTTATAAAAATTTTAAAAAACTTACCTTTAAAATTAAAAAAGATAAAAGTATAGTCAATAAATACAATAAAAATTGAAACCCAATGTACCTTTTTTTTAAAAAAAATCAAAGCATTAATCATTTACGTTTCATCTCGCGATAATAGATGCCGGGACCATTTTTACTAAATTTTTTAGTGAATAATAAAATTATGGGTTTACTGTAAGAAATATTGTTTGTATATTTAATTTTATGCTTCCATTTTTGGATGCATAATTGTTATGGAGTCAAGACTTGGATAGTAATATACTTTAAAAAATGAAAGAATTCACACAAAGGTTTGATAATGAATATTTGCATGTTTTTAATGACAGAATTTATTCACGACGCCCGCGTAACCAAAGAATCCCGCTCTTTAATAAATGCAGGGAATAGTATAACCCTTATTGCATTGAAAGACGACACCGTTTCCGAATTTGAAATACGGGAATCCATCATTATCAGACGTATAAAACTTTTCACACGGCACATATTACCAAAAGGAACTATCTTTTTCTTTATTAAATATTTAGAATTCGTTCTTAGATCGGTCTATAGCACTAAAAATGCCACATTTGATGTATATCATGCACACGATCTCGAGACACTACCAATTGCTTTTATATTATCAAAACTAAACAACAAACCATTGATTTATGATTCCCACGAATTGTATGTTGATTGCGTGCAACATGGTAAAGTACAGCGAATGGTCTGGTACCAGATTGAGAAGTTTCTGGCTCCGCGTACAACAATGAATATCATGGAGACCCAATCCAGAGCAAACGTATTTGCACAAAGATATAAAATTGCCTCTCCCCATGTAATTATGAATTGTCAATACCTGAACATAGAAAACAACACAAATTTTCTAAGACAAAACTTGGGGATACCTGAATCAATAAAAATCATAATCTATCAGGGACAAATTGCGCCGAGCCGGGGAGTAGATATAATCATTGAAGCGGTCAAATCGCTTCCCGACGTTGTATTGGTTTTAATCGGTCATGGACCTTACAGATTTGAATTAAGAAAAAAAGTTGATCCCAAAGTTCTTGATAAAACTGTTTTTATCCTCGATCCAGTTCCTTGGGAAGAATTAGCTAAATATACTGCTTCCGCTGATCTGGGCATCTTTGCGTTACAAAATGATTCTCCACATTATTATTATGCATTATCAAATAAAATTTTTGAATATCTTTCAGCTGGCTTACCTATTGTATTCAGTGATTTTCCAGAAATGCGCAAAGTAATCGTTGAAAACAATGTTGGGCGAGTCGTAAATGAAAAAAAACCCTCTGACATTGCAGGAGCCATTAGAGAAATCCTATCTAATCCCAAATTATACCACCAAATGTCAGAGAATGCCATAAAAACTGTAAAAGAAAAATATAATTGGCATATTGAGAGCGAAAAATTACTAAATTTATATAATTCAATAAACTTATGAGGCTGTAATGAAAGTCAATTTTATCGATCTCAAAGCTCAATACCAATCCATCAAACCGGAAATTGATAACGCCATTCAAAAGGTATTGCAAAGCTCCGCTTTTGCCGCAGGTCCTTTTGTCAAAGACTTTGAGAACGCATTTCGCCCAAAAACACAATACAGAATTCTGTGTCGGCGTTAACTCTGGAACAGCAGCCTTGCACGCTGTAATGATGGCACTGGATATCAAAGCCGGAGACCAAGTTATTGTACCGGCCAATACCTTTTTCGCAACACCTGAAGCCGTATCCTTGAACAGTGCCGTCCCGGTTTTCGTTGACTGTGAACCGGATTTCTATAACATTGATCCGGAACTGATCGAAAAATCTATTACGTCGAAAACAAAGGCCGTTATTGCTGTTCATCTATACGGTCAACCGGCTCAGATGGAAAGAATAAAGCAGATAGCCGACAAACATGACTTGTTTCTCATTGAGGACTGTGCACAGGCACATACATCACGTTATCACGATCAGTCAGTAGGAACATTCGGCATAGCCGGTTGCTTTAGTTTTTATCCGGGTAAAAATCTCGGAGCCTATGGCGAGGGCGGCGCTGTTGTTACCCGGGATGAATCGTTATATAAAAAACTGATGATGATCAGAGACCATGGCATGCAGCAGAAATATCATCATGATATTATCGGGCATAATTATCGCATGGAGGGAATGCAGGGAGCTGTTCTGGATGTCAAATTAAAGCATATCGATAAATGGACAGAAATTCGAAGGCACAATGCAGGGTTGTATAACAAATACCTCGGCGAATGCAAAGAAATTATTCTGCCAAAAGAAATGGATGATGTTAAACATGTTTATCATCTTTACGTTATTCGCACTAAGAACAGAGACCAGCTTCAGCAGTATCTGAAGGAAAACGGGATATTTACAGGTATCCATTATCCTATTCCCTGCCATTTGCAAAAGGCGTATAAAAATTCAGGTTATCAAAAAGGAGACTTTCCGGTCACCGAAGAACAAGCAGATCAACTTCTGTCGCTGCCCATGTCTGAACAACTGACTGAAAAAGAAGTAAAATATACTGCAGAAAAAATTTTAACATATTTTAAATAAATGGCTGTAGATTCGATGAATATATTAATGGTGCTGCAGAGCGATTATCCACCGGATGTTCGATTGACAAAGGAAATCAAGTCGCTTTATCAAAACGGTTATACCGTTTATTTACTCTGTAACAACCTCAACAAAAGTCCAAAAGTTGAAAAAATTGATAACGCTGTTGTTATTCGCATCAACAAACTGTTTTTTATCCCCCAGAAAATGAGAATATTATTTAATATTCCTCTTTTTTTTAATCCGGTCTGGCTGTTCAGCATCATCAGTTATTCCATAAAATGCAATATCAATTATATTCACGTACACGATTTACCCCTTGCCTTTTCCGCTATTCTAGCCGGCAAATTACTCAACAAACCCGTTGTATACGATATGCATGAAAACTACCCGGCAGCCATGGATATCTGGTATAAAAAAAATCCTTATTATTTTCTTTTCAAAAATCCTTTTTTTGCAAAACAACTGGATTCCATCTGCATGCGACATGCTGAAAAATTAATTACAACCATTGATGAACGTAAAAAATACCTAGAAACCCTTTTTAAATCTGACAAAATTCATATAGTAAGCAACACCATTGATCTGGAAAGATTCTGGTCATTCAGCATTGACCGGGATATTGTGGATACATATAGTAAAAAATATACCATTCTCTATATCGGTTTTTTCAGTTCAGAACGAGGATTGGATACCGTGCTTGAAGGCATGCCCATACTCATTGACAGAATACCTGAAATAAAGCTGCTTCTCGTTGGAAAAGGAAAATATACACCGCATTTGAAATCTCTTGTAAAAAAAATCTCACAACAACATATCGACATCATTGACTGGGTCCCCTTTGAACAAGTTCCCTCGTTTATACAGAGCGCTTCTGTATGTGTAGATCCCAGGCCATCGAATAAAGCCAATGACAGCACAATTTCTCACAAAATTTTTCAATATATGGCCATGGAAAAACCGATTGTCACATCGGATTCTATTCCATTTTCACGGATTATTGCAGAGTGCCGTTGCGGAGAAATATTCAAGTCTAATTCTCCGGCTGATTTTGCTGATGCCGTCACAAAAATATATAACTCTACCACACCTTTTGGAAAAAACGGCAAAAAAGCCGTCATAGAAAAATACAACTGGCAGGAAACCACAAAGGAATTATTAAAGGTATATAGTACACTCAAAAAAGGATCATAATTATGAATATTGCAGTCGTAGGTTTAGGTTACTGGGGGCCCAATCTGGTGAGAAATATCTATGAAGCCAAAATGTGCTCTGGTATTTATTGCTGTGACAAAGATCCGGCAAAAACCAAAACCATAAAAACAAAATACCCTGAAATCAATATTACCAATAACTATAAAGATATCTTGAACAATCAGGACATCGAAGCAGTGGTAATTGCCACCCCGGTTTCCACTCACTATCCGTTGGGACTGGAGTTCCTGAATGCCGGAAAACACGTTTTTATAGAAAAACCCTTTGCCGCATCTACAGAGCAGGCAAATGAACTTGTTAATACTGCGGAAAAAAGGAATAAAGTGATCATGGTCGGTCATACATTTGAATACAGTCCACCGGTGTTAAAAATCAAGGAATTAATCGACAAGAATGAACTCGGAGACATTTATTACATCAGTTCATCAAGAGTGAACCTGGGTCTGCATCAAAAAGATGTGAGCGTGATATGGGATCTGGCACCGCATGATTTTTCATGTTTGTTCTTTTGGCTGAATGAAGATCCAATTCGCATTTCAGCCATGGGCAAGGATTATGTCCAAAAAGGCATCCCGGATGTCGCCTTTATCAATTTAGAATTCCCATCCGGCAGTTTTGCAAATGTTCAGGTAAGCTGGCTGGCACCCAGCAAATTAAGGAGAACAGCAATCATCGGAAGCGAAAAAATGCTCGTTTACGATGACACTCAGAATGTGGAAAAGGTAAAAATATATGACAAAGGCGTTGATTATGTGAATCCTGAATCCTTTGGCGAGTTCCAACTGAGCTATCGCACTGGCGACATCATCAGTCCGCGTTTGGAAACCTTTGAACCGCTGAATCGTGAAATGCAGCACTTTGTTAACTGCTGCAAAACAGGGAAAACCCCGATCAGCGACGGCAGAGACGGGCTTCGGGTTGTAAAAGCACTGGAGAGCGCGGAATATTCATTAAATCACAATGGTGAAAGTGTAGAGATTTAGAATGGCCAAAGATAGAATCATTGAAGACAATGTGACCTGTTATGAAAATGTGAAAATAGGACAGGGTACGGTTATTGAAGTCCCCTCCATCATCGGTAAACCCCCGCGAGGTGCACTGCCGGGAGAACTGCCGCTTATTATAGGCAGAGAGTGTATCATTCGTCCGTTTACAACTCTATACGCCGGGTCGGTTATCGGCGATGATGTGCAAACAGGTCAGGGAGCATCTGTCAGGGAAAAAAATGAAATCGGAAATGATGTCAGTATTGGTACAAACGCTGTACTCGAATTCGGTAATAAAATTGGTAATCATGTACGAATACATTCGCTGTGTTTCCTGGAAATGGTTACCATCGAAGATCATGTCTTTGTGGGGCCCAATGTGGTTTTCACAGATGATCCCCACCCCATGAAATGTCCACGTTACAAGGATTGTCTGGGCGGAGTTACTGTAAAACGTCTGGCCCGAATCGGTGCAAATTCCACAATTCTTCCGGGCGTCACGATCGGAGAAAACACATTGATTGGTGCTGGATCTGTTGTAACCAAAGATGTCCCGGATAATATGGTCGTTGCAGGTGCTCCTGCAAAAATAGTAAAGCATATTGATGAATTAAAATGTTATCCCGGCTTTTTTGAACGTCCTTATGTTTGGCCGCCTTATCAAGAGTAACGGAGGAATGATGTCGAATCAAATCCAAATCGATGATAATTTGATGGTTTCATTTGTCATCCCGATGCTGAATGAAAGGGACGCTATCGAGCGTTGTCTTGACTCTATATTGAGCCAAAATTATCCAGGCGATAAAATTGAAATATTGGTCATTGACGGTATGTCAGAGGATGGTTCCCGGGATATCGTAAAATCACTGGCAGAACGGTTTGAACAAATCAAGCTGTTTGATAATCCTCGCAAACGAACACCTGCTTCGCTTAATATTGGCGCCCGCAATGCTCAGGGCGATATAGTGGTAATACTCGGTGCACATACCAAGATCCATCCTGATTTTGTAAAAACCAATGTGCGATATATGAATGAACTGGGTGTAAAGTGTGTCGGGGGCACACAAATCAATGTGGGTGAAACCCCTATGCAAAAAGCCATCGGCATTGCAATGGGTTCTATATTCGGCATTCCAAGCGCACCTTATCGATTTTACAAGAAAAAAAAATATGTAGATACGGTGGTTTATGCCGCCTATAAAAAAGAGTTGTTTGAAAAAATCGGTTATTTTGATGAAGAGTTGCATATTTCTGAAGACGCAGAATTTAACTGGCGAATTCGTCAAGCAGGATACAAAATCTTTTATACACCTGAAATAATATCATATTATTACCCAAGAAAAAATTTGAAAACTTTATTCCGGCAATTTTATAATTATGGGATATTACGAGTCAATGTAATTAAAAAGCATTTTGATGCCTTTAAATTCATTCATATATTACCTCCGCTATTTGTAAGTCTATTGATAATTACTGCAATATCCGGAATTTTGATACCTAAAACAAGCATATTCTTCCTTGTTTTAACCGTTATATATCTGGTTTATTTGATTATCGGTGCTTTAATCACAGCACAAAACACTCAAAAACCGGGATATACATTTAAACTCGTTGTAATTTTTATGACAATGCATACAAGCTGGGGCCTGGGATTCCTGCGCGGTCTATTTAAAACATACAATTGATCATGTCAAAACGAATAGAAAAAGTTTTTTTAATACTCGTCGATTTCCTGACGATTAATCTGGCGTTTATGATTCTGGTGCGTCTGCGCAGCAGTCTGAATTTATTCACGGCAAGAGATTTTATATTTGCAGCTAAACTATCACTCATTGTATATCTGTTCTGGCTGCTGCTGTTCTTATTCCGGGGCTTGTACCGGTCGTGGTACACGCAATCCCGCTTTGATGAACTGCTCTCTGTGTTCAAAACGACAAGTCTGGGAATGGTTCTGATTTTTGTTTTTACATTCGAACCGGAGCAGGATTTATCAGAAGCCCCTTCACTGGGACGCATGATGATCCTCAGTTACTGGGTTCTCATGATGACGCTTGTGGGCGGAGGGCGTCTTGTTCTGCATACGATTGAGCGCAAGCTGCTCGAGTCCGGGATTGGTCAGCAGAACACCCTGATTATCGGCTGGAACGAGGAAGCCCGTGAGATGGTGGACCGGATTAAAAAATATCCTGCGCTGGGGTATCGGGTTATCGGTTTTGTCGGCATGAAAAAACAGGATTTGGGCAACAAATATAATTCAACCCCCGTTTTGGGCTGGTTGAAAAAACTGCCGTCCCTGGTCAACGAACACCAGGTGGAGCAGGTTATTCTGGCCCCCGGCAAAAAGGCATCCACACAGACCGTCATGCGCATTATCGGAAAATGCGAAGATCTGCCGGTGCACATCAAAATAGAACCCAATATGTACGATATTGTGCTCGGTCACGCCAGGACGAATCAGATTTACGGATTTCCCCTGATCGAAATCCATCCCGAATTGATGCCGCCGTGGGAGAAACGCATCAAACGGCTCATTGACATTCTATTTTCATTCACCGGTCTGATCCTGCTTTCTCCGGTTTTGATCCTGTTTGCACTATTGATCAAAATAGACTCGAAAGGTCCGGTATTTTTTACTCAGGAACGCGTCGGCCGCAAAGGCAAAATCTTTTCCGTTTATAAATTCCGCTCCATGATCCGGGATGCCGAAAAATATACAGGCCCGGTATGGGCGGATGAAAATGATCCCCGAATCACCCGGATGGGTCGATTTATGCGCAAAACCCGAATCGATGAATTCCCGCAGCTTATTAACGTGCTCAAAGGTGATATGAGTCTGGTCGGACCGCGTCCCGAGCGTCCTTTTTTCGTAGAACAATTGAAAAAAGAATATCCGTTTTACAGTCGAAGACTGCGCGTCAAGCCCGGAGTCACGGGCTGGGCGCAGGTGAAAGGGAAATACGACACCACCATAGAGGCGGTGAAAGAAAAGCTGGAATTTGATTTATATTACATTGACAACATATCACTGCGTCTTGATCTCCGGATCATGGTGTACACAATTATTGTCATGCTGAAATTCAAAGGTCAATAAAATCACATGAGGAATATATGCTGGATTTAAAATTTATTCGCGAGAATGCTGATGTCGTTAAAAAAGCTGTAAAAGATAAACACGAAAAAGCTGATGTGGAGCAGCTTTTAAACCTTGACGTAAAACGCCGGGACATGATCAAAACTGTGGAAACCTTACGCGCGGAGCAGAACAAGGTCACTCGACAAATTTCGGAGCTAAAACGCGAGAAAAAAGATGCCTCGGACATTATAACCGAGATGCGCAAGCTATCCGATGACATTAAAGAAAAAAACACAGAGCTCAAACAAATTGAGCAGGATATCTATACGATCCAGATCCACATTCCCAATATTCCCCATGAGGACGTGCCGGTCGGCGGTGAACAGGATAATGTTGAGGTGCGCAGCTGGGGGAAATTCGCTGAAAAAGATTTCAAACCCGCGCCCCATTATGAACTGGCCGAACAGCGCGGCTGGATTGATTTTCAGCGCGGCGCCAACCTTTCCGGATCGTTCTTTGTCAGTTATCGCGGATGGGGCGCGAAACTGGAACGTGCGTTAATCAACTTTATGCTGGATATGCATACAGACAAGCACGGCTACACGGAGATATTTCCCCCCTTTATCACAAAACGCGAGGTCATGTTTGGCACCGGCCAGCTTCCCAAACTGGAAGACGACATGTATCATATCGCAGAAGATGATTTGTTTTTGATCCCCACGGCAGAGGTTCCGGTCACCAACCTGCACGCCGGTGAGATGCTCAGCGCTAAAGATTTACCAATTAAATACACAGCCTATACACCCTGTTTCAGACGTGAAGCCGGGGCTTATGGCAAGGATACCCGCGGCCTGATGCGGCTGCATCAATTTAATAAAGTCGAGATGGTGCGGTTTGTCAAACCGGAGGAATCCTATGCCCAGCTGGAAGAGCTTTTAGGCAATGCAGAGGATGTGTTGCAGGCTCTGGATTTGCCTTACCGGGTCCTGACGCTGGCCACCGGTGATCTGAGTTTTGCTGCTGCAAAATGTTATGATCTTGAAGTGTATGCACAAGGCATTGACAAATGGCTTGAGGTTTCCTCCTGCAGCAATTTTGAAGATTTTCAGGCCAGACGCGCCAACATCAGATTCCGGCGTCAAAAGGGCGGCAAACCGGAATTTGTGCATACATTAAACGCCTCCGGTTTGGCGCTGCCGCGTACGGTCATCGCCATTCTGGAAAATTATCAGACAGACGAGGGCACAGTCATTGTTCCTTCCGTGTTACGCAAATATCTGGGTACGGATGTATTAAAATAGGAGAAAAAAAAAGGAACAATGTTTTGGCAACCAATCAAAAGATACGCCGTATCGGAATCATTTCAGACACACACGGCAAGCTCGATCCGGATGTACACAGAATTTTTGCAAATGTCGATACGATCATTCATACCGGTGATATTGGAAAGGATGAAATTTTGACCGAACTGGAGTGTATCGCGCCGGTAAACGCCGTGTTTGGAAATACAGATCAGGGGCCGTTGCGCGACCGGTTGAAAGCCGTTCTGATGTTATCATTGGGTACATACAAAATTTCAGTAACCCATTATCCGGAACATTTGCGGCGAATTCTCATCGATACCGAACAATACAACATCCAATGCGCCGGACATACGCATGAACCGCTCATCAAACAAGAACACAACCGTCTGTACATCAATCCGGGATCGGCAAGCCAGCCGCGCGGCGGATACGAACCGAGTGTGGCATTATTGAATATAGACGGCATTGAACCCGAAGCAGAGATCGTGTTTCTCGGAACAGATATGGAGAATCCATGAAGACAGCATTTAATGAACGGGTGAATTCAGCGATCAAACAATCCAATTCATTGTTGTGCGTGGGACTGGACACGGATATCGCCCGGCTGCCCGAATCGATCCGGAGAGAAAAGGATGCACTATTTGAATTCAACAAACGAATGATCGATGCAACAATAGAATATGTGGCAGCGTACAAACTAAACCTGGCGTTTTACGAAGCTCAGGGTTACCAGGGATTTAAAGCGTGTGAAAAAACATTCCGATATATACCGGAAGACAAAATCAAAATAGCCGACGCCAAACGCGGAGACATCGGCAACACCGCTGAACAGTATGTTCGTTCTGTGTTTGACAATCTCGACGCGGATGCAGTGACTGTAAACCCCTACATGGGATATGATGCCGCCGTTCCGTTTATCAAACGCCCGGAATACGGTGTTTTTTTTCTGTGTTTGACTTCTAATAAAAGCTCAAAAGATTTTCAATATTTCTCAAATGGAAAGCAAACGCTTTACGAAAAAGTAGCTAAAACCGTCGGGTCCTGGAATACGCAGAACAATTGCGGTTTGGTAGTCGGGGCAACGCACCCTGAAGAGTTGGGAAAAATTCGCAAGATCGCGCCTGACCTGCCCTTTTTGATTCCCGGTATTGGAACGCAGGGCGGCAGTCCCGACAAATCCGTTTTGCAGGGAACCGATGCAAACGCCGGATCGGCATTGTTTAATTCCAGCCGATCTATCATTTATGCATCTTTATCAAATGATTTTGAGCAGGCAGCCCGGGAGGCGGCAAAAAATAGCAGAGACCAACTGAACACAGCACGACAAAACAAATTACGGAGAGAGGGTATGAAGGAAGCCAAGGCAATTGAACTGTTTGAAAAATCCGGGGCTTTGCTCAACGGACATTTTCAATTGACATCGGGACTGCACAGTCCCCAATATTTCCAATGCGCCAAAGTTTTGCAATATCCGGACTATTCGGAACAATTTGCACAGGCCATTATCAAACATTTTAAAAGCGATCATATCGACTGTGTGATTTCTCCGGCGGTCGGAGGAATTATTTTCGGCTATGAAGTGGCGAGACAGTTAAACTGCCGCAATATTTTTTCAGAACGCGTGAACAACGTGATGACCTTGCGACGCGGTCTGCAAATCAACAACGATGAACGCGTATTGGTGATCGAAGATGTAATCACAACCGGCGGATCCGTCAAAGAAGTTATTGAACTGGTCGAGGGCGCCGGCGCCGGGGTGGTCGGAGTGGGATCCATTGTTGACCGCAGCGGCGGCAAAAAATTGTTTGATGTGCCCTATTACTCGGTTTTCAATATGGATGTTGTAACCTACGAGCCGGAAACTTGTCCCCTGTGCGCAAAAGGAAGCAAACCCATTAAACCCGGCAGTCGACCGGCCAGGCAATGAGAAAATAAATGATTGTGAGCATACTTTTATTAATAGCCGGTTTATTTTTACTTTGGATCGGTTCAGAGTTTCTGGTAAAAGGCTCCTCCTCGCTGGCTTTGCATATGGGAGTGAGACCGATACTGGTCGGACTCACGGTCGTGGCCATGGGCACGTCTTCACCGGAATTGGCGGTTTCTTTAACCGCAGCGCTTCAGAACAGCAAGGCTATTTCACTGGGCAATATTATAGGGAGCAATATCGCCAATATCGGCCTGGTTCTGGGAACCTGCGCTCTGATCAATCCTTTGAAAATTGAACGGGCCACGCTTCGCAATGAAGTGCCGATTATGATCGGAGCTATTTTACTGTTTTGTTTTTTAAGTTTCGATGGTTTGCTGAGTTTTTGGGACGGTTTGATATTAGTTGCTCTGTTCCTCGGCTTTTTAATTCTGATCGCCAATCTGGCCAAAAAAGACCGAAAAAAAGCCAAAGAACTGGCCGTTGTAGATCAGACCGGAGAAAAACACTTGCTCAAAAACATTTTATTTATTATTTTGGGTCTGGCGGGACTGGTATACGGGGCAGTGCTTATTGTAAATTCATCCATCGACATTGCAAACGCCCTGGGAGTCAGCCAAGCGGTTATCGCTGTTTCAATGGTGGCTGTGGGAACATCCCTGCCGGAATTGGCAATCTCGGCAGTGGCCTCGATTCGGGGAGAATCCGAACTGGCTGTTGGAAACGCAGTGGGAAGCAATATTTTCAACACCCTGTTTGTCATTGCCATCGTGGCCATGATATCGCCGATCCCGGTGAACCGTGAGTTGTTTCAGCTCGATTATCCGGCAATGCTTGTCTTTACATTAATCACGGGGCCGCTGATGATGACAAGATTCCGTATAAGCCGACTTGAAGGAATCTTTTTGCTGCTGCTTTACGTTGGTTTTATTTATTTGATCTTTTAAATTAACGATTCAGAATATCCTGGTAAACACGTCTGTGATCCGGGTCCAGGACAATCATGGTTTCCAGCGGGGATTTATCCAAAGCGCGCCGATAGACTTCAACAATTTCCTGGTAATGTGCACTGAGAAAATCCCTGGCATACTCGTTATCCGGATTGTCAGCCAGAATTCTATCCAGTTTGTCAATGGCGGTGGCCATATGTTTGCGGGCTTTGGCATTATCCTGTTTGACAAAGGACAGACCGTAAAAATAATAATCGACCATTTCACGGAAGGGTTTGTGACGATTGCTTAAAAGATATTCTACCTTTTCCGTGCGTCGGTCCCATCCTTCGATATAACGCCCGAGACCGAACTTGGCCTGCTGAGCAATATCACGGGCTCTTTCATAATAGGGGGTGCCGTTCAATGTACCCCATTTATCCAGTTCGCCGCCCAGTATGAGAAACACATAAAAATTGATCATGCTGGTAAAACTGTTTAGCTCTGTTTCACTATATTCAAGGATGTCACCGCTTTGATAGGCAAAACGCCAGTGAACATCGGTATACTGAATATCATAGCTGTTGCTGATCACAAGTTGACCTCTATAGCGTTCTTCGGCGTCTGTGGTCATATCCTCTAGTTTCAGTGTGGCTGTAATATAAACGGGTGTATCCCAGCGATCCTCACACCAGGGAGAATTGTTTAAATAATATCTGACGGCTTCGGCAAAATCCGCCAGTTTTTCCTGCTTTTCCTGAGGAAGCGTTTTGAGATTGGTATTGACTTCGGCATCAATGTATTGAGCGGCAACCCCGTTAAAGCACAATAACATAAAACCGAACATCAAAAAGGGGAAACGCATGAAAACCTCCAATTTGAAAAATATAAAAGCCAGCATTTTTGATTTATACAATTTTACATTTTTTATACAGTTTGTCAAGCAAATAGTTCCGATTTCAAAAATTTCTATAGTGTTAGGGTTAATGATCCAAACCCACGCATATGCTGTTTTTGAAGAAACAACCACCAGCGCCCGGTCAGCAGGAATGTGTAATGCCGCAACAGCTCAAATATGTGGCGGCCGAGGCGTCTTTTTTAATCCCGCTTCAGTGATGGATAAGCAAAACAGCATACAGATTCACATGTTCCATGCGCAGCCGTTTGGTCTGAAAGAACTGCAATTCAATTCTCTCGCCTTTTCCTGGTCTCCCTCCCCATTTGCCGTGGCAGCCGCTTTGAAGAGTATTACCAATCCGGCCTATCAAGAATTTCAGTTTTATACGGCAATAGCCAAAAACCTGCCGGCAGGAATCGATATGGGCTGTTCGTTGAGATACGGCAATGTATCCATTCCCGGCTACGGCGATGCTGGCAGCTTTATGGTCGATCTGGGTCTTCAATGTGATATATCATCTCATATCCGCTACGGTTTCAGCGCCTCCAATGTAAATTACGCGCGCCTGGGAACATCCCGGGAAAAAATACCCCAGGTCCTGCGGACAGGAGTCATGATCACGGCAGGCGAGAACGCGATGCTATGCATGGACCTTGTAAAGGATTCACAATTCCCGCTGGATATCCGCGCCGGGGCGGAATATCATGTATTTGATTCTTTGTCACTCAGATTTGGATCAGCTGTGTATCCGTCAAGATGGTCCGCGGGATTCACTTTAACAATTTGGGCATGGGCCATGGATTATGCATACAAATCCCATTCCGATCTGGGAATAACGCACTTGTTTTCTATCCAATTTGACTGGAGGATAGAAAATGATGAAAATTAGTTATATACTCATCCTGGTCATCACGGGTAATGTGATTGGGCAAACAGCAGACATTGAACACCTAATCGGTGATATTGAAGAGGCGGAACAAAATCCTGCCTATATCGAATATTTATATGATATCCTGGAAAACCCTTTGAATATCAACAAAGCATCCAAACAGGAGCTCGAGACGCTCCCCGGATTATCTCCCGCCATGGCGGCGCGCATTCTTTACTACCGCAACCGGCGCGGGCGTATCCATCATCTCGATGAACTTGAATCTTTACCCGGCATGGATAAAAAATATGAAAAGATCAAACCCTTTATTGCAGTGCCAAAGCATCGGCCAACACATATTTCTATTCAGGGACGGCATCGAATACAGAGAAAACTCGCCCTGGAAAAGGCATACAAAGAACACAGCTATGCAGGAGACCCCAACAAAGTCTATTCCAGATTGCGTGGAGAGGTGAACGATCATATCGCATTCGGGGTCATCACCGAGAAAGACGCCGGGGAAAAGAAATGGAACGATCATACATCAGCACATATCAGTATAAAATTTGACCCGCTGAACACAAAACTGGTGCTGGGAGATTATTCCTTTAAAAGCGGATATGGTCTTGTTTTTGGAGGCGCCTTTCGGGTGTTCAAAGGAGCGACGCCGAAACGTCACGGCAACCTGAAAGAGTATATGAGCAGCAACGAAACCGCGTATTTCAGAGGAATAGGGATTGAAAGCCGCTTTTCACTTTTATCCATATCCGTCTTTAAAAGCCAAAAATTCATAGATGGCGAGATCATAGATTCAACAATCTCTATCCTGCCGTCGACAGGATACCACCGCACCCAAACAGAATGCAAAAGACGGCGCAAAATCAAGGAAAAGGTATGGGGCGGACGAATCAGTATAAACCCGATCCGTTCACTAGAAATGGGTCTAACGTATCAACATCATACGCTACCCCAGCAAAAATTAAACGACGATCTTGTGGATATCTTTAAAGTCCCCCGGAAAATCAACCATGTCACGGGATTGTACCTTGATTTTTCGATCAATAACACCACCTCTTTTGCAGAAATTGCCAGGTCAAAATCCAAAGGAACCGCTTTTTACGGAGGTGTCAGCTGTAACAGCTCTATCGCTGAAACCGTGATTACGTTGCGGTATTATGAGCCCGGATTTGACAATGATTTTTCCAATGCATTTGCAGAATATAGTGAAACCCGCAATGAAAAAGGCGTGTATTGGGGATGCCGGGTCGACGTATCAGACCACACAGAACTATACGCCTATATCGATGCCTATCAGGAGATATGGCCTTCAGCTGCAACCCGACTTTTAAGAAAAGGCGCCGAGTTTATGGTCAAATGCGAACAGGAAATGTCAAACCATATTGATCTCCAACTGCGATATAAACGCATTCAGAACTATGAATTTATGAGTATACCGGATAAATTCGGCAACACGGTGAAAGAAGCATTTTGGCATTTAAATCATCGGGCCAGAGTTCAAATCGAACTTGATCGTTCTCCCTTTCGCTTGCGAACCCGGTTTGAATCACATTGGAATCAGCTCCAAAATCATACATCGCAAAATGCGCCTGTGGCAGACAGCATCAGCACTTTGATTTACCAGGATATCAGGCTCAAGTGCACTCGCACCTTATCACTTTACACCAGATGGACCGCATTTGACGCGCCCGTCTATCCGCTCCGGCTTTATCAATTTGAAAACGGATTGCCGGGGACCATGTCGATAAAAATGCTGAATGGCCGCGGCACCCGCTGGTATCTACTGTTTGTATACAAATTACCGCATGCTGCAGATTTCCTGCAAATACAGCCATACCCGCTACGATGACAGGACTGTTTCAGGGTCCGGCTATACCTTTGTGAATCAAGAACTGGACAATGCGTTCGCTGCACAGGTAGAATGGAAATTCTGAGAACTGTATCCGAAAACAGTCATTGATATTTTCCTAAATTGTTAGTACATTGTAAATTAATTTATGATAAAGCAAAATAAAATGACCTTTTTGGAAAATACAGGCCGGGCCGTGGCTCTTTCATTTTTAACATTAAAGAGCCGCTTTAAAAACAATCCGGAAAATTTCAAGAAAACCATCCGGAATACATCGCGAGTCTTCATTTGTTTGCCCGCAAATGAACAGGAACGCGATGCGGCTCAAAACTTGTTTCCCGAATGGAAAACTTGTTTCCCGAATGCAGAGATCATTGGAATGAATCCTGATTCGGAGCAAACGCCTACAGATAAACGCATCATTACTCTGGAAAAGCATGACATCAACATCTGGGGCATTCCGGGCAAACGAATAAAAGATTTGCTTGTCGGAAAACCCGTTGATATCGCCATTGATCTGAACCGGGACTATGACGCCATGTCCACTTTACTGGTACTGATGAGCCGGGCACACTTGAGAGCGGGTTATTTCCATGAAGAGAAAACCCGTTTATACAACTTTTTGCTGCGGACCTCGCCCGAGAAATCCACGCAGCACGCCATACAGGCTTTATTGACCTACTTTAAAACGATCCAATAACGAAACCCGATCGTTTTCAGCAAACAGTAAACATTCAACTTGAAGGCTTTGACTTATGAACCTGAAAAGAACACATAATTGTGGTGAATTAAGACACTCCGATATTGATAAAACCGTGACGGTGATGGGATGGGTCGCAACCCGGCGTGATCATGGCGGTATCATTTTTATTGATTTACGCGATCGATGGGGCCTGACCCAGATCAATATTCGTCCGGAATCCAAAGCCTATGAAGAGGCAAAACGCCTGCGCAACGAATGGGTGGTGGCTTTTAGAGGAATTGTGGAATCCCGGCCGGACGGAATGATCAACAGCAAACTCGACACCGGTGAAATCGAGGTTCTCGCCCGGGAAATCGAGGTATTGAACAGCGCCGAGACCCCTCCCTTTAACATTACCGGTGACATTCAGGCCTCGGAGGATATCCGGCTCAAGTATCGTTACCTGGATTTACGCCGAACCCGCATGCAGCATAACATCATCACCCGGCACCAGGCCGCTCAAACCGTACGCAATTACCTGTCCGGGCAGGATTTTCTGGAAATAGAGACCCCGTATTTGATGAAAAGCACACCGGAAGGCGCCCGGGATTATCTGGTGCCCAGCCGCGTCTCCAAAGGACGTTTTTTCGCATTGCCGCAATCCCCGCAGACTTATAAACAGCTGCTGATGATGTCCGGATTTGACCGGTATTTTCAAATTGTGCGGTGTTTTCGCGATGAAGACTTGCGCGCTGACCGCCAGCCCGAGTTTACGCAGATCGATCTGGAAATGTCTTTTGTGGACGAAGAAGATGTCTACCAGATTGTAGAAGGACTCATGAAACGCGTTATGAAAGAGACTTTGAATATTGACATTCAGACTCCGTTCCCGCGCTTGTCCTACGACACCGCCATGCAAAAATACGGAACGGACCGTCCAGATCTGCGCTTTGGACTCGAAATCGTCGATGTATCAGATATCGTCAAGGAATCGGAATTCAAAGTTTTTGCCTCTGCTGCAAAATCCGGAAAACTGGTCGCCGGCATTTGCGCTCCGGGCTGCGCCTCTTATTCGAGAAAACAGCAGGATGATCTGGCCGCCTGGGCGCGAAAACGCGGCGCCGGCGGACTCGCTGCGATCAAGATCGAAGAGGATGGTATTGCCGGACCTCTGGCTAAATTTTTCAATGACACTCAGTCGCAGGCGTTAATCAAAGCGTTTGATGCGAATCCCGGAGACATGCTGTTTTTTTGCGCCGAAGAACGCGATCTCACCCGACAGATTCTGGCTGAATTACGAGTGGAACTGGCACACCGTCTGGAAATGATCGATGATAACGCTTATGCCCTTTCCTGGATTGTGGATTTTCCTCTTTTTGAATGGAGTCCGGAGCAGGGCCGCTATATTGCGCTGCACCACCCGTTCACCTCACCGGTTCCGGAGGATATTGAAAAACTCACCCACGATCCGGACCATGTAAAGGCACGCGCCTATGATCTGGTTTTAAACGGGATGGAAATTGCAGGCGGCAGTATCAGGATTTCTGACCCGGAATTGCAAAGCAAGATGTTCAAAGCGCTGAATATTCCCCCGGAAGAAGCAGAAAATAAATTCGGCTTTTTAATCAACGCGCTGAAATACGGCGCTCCGCCGCATGGCGGCATTGCATTCGGATTTGACCGTCTGGCCATGATTCTCACACAGTCTTTATCTATACGTGATGTCATCGCATTTCCCAAAACGGCCAGCGCCACATCGTTGATGGACGGCGCGCCGTCCGAAGTGGATATGCAGCAGTTGATTGAACTGGGATTGCGCATCCGCAAATCGTAATTGGTTTTTATTTTTTTGAATGATAACAAGGGAGCAAAACCTAACGACGCCTTGCAGCAGATCGAAAAGGCACGCGGTCAAATTGGTATCAAAATGTCAGGCGCGGCGGCGCGCACCTTTTCGGCTGCTGAAGGCCAGCGGTTACAGGACTAATTATTCAATTAGTCCTGTAACCACAAACTCGATCACCTCTCCAACCCTTTACCCCGGTTTTCATATCCTTCATCGATCTGATCTGCTGCTTCTCTGGCTGCTGTGACGGCAAGTGCATCGCAGCGTTCATTCTCTTTTTTCCCTCCATGCCCCTTTACCCATTCAAAAGTGACGGTATGCCTTTGAATTTGCTGCCATAACGTTTGCCAAAGATCAGCATTTGGAATCGTCTCACCCTTTTTTCTCCAGCGGTTTTGCTGCCAGTTATCCAAACGGCCTTTTAAAACCGCGTCCACTACATATTTAGAGTCGCTGCGCAGCAAAGCTTCTGATGGTTGTTTCAAACTTTCCAAAGCCGCAATACAAGCCATCAATTCCATTCGATTGTTTGTCGTCAACCGATATCCGCCGGACAGTTCTTTTCTGCTGTCATGATACAATAAAACAGCGCCGTACCCGCCAGGTCCCGGATTATCCAGACTGCAGCCGTCGGTATAAATCAGCAGAATATCTTTCGGGGTTTCGGTTTCAGGTTTTATATGCTCATACTCTTTCGGAACTTTAATCCCCAGATATTCAAACCACGCCACTGCGTCCTCAAGATCATAAAAGCCTTTGTACAGAGCGGCAGGAAATCCTTCAACCTGCTGTTTAGCGCCTTGAGGGCCGGACCACTCGGTGTAAATTCCCGGTGTTTTTCCGCGCGCTACGGCATAGTATTTTCGCTTTTTCGGCATAAATCCTCATCATCGTTTATTTTCACAAACCTTCAACCAAAGCCTGTCCGGCTTTGGTTGTGGGTGAATTCAGCAAACAGAAAAAGCGGGACGAACCCGCTTTCTGCCGTTCATTCACCGGTCAAGACAGCTTTATCCGGGTGTACCATAAACAACGGTTGATACGGATTGTCCAGCATCATACGGATATACTGATAAACCGGATCGGTTTCAGCCGGGGTTTGCAGGGGGGACAGTTGACTGCCCAGATCAAACCATCCTTTATATTCAGGAATTTCAACAACCTCAACCAGTTGATCCGGATGAATACCGGCATCTTTTTTTGCCAGTTCAATGGCCGACAACAATCCGCCGATCTCATCGACCAGGCCGACCTGCATGCCGTCCAGACCGGAATAAACGCGGCCTTGCGCCAGAGAGCGAATACTATCAGCGTCCATGTTGCGGCCCTGCGCAACTTTGGCAATAAAACGATCATACATCGTAAGCACCAGTTTTTCAACCCGGGCGTTTTCTTCATCCGTCAAGGGACGCCCGGGTATACGTCCCAGCAACGGCAGGGATACGCCGGCTATGGCATCAATATGTTCTCCGCGCTGGACATGGTCTGATGTCAGACCCAGCTTACTTCCAAACCCATCATCCCAAATCCAGCCGCCAATCACTCCAATAGAGCCGGTAATGGTATTGGGACCGGCAAGAATACGATCACCGTACATGGATATCCAATAGCCGCCGGATCCGGCCACCTCACCCTGGGTCACAATAACCGGTTTTTCTTTGGCGCATTGACGCAATTCCTCTGCCACGAGATCACTCGGCAAAGATTCTCCGCCGGGTGAATCCACACGAAACACCACAGCCTTGACCGAATTGTCTTTTGCCAGATTTCTAAATTGTTTGTGCAGCCAGCGTCCCCTAATGCCTTCATCCATGGCACAGACCCCGATTCCATAGACAAGCGCAATGCGCGGACGTTCCTTCCACTCATCTGTGATTAACGTGTGGTCCCGGAGCAAGGACGGTTTCAGAGGCATCAAATGTTTTCCATATTTGCTTTTCAATATGTCTTTCAAATCGATCCAGCGTGCCAGAGTATCCGTCAAACCCTGCTCCAGCGTTTCATCCGGCAACAGCACGACTTTTTCATTCACCAGGTCATCAAATTGCCCGGATGAGAGCGAACGGGATTCGGATATCTCCTGGTGCAGAGTGCTATAAAAATCTTCCAATAGCGCATTGAGCTGCTCCCGATCGCCGTCTGACATGTTCTCCCGGGAAAACATTTCAGCCGCGGATTTGTACTTGATAAAGCGCCATTCATCAAACTTTAGTCCCAGTTTTTCCAAAGTGCCTTTATAATACGTCCGATTGAACAAATAGCCGGGCAGCGTGAGCATCCCTTCAGGATCCATCACAATACGGTCGGCAGCGCTGGCAATCAAATACTGACTGGAGCCGCAGTTATCAATAAACGCGATGACTGATTTGCCTTTTTCCCGGATATCGGCAAGCGCAGTCCGGATTTCCCAGGCTTTTTCACTTCCCACACGCAGACCACTGATATTCAGAGCCACAACGTTTACACGCGGATCTGTTCCACACGCCTGAATATTACGCAGCACATCATAAAAGGCAACCTCATTGTCTTGTGATATTCGAAATGTCTGATAATTCACCGCGCCTCGCAGTTCAAGCGGGACATAAGAGCGATCGAGTCCCAGCAGCGGTGTGAACAAATTATCGCGCATCCCGCCGATTCTGATTTGGTGACTGTCATACATATGCTCCTGTTCTGCATCAAAATACTGTTGATGCGCATACGAAGACATTCCAAAATCCAGGCTTAATCCAAGTGTAAATTGTTCGGTATCAAAATAACGCCCCACCAGATTGACGCCTTTTGCAACTTGCAGTGCGGCGCCGGCGCTCCATTGGCAATCATTGAACCGCGTATGATCATTCAGGTACAAATCACCGAAACATGTCAAAAACGAGGTACCAAAGGGGCGCACCCCCATTTCCAAAACACCTTTTTTTTCATAATTCTCAGTCCCGTAATAACCGGCAGCGCCCAGCGAAAGATATTGCATCGGTCGCCATACAGCGCCGACAGACCATTCAGATTCGCGTGCAAATTGTTGGCGGTCACCGCGGGACCAGCCATAGCCCATACCCAATGCAAATGCCCGGTCTCCCCAAGCCGCTGAAACCTTGTAATCTGTGATCGAATATCCATCCGAATGACGCTGACAGACTCCAAATCCCAGACCCTTCACCGCAGCGAATGCACCCCAATCGGTCTTTTTGTTGCGGGTGTTCCAATAATAACGCGCTTCCGGCGCCTGCAGCAGGGCGCTGTTGGCCGGATTGATAAATCCCACCAGTCCCTGCTGGAAGGAACTGGAAGGCGCCATTGAAAAATCATAGCGGGAATACAAGGATTGACTCCACAACAGCGACGTTGCGGTCAATAGTATAAACAAAACAATTTTTTTCATCAGAACACCCCTCATTTTGGTGTCAATTTTTTCAATGTTTTGAGATTTATTCCCATTCAAATTTACAGGCAAGTCCAAGTTCATTACGCATCGTAACCATCTGTTGCTGCACCAAAGTCGGCAGCGGCACTCCACTTTTTATTCGTTCTGTACTGTGCCGGTATTCTTTCTCTCCATGCGTATAAATGCGATCAGCATGCTTTGCTTTTTGAGATGTACGCAGCGTCCGCAGGATATCACCCGTCGTGGCTTTAAACGCATCAATATCTGTAAACGCCTTGATATCAACGGCAATAAAAAAATGTCCCAGTCGAATGGGTATACGGTTTCCGTGTGTATCCAGACCGGATAACTGATTGAGGAATTGGCCCTGCTGCAAAGCGGTGGAAAGGATCTCCACCACAGTTGCAAATCCATAGCCCTTGTGACCGCCTGTTTCCTCTGTAATTCCGCCCAGAGGGGTTAAAGCGGCTTTTCCCGCACTCAACGCCTCAAGCGCCTGATCGGCGTCCAGAACCGGCTCTCCGTTCCTATCGACAACCCAACCGGATACCAGCTCTTTGCCTTCGCGTGCATATTGTTCAATTTTTCCCCGCTGACACATAGAGGTCGCATGATCATTGACAAAGGGAAATGCTTCATCCGACGGCATGCCGAAAACGAGCGGATTGGTACCCAGCAAATTCTGGACGCCAAAGGTCGGTGCAACAGAAGGTCGGGCATTGGTGCCTGTGATGCCGATCATATTATGCTCACAGGCCATCATGGGATAATACGCGGCAATCCCGTAATGGGTCGAGTTTTTTGCGATGACCATACCGATTCCATAGGTTCCGGCCTTTTCGATTGCGATATCCATACATTTTTTTGCAATAACCATCCCCATTCCGTTATGCCCGTCAATCACAGCGACAGCAGCGGTGTCTCGAACCGTCTCAAAATTTGTTTCAGCGTTTTGGATTTTATACTTTATTACCCGATCGTAATAAATGGGTTTAAGTCTGCCAATCCCGTGCGAATCGATTCCGCGCAGATCGGCTGCATTTAATACATCGGCACAGATATCTGCATCTTCCGGGGGAACACCCATTCCTTTAAAAACATCATATTCATATTGTTTAAGGTCTGTCAAAGAAATTTTGATATGTGCTTGCATCCTCGCTCCTTTCTGGCAAAAATCAGTAATCAATTCTCGGGGAGAAATAAAAATAGCAAAAACATCTTACAATCACAACCGGTTTTAGCCGCAACATCCCTCTAAGGTTCAGCGAACAACAGAATAAGGGTTATCCCGATTGTATGACACCTTTGCAAATGATATATTATGGTGTCAATTAAAACAATTCGGGAGGATTTATGGATACGAAAAATGAACAACAACGGCAGGAATTTGAAAACGTAGCACTTGAACATATGGATTCTCTATACAGCACAGCGCTTCGATATACACACAATGTTCAGGAAGCTGAAGACCTGGTACAGGATACTTATATGCGTGCATATCGTTTCTTTGACAAGTACCAGAAAGGCACAAATTTTCGCGCATGGATTTTCCGAATCATGACCAATACATTTATCAACAAATACCGCAAAAAGAAAAGACAGCCGCAAAAAGTTGAACTTGACAAGGTGGCATTCAGCATCAAACAAAAAGATGAACAGAAAAAACTCGGTCAGTGGTATAAATATGACGAAAGCAGATATGACGGCTATTTCGATGATGAAGTTTCAAAGGCTTTATCAAAATTATCAGATTATTTTAGGATCGTTGTTTTATTGGCTGATGTTGAAGGATTTACCTACAAGGAAATTGCAAAAATAATCGACCGGCCGAATGGAACCGTCATGTCACGTCTGTTCCGGGGACGACGTATCCTGAAAAACATGCTCTCTGATTATGCCAAAGATGAAGGATATGCTTATAGCCGTTAATGAGGGCGATACAGTCAAAACATGTATCATTTAAAAAAATCGGACAAATGCCCTGATCTCTTGTTGATTGTGAGATTTCAGGGCTTTTTTTTAAAATGTTATGCCTGATTATGGCTTTTAAACATTTCTATTTGTTCAGCTACAATCTGAGCAACCGCCGCCTTGATTTCCCGGATCATTTCCGGATAATCGTGATATTTTTTTTGATCCCGAGCCAGAAAAGACCGGGCCCCGGCCAGCGCGCGTTGAGACAGTCCCGTATAAAAATTGATTTTGCAAATACCCAGTCGAATAGCTTTTTGAAAATCCGAAAAAGACAATCCCGATCCGCCGTGTAACACCAGAGGAATATTGGCGTTTTTTTGAATTTTCGACAATCTGTCAAAATCAAGACGCGGGGTACCCTTGTACTGACCATGTGAATTTCCGATCGCGACCGCAAGGGCATCAATTTCCGTTTTTTTGACAAAATCCGCGGCTCGATCCGGATCTGTGAACAAATCGGGATCAGCTTCACTTGTCAGCCCGCCTTTACTGTCTCCGCCCACAGCTCCCAGTTCACCCTCCACCGTGATTCCCAGGGGATGGCATAACTCAACACAATGTCTGGTCTTTTCCACATTTTCGTCATAGTTGTACCCGGAAGCATCAAACATGACCGACGTAAACCCGAGTCGTATCGCTTTGAGGACAGCATTCAGGTCTTGCCCATGATCCAGATTCAAGGCAACAGGAATGCTCGATTGGACAGCCATTCGTCTTGCAGTATTACAGATCAGATCCAGGTTCAGGTACGGAAAATGCACTTGTGCAATATTCAATATCACCGGAGCATTCAAAGATTCCGCGGTTTCAATGATCGCTTGCAAAAAAGTGACATCGACAATATTAAAGGCGCCCACCGCATATTGGTTCTGAGAGGCATGATCCAGAATACGTTTCATATCACAAAGCGGCATGAATAATCTCCTGTAAAGCCGTTCGAAATGCAAATTTTCGATTCATATTCCTCGCCCGGGTTTTTTTATTTCACGTGAATCATGCAAGCGGTCTCCGGACTTTCCTTATAACCATAGCGAATAGCTTTGCTGCGCAGCAGGGTTTTACCGCGGGGCAGACGCAGCGGTCCGGTCACCAGTTTCCAGTGCGGCGCCTCACCGGTTTCAGTGGTATAAACGATAGATGCACCCTCGGTTGCACAATAAAATCCGATCATGGCGGGATATTGAAATTCTGCGCTATCCCCTTGTATACGTTCCCGGCCGCGGTTTGAAGGAGCATTGGGGATCAGCCAGACCCGCTGAGTGTGAGGCTGCACGCCTCCGGGCCACCAGCGATGTTTGAGTTCTGATTCGGGAATATCACCCAAATCTCCGGTACGACGGCGCCATGTTTCCAGTGTCGCCGACAGTTTTTCCATGATTTCAGAATACTCGGCGTCCCGGGCCAGATTGTTAATCTGATGCGGATCAGCTTGGCAGTCGTAAAGTTCTTCCGGAGGTCTTTTATCGCTGAACCATAATTTCTGCGGTCCTTTCAGAGCATTTTCCGCCTGCAGCCGCAGCATCTCCGTCATGATAGGACTGTTGTTGCGGTAAGGAACCCACAAGACATAGGGTTTGTTCGTGTAATAATTTCTGACGTACAAATAGCGTTTGTCACGTACCGAGCGCATCATATCATAGGACTCGTCGAACCGATCCCGGTGCGAAAAGACCCATTGCCGTTTTTGACCTTTCTGATCTCCGAGGAATGCGCGTCCCTGCATATACGCCGGGATTTCTACATCAGCCATCGACAACACGGTTGCTCCGAAATCGATGGAACTGATCAAATCATCATTTGTACTGCCGGATTTGAGTTGACCGGGCCATTTGATGATCAGCGGGATTCGGGTGCCGGAATCATAGAGCCAACGTTTGCCCCGCAGCAAACCGTCACCATGATCGCCCCAGAAAAAAACAATCGTGTTCTCTGCCTCTCCTTCCTGCTCGAGTTCTTTTAACAGGTTTCCCGCCCACTGGTCCATTTTATGAATCTGGTCGTACAAACGCGCAATGGCTTTGCGTACAGGTCGGGTATCCGGATAATAAGGCGGCACGCTTACTAAATCCGGATCGGTCATGGACGGCTCCTGCCATGTTTTGCTTTCATGCGTCAGGGTGCTGTTAAATACGGCAAAAAACGGCTGATTCTTGTCCGGACGGTTCTTCCAGTGCGCCTGGTCGCTGCAATCATCCCAGATTGAAACGGGGGTATAACTAAAATCTGCAAATTGATAATCAGTTTTTTTATTGTTGGTACAGTAATATCCGGCAGCGCGCAGATATTCAGGAAAGGCTTTCACATGCGCCGGCGGGACTGTCTGGTAGGGTGTCGGCAATTCACCTGTACGTCCTTTATGACTGGTGCGCATATTATGGGTCCCGATTGTGGTCGGATACATACCTGTAATAATACCGGAGCGAACCGGGGCACATACCGGTGACGTGGTAAACACGTGATCAAAACGCATTCCCTCGGCAGCTAAAGCATCCAGATTCGGAGTATCCGCGACGTTATCGCCATAGGATCCGATCCGGGGGCCGATATCTTCACAGGAAATCCAGAGTATATTCCACTTTTTCTCTGCAGCCGCCCGGGCTTTACCAAAAAACGACAAACCGCTCAAGGAAAACATTGACGCCGCTGCCCCGAGTTTTAAAAAATGTCTGCGTTGCATACCTTTACCCTCAAGTTAATAAACAGGAATAAACTAAATTTACGTTTGGATCAAACCATAAAATAATACTCGGCTCCGTCTTTAAATTATTTTAATTGGCAGTGTATAATAGAGAGTTATCCTGAAAAAAGCAAATTTTTTCACAAAAAGATACACTTTAATAGAATTGAAAATGGAATGAACCGCTTGTTTTTTATGTTTTTCATGAAAAAGTATCCGTATTTATTCACATCGTATTCATGTATTTGATTTTTTTAACAATCAGGTCTTTTTTTGCTTGCCTTTCACCCACTTGTTTAGTAAACTTTTGAAATAAAAATACAAAGGAGATAATTATGCCTCAAAAAGTCATGTTTATCATAGGAATTATCCTGGTGTTGATCGGGCTGCTGTTTGTCGGCCCCACCCTCGGCCTGTTCTCAATTACCCGAACATGGCCTGTTATCTTGCTGTTGTTAGGTATCGGCTTTTTCTTTTCCGTAGCGGGAACTCCCAAGGTTTACGGCTTGTTGATGCCGGGTGCGATTCTCACCCTGTCCAGTCTGGTCCTGTTACGTTGCTCATGGACAGGTGACTGGGTGCAAATGGCGACACTCTGGCCCGTCTTTCTGATCTCCGTTGCAGTGGGTTTTTTCCTGATGTATCTTGTAGGCCCCAAAAACAAAGCGCTTTTAATTCCGGGGTTTATCATTGTCGGCGTGGGAATACTGGCATTCCTGATTTTTAACTATATCAATTTCCTGTTCCCGATCCTGTTTCTGGCTGGCGGACTCGTTTTGATATTGCTGTCTCTAAACAACCAGCGCCGCAATAAACTGGAAAAAGCCGCTGCTGAAACCCAAACAGAACCTGAAGAATAGGATGATTCTATGATGCGATTGACAATTCTACTACTGCTGGCGAGTATTGTAACGTTTGCAAAGGAAGGAATGTGGCGACTGGATCAGCTGGAGCTTTTAAGCCTAAAGCAAGCCGGACTGGATATTCCCGTTCAGGATATTTGGAATCCGGATGACGGCGGACTCTCCAAAGCCGTGATCAGTCTGGGCGGCTGCACAGCATCGTTTGTTTCAGAAAACGGACTGATCATGACCAACCACCATTGCGCCTACGGAGCTCTGCAGCGCAACAGCACACCTGAGAATAATGTGCTTGAAAACGGATTTATTGCTGATACCTATGACGACGAGCTGCCAACCCGCGGCACCCATGTTTATGTCCTCGAATCCTTTCGGGATGTGACAAATGAGGTTTTAAACGGCATCAGTGAGGGTATGGACGGCGAGAAACGCCAACGACGCATCAATGAAAACAAAAACAAACTCGTAAAACAGGTTACAGAAGAAAATCCAGAGTATGATGCGTATATCGCAGCAATGTACTCGGGAGCTTCCTACATGCTGTTTATCAGTTTTGAAATCAAAGATGTGCGTATCGTCTATGCTCCGCCCAAAGATATCGGAAAATTCGGCGGAGATATTGACAATTTTGAATGGCCCAGACAGACCGGTGACTTTAGCCTGCTGCGCGCCTATATCGGGCCCGATGGTAAACCTGCTCAACCCTCGGATGACAATGTTCCTTTTCACCCGGGAAAATGGCTCAAGGTATCAACCGCCGGTTACAAACCCGGCGATTTCACGATGGTGCTCGGATATCCCGGGAGAACATATCGGTACAGGACGTCTTTTAGTATAGATTATCTGCAATCCTTTTATTATCCCTGGCGGATTGAATTGTTTGAAAGTATTCTGGATCTGATCGAACAACGCAGTCAGGAAAACGATACCGCTGCCGTCAAACTCGCAAGTATCGAATCCTCCCTGAACAATTCACTCAAGAACAGCCGGGGACAGGTGGACGGGTTTGAACGGACGGGTCTTTTGCGCAAAAAGCTCGACCAGGAGGCCGAATTTATCAAGCGCTTATCAAACGATCCGGAACTGCGTGATGTCGTTCATGTCCTGCCTGCTATCAAGACAGAATATGAAGACTATAAAAGCATTGGTCCCAAACTGCTCTGGTATCGATATTATAGCTATCTCAGTCAAATGATGGGAGCCGCCAAAACCATTTATGTGTGGAGCAAAGAAAAAGAAAAACCGGAGCAAGAGCGGGAGCCCGGATATATGGATCATGAAATGGAGCGCCGAAAAGAACGCTGGAAATACCGGCACCGAAATTTCGATCCGGAATTTGAGAAAGCGGTTTTCAGACATTTTGTTCAAATCGCAGATGAACTGCCATGGAATGCCGTGATAAAAACGGTTGAACAGCTCCCGTCCGACGTTGTGGACAGCCTTTTTGCCCGTTCCGAGCTGGATAACCTGGCCAGCCGGTTAAATTATTTAAACCTCTCCCGTGAGGAGGTTTTAAACCTTGATGATCCGCTGATCCAGTTTGCCGCCGACCTGCACGAGGAAATGCAAAGCGCTGATGATCAGTACAAAGCTTTCCAGAGCGCAATGTCTCAATGGCGTCCCCGGTATATCGAGGCCCTGGCCATTGACTCGTTGCTGTATCCGGATGCCAACAGTACAAAACGGCTCTCGTTTGGAAAAATTAAAGGTTATTCACCGGCAGACGGCGTCAAATATCTGCCGTTCACCACAACAGACGGTCTGCTCGAAAAATACACGGGCTCCTATCCGTTTGATATCCCCGGGAATGCACTGGCATTAATAAAACGCGGCCGGTTCGGAGCGTATATTGATCCCGTGACGAAAAAACTGCATGTCGATTTTCTCAGCACCCTGGATACAACCGGCGGCAACAGCGGCAGTCCTTCACTGAACAGCCGCGGTGAATTGACTGGTTTGTTATTCGACGGCAATTATGAAAGTATAGTAGCCGATTATATCTTTGATCCCGCGCTCACCCGGTCGATCTGCATGGATATACGTTTTGCACTCTGGTATATGGATTACGTAGATCATGCCGATCACCTGATCAAAGAAATGGATATCATTGCTCCGGATACCCGGCATTAAGACAGGCGGCTTGTTTTGATCCTTTTGGAGCATATTCCGGATTTTTTTCTTTTTGTTATTGCTATTGCCTATGCGGAAATCCACTACCGCATAGGCATATTGCCAAGCAGATATTTCATCAAAGAGCCGGAGATTATTGCAGATGTACCCAATCGGCTGCAAAAGGGACCTCTACTGCCCGTCGCCGTCGTTGTCAAAGATTCAGACAAGTATCCTGTCAAAATTCAACAAATAACCTGCCGAATCACTCAGCCATACCCGTTCTCTTGTATATTACCGATCGATCAAGTTCTGGAACGACATTTTTGGGCAATTTGTCCTGACGTACAACTGCCGGATGAAATGACAGGCTGCCTGTCAGTAGACATAATCATTGACTATGAATACCGTGGGAAACAAAAGCGCTGCATCAATGACAATTATAAATTATTATCCCATCGCCCGTTCAGTGTTTTTGTTGATCCCGAGCCACTCCCCTGTGAAAAAGGCTGGGCTCTGGGAGATCTGCATACTCACAGTCATTTGAGCCGCGATCAGGTTGAATTTGGTGCGCCGCCGCACATCAGCCGCAAAATGGCAAAAGCAATGGGTTTGTCCTATTTCGCGGTAACCGATCATTCATATGATCTGGACGACAGCCCGCACAATTACCTGGTCAACGATCCGTCTTTGCCCAAGTGGAATGAATTATGGAACACCGTTTCTGAATTGAACAGCCAGGATGAACATTTTGTCATTATTCCGGGCGAAGAGGTATCTGCAGGCAATTGCAAATCACGCAATGTCCATTGCCTGATTTTAAACAATCCTGATTTTATTCCAGGCAGTGGAGACAGCGCAGAGAAATGGCTGCACACCCGGCCGGAACATTCCATCACATATTGCCTCAGCCGAAAGCAGTCCTCCGCCGCCGTGATTGCCGCGCATCCCTTTGTTCCCATACCTTTTTTACAAAAAATGCTGGTTCGCCGCGATAAATGGCGCAAACAGGATGTAATGCATGAACACCTGGACGGATTACAGCTCTGGAACGGCGATGATGAATATTTTATGGCAACGGGAATTCAGGAATGGATTCAACTGCTCCTCCAGGGTCGTCAAATCGGTTTGTTTGCCGGTACAGACGCCCATGGAAATTTCAACCGCTTCCGTCAAATCGGACTTCCGCACTTTAGTATGAAAGAGAGTGAAAAAGAAGTATTCGGCCGCGCGCATACCGGACTTTATATCGATCAAGAATTGTCGGTTGGCCGTATCATCAAAGCGATTCAGAGGCAGCACGCTTTTGTCAGCAACGGACCCTTTGCATGGCTCGATTTTAGAGCAAACGGAAAACGATTCATGGTAGGAGATAGATGCACTAAAAGATCGGGTGAAATTCAAATCAACTGTAAAACAACAAAATCGTTTGGGGTTCTGAAAGCAGCTGTATTGATTATCGGGGACTGTGCTCTGCAACAAGAAGTCAATCGTCCCCTAAAAGTCACGCAAGCCTGTTATAGAAAACGAGTGAGCCTGGATATAGCAAATTTACCGGAGAAAGGATATCTCAGGCTCAAGGTCGTAACCGATAAAAATTGCGTTGCCTATACCAATCCGATCTATCTTACATAAGTTTTATCTTTTTAATGATGCGTTTTAATCCGCGTCCAAACATTTCAGGCTCGATTTCTATATGGCGGAATTCGCCTTCGCCGTGACTGCTGGTTTTGATTGTATCCAGATCCTTGAGAGTGCTGTGAACCACAAATCGTTCATAATTTGTCATGGGAGGCAACACAACTTTATCCCTGTTTTCAATCGCTTCATCCGCTTTCTTTTTTGCAAACCGCTTTAAATTCCCCACGGGTACCACGCGCAATTCATAATCCTCACCATATCGATAGGTTTTGGTGACAATTTCCGGATTTCGGTCAAATTCGCGATGAATACATTTGCGCTCAAAGGCATTTAAATTTGGAATGACAATCGGTTCGATGGTATCAGAGAGTTCTGACTTTATTCGATCGATCAACTTGACAATCTTTTCGGGCTTTTCCTGATCATTCCTTTCTCTTCCTTTGCCGGGTTGATGTCTTCTGTTGCGTTCACGCGGGTTTCTGCGTTTGTCTATCATAGGTCTCCGTCCTTTTCCATATTCCTGACCTCATTTGAGGTGGGTTAATAGTTTTTTATGAATGTTACCAAAAGGTCCATTACTAAAGGTCACAATGATATCACCTTTATGGATATGCTTTTTGAGAAAAACGACCATTGTCTCAATATCCAGATGCTCCCCCACCTTTCCGGCCGCTTGAATATCGCGAGCCAGTGTTTGGCTGGAGAACAATTGATCTGCCGGGGCTTTTTCCGGGCGGTGAACAGGCGCCACAAGCACCGCATCTGCAGATTCAAAAGCTTTAGGCCATTCTTTCTGAAATATATTGCGGCGGCTGGTTGCCGAACGCGGTTCATACAAGGCCCAGATACGCTGTTTTGGATATTTTGATCTCAAGGCAATCAGAGTTTCACGCACGGCCGTGGGATGATGACCAAAATCATTGTAAATTTTGACCCCGGCCACCGTTCCGACACGTTCAAGGCGCTGCTGAATTCCCGCAAATTGACTCAGCGCCGTGCAGATTGTATCTTTAGCAACTCCCAGCATGATCCGCCGTGATGATTGCCGCGAGTGTATTTTTCACATTATGATTTCCGTACATCGGAATCGTGATACGTTTCCACAACTCGTTATTTTTTATAACCGTAAACGCTGTACCCTCATGATTTGTACTGACATCGGCAGCATGCCAATCCGCTGCTGACGACAGCCCGAATGAAACGACGGGGCAAAATCCAAATTCTGAGATTTGCATGGCATGGCTGTCTTCATGCGAAACCACCAGCAAACCCGTTGAAGGAATAATATTGACAAAACGCCTGAATGCCAATTTAATATCATCCAGTGAATCGTAAATATCAGCGTGATCAAATTCAATTGAAGTGATGATGCCAATATCCGGCAAATAATGTAAAAATTTGGCGGTTTTGTCAAAATAAGCGGAATCGTATTCATCGCCTTCCACAACGAATTCGTTTCCGGTTCCTATTTGAAATCCCCGGCCAAAATGATTGGGAATGCCGCCGATCATAAAATTCGGTGAGCGTTCAGCGTATTCGAGAATCCAGGCGACCAATGAACTGGTGGTGGTTTTTCCATGAGTACCCGTCACGACAATGGAACGATGACCGCGAATACAAAATTCCCGCAGCGCATCGGGCAAAGACATGTAGGGGATGTGCTCATTCAACAGGGCTTCCAATTCAGGGTTGCCACGGGATACTGCATTTCCAACGATCACCAGATCCGGATCTGTTTTCAGATGTTCGGGGTCCCAGCCGCTGTAAACAGGGATTCCCTGTTCTTTCAGGAACGTACTCATGGGGGGATAAACATCCTGATCAACGCCGTACACGTTATAGCCTTTACCTTTCAGCATAGCAGCCAAAGAGGCCATTCCGGTCCCACATACCGCTAAAAAATAGATTTTATGTATATCTTTATTGTTCAACATAATCTTTCAGTATGAATATGAATCAATAAATATAACCATTCACATTAAAAATTAAAAGCATCTTTTTTATCAGAGGGAGCAAAACAAAAGTGCACAGCCGTTACGCTTTAGAATAAAACAGTTTAAAAAATCAGCTGCAAAATTCCAGCATGGATGAATAAAACCGGCTTAGAGGCAGTCCCACCACATTATAAAAACAGCCTTCGATACGTTTTACAAAGACCGCGCTTTCATCCTGTATGCCATAGGCGCCAGCTTTGTCCATGGCATTTCCTGTTTTTATATAGGCATCAATTTCATCATCAGTCAAATCGCGGAACGTAACCAGAGTTCGATCGTAACTGGTCATGATATGGTTACCGGGACGATCCAGCAAGGCAAATCCGGTAAAGACTTCATGACTCTGTCCACTTAATTTTTTCAACATTTTACAGGCGGCAGTTTCATTCTCCGGTTTGCCCAAAATATCCCCGTTGATCACAACAATAGTATCCGCGCCAATGATGATAGCATCATCAACCGATTCACCCACTTTTCTGGCCTTTTTCACAGCCAACGTCTGGACATGCTGGTCCGGAATCGGAATATAAATATTCCGCTCATCAATATTACTGGGAGCTACTTTAAAAGATAATCCGAGCAGTTTGAGTAAATCCGAACGTCTTGGTGATTTTGAAGCCAGGATCAATTCTTTTTTGACACAGTCTTTCAGCAATGGAGTACCCAATTAAAAGCGCGGCATTCTTAATAATGCAATTTCCGCGACGTACAGGTTGTTCCGTGTCCGGACTTTTCAGCGTGATTTGCACAATGACCGCCACCGCAGCAGCCGCTGTTTTCACCCCGCTTGTATCCGGACGCATAGAGAGAAATAAACATAATGCCCAGGGCCAGGAGAAAAAATCCAATTATGACAATATATTGAAGCATGTATAGTCCTTTCACTTTTTCATATACATTTCGAATTCAGGGGTCATTTTTTCCACAAACCCATCCTTCGATTTGATCAACAACAGAACCGGCAGGTTTTCTTTGACAGCCAGATCATATCCATCTTCCGGTCCCATGACATCAAGGGCAGTTGCATAGGCATCTGCAACTGTACAAGAATCATGAAGCACGGTCACGGCTGCCAGTTTGTGCTGTATTGGCCGTCCTGTTCTCGGATCGATCGTGTGGGAATATCGAACGCCGTTTTCTTCAAAATAGTTCCGATAGTCGCCGGAAGTGGCTATTGCAATATTTTCGAGAGAAATGATTTTTTGAACCCGATTGCCGCCATCCGGAGACTGAATTCCGATTCGCCAGTTGACATGATTTTCATTTTTCCCGCGCGCCCGAATTTCTCCGCCTATCTCAACGAGATGATTTTCTGTGCCGGTTCGTTCAAGAAATTCAGATACTTTATCAACAGCATATCCCTTGGCAATCGCGCCCAGATCACACTGCAATCCTGCTACAGTTTTTTTCAATGCAGGCGGGTTGAACCGCACCCGGCAGTTCTCGTATCCAACAAAAGTCAGAGCAGAATCAATGGCCTGTTGCAAAGGCACAGTGCGTATCGAATTTCCCGAACCAAATCCCCAGAGATTCACCAGGGGATTGACAGTGACATCAAACGCTCCCTCTGATTGTCGGCTGATGCGCAAAGCAGTATGAACCACGGATGCAAAATCCTCAGAAACAGACATCCATTGGTCTGCTTTAAAATCATTGAACCTCGAAATCTCGGAAGAATCAATATAGGTCGACATTTGCTGATTCACACGCTCAAGAATCGCGTGAATGCTATCCAAAAGCGCCGGGTGAGACTCATAGTACGAACCGGTTTCGACCAGTTTGATCGAAAACGTTGTACCCATGGTATGACCGGCGTAGCTTTTTTCCCGCCGTTGTCTTGAAACTGAATTACAGCTCACAACCGCGCCAATTAACAACAGGCTGAGAACCAGCACATGATGTTTATTGATGAATATGTTCATAGCGGCAGTTGGCACCCTCGGACAGGCAGCGGTGTTCAAATTGTGAACATTCCTTGACCACATGATACCCGCATTTTCGGGCATGCTGACACAGCTTGCAAAGAGACTGATCCCAGGCATGCCGGAACAAACCTGCATAATTTTCGATCCAGTGCATCACATATCCGCGCCCCGGATCGCGTTGAATCCCGCATCCTTCACACCACTTGTCAACCTTGATGCGTTTAAGCTGCACGCTCAGGAAACGGGCTCTGTTTTCTGAATCCATTATCATCCTCTGATATTTTAAACTCCAAAATCGTCAAACATGATATTTTCAGGTTCCACGCCCAAATTGTCCAGCATATCCAGACAGGCATTTAACATGGGCGGTGGACCGCAGATATAATACTCGGCATCCTCAGGTGCCGGGTGATCTTTTAAGTAATTCTCATAAACCACTTGATGAATAAACCCGGTCGGACCATCCCAGTTATCTTCTGGCAGCGGCTCGGACAGGGCCAGTGTCCAGTCAAAATTATCAAATTTCTCTTCAAGCCTATCAAAGTCTTTATTATAAAAACTTTCCCGGAAACTGCGGGCGCCATACCAGAATGTAATTTTTCGATCGGTGTTGATGCGTTTTAATTGATCAAAAATATGTGAACGCATCGGCGCCATTCCCGCACCGCCGCCGACAAATACCATTTCATGATCTGTATCTTTGGCGTAAAATTCGCCATAAGGTCCGGATATAGTCACTTTATCTCCCGGTTTCAAACTGAAAATATAAGAAGACACTTCGCCCGGCGGAATATCCGGTTTATTCGGGGGCGGTGAGGCAATTCTCACATTCAGCATAATAAGACCTTTTTCTTCCGGGTAATTGGCCATGGAATAGGCGCGGTACACCGATTCATTCACTTTAGAGGTATACTGCCACATATCAAACTTGTCCCAGTCCTCTTGAAATTCTTTGTCAATATCAAAATCTTTATAATGTACCGTATGCGGCGGTACTTCCAGCTGCATATACCCGCCGGCGCGGAAATTCACATCTTCATCCGGGGGCAGTTCGAGAACCAGCTCCTTGATAAAGGTGGCCACATTATCATTGCTTTTAACGGTGCATTCCCACTTTTTAATTTCAAATACTTCCGGGGGAACCTGTATCTCCATATCCCCCTTGACCGGCACCTGGCAGGACAGACGATAGTTTTCACGCACCTGTTTGCGCGTCAGCTTGCCCTTTTCCGTAGCCAGAATATCGCCGCCGCCCGACTCTACAACGCACTTGCACTCTCCGCATGTTCCGCCTCCACCACAGGCAGAAGGCAGGTAAATACCCTGATCGCCCAACGTGGACAATAGCTTTCCGCCCAACGCGACTTTATAAGTATGCTCCGGATCATCATTGATCACCAGTTCCGCCGTTCCCTGCGGAACAAGCTTGGAGCGGGCTATTAAAATAATAACAACCAAGCCAATAACAATGAGTATGAACATGACCACACCCAGTAAAACCAGTCCGATTCCTTGCATGCCATTCCTCTATAACTGTATTCCAGAAAATATCATAAACGCAATAGCCATCAAACCGACTGTAATAAAGGTAATTCCAAGACCCCGCAGTCCGGGCGGCACATTGCTGTATTTTAATTTTTCACGAATTCCGGCCAGTGCGATCACAGCCAGAGCAAAGCCCACACCGGAACCGAATCCAAACACCACACTTTCACCAAAATTATAATCCCGCTCTACCATAAATAACGAACCGCCGAGAATGGCGCAGTTTACTGTAATCAGCGGAAGAAAAATTCCGAGCGAGTTGTAAAGTGAAGGCACAAATTTATCCAGAAACATTTCCAGAATTTGGACCAGCGCTGCGATAACGCCGATATAAGTAATCAATCCTAAAAATGTCAAATCAACATTGGGAAGGCCAGCCCAGGCCAGAGCGCCCTGCTTGAGCACATTGGCATAGATCAAATTGTTCACCGGAACCGTGATGGACTGCACGACGATCACAGCAATCCCCAGACCTGTGGCGGTTTCTACCCGTTTGGAGATCGCCAGAAAGGTACACATGCCCAGAAAAAAAGCAAGCGCCATATTTTCAATAAAAACGGACTTTACAAATAATCCGAGATAATATTCAAACATAAGCAGATCCTCATTCCTCTTCTATTTGTTCCGGTTTCCATGTGCGAATGATCCAGATCAGCAAACCGATCAGGATAAAAGCGCTCGGAGACAGTAAAAACAATCCATTCGGCACATACCAGCCGCCTTCAGTCGCAACCGGAAGAATCTGGAAACCCAATAACTGACCGGATCCCAACAGTTCCCGGAAAAATCCGACATAAACCAGCACAAAACTGTATCCGATACCGTTTCCGATTCCATCCAAAAAACTAAACAAGGGCTTGTTCTGCAGTGCGAACGCCTCAGCACGTCCCAGAATAATACAGTTTGTAATAATCAATCCCACGTAAACCGAAAGCTGCTTACTGATATCATAGGCAAATGCTTTGATCACCTGATCAGCTACGATTACCAATGACGCTATAATCGTCATCTCTACCAGAATTCGAATGCTGCTGGACAAATGGTTGCGAATCGCGCTCACAGTTAGATTTGAAAAAGAAACCACAAATATAACGGCCAGAGACATGACAAGCGACGTCTCCAGTTTTGAAGTCACGGCCAGAGCGGAACAAATGCCCAATATCTGGTAGGCAATCGGATTATTATTAAATATGGGATCAAGAAGAAGCTGTTTAGCTCGTTTCATGGGTCCCATCCTTCCTTTGATGTTTGATAAACGGTAAATAACCTTGCTCGCCCAGCCAAAACCGCACCGTGTTGTTGACACCGCGCGTGGTAATGGTGGCGCCGGACAAACCGTCAATTTTATATTTCGAATTCGTATCAGAAGGATCGACCGTTCCTTTTATCACCTGAATACGCACATTTCCGTCCGGCCCATAGGCCATTTTGCCTTCCCATTGTTCTTTCCAGCTGGGATTGTCCACTTCACCACCCAGTCCGGGGGTTTCACCGTGATCATAATAGGTAATGCCGCGGATCGTTTCCAAATCTCCGTCCAATGCCAGAAAGCCATACATGGTCGACCACAATCCCTTTCCATAAATCGGGAAAATATAGCGTTCAATGCTGTCTCCGGACTGTACCGCATAGACCGGCATGTATTTAGGCTGTTTTTTGAGATCAGCAATATCCTCAGAATCCGGGATCGCCTGAGTAAGCTGGGGATTACTTGCCATGGTCTTCACGTCCAGGGTTTTACTTTCAATAACCTGACGGTATGTCTCTTCAGGAACAGGTTCTCCGGTATCCAAATTAATAACAAGGGTTTCAATTCGTTCATTGAACACGTTTTGCAAATCAATGCCCGGCTCGTACAACTGTCCAGCTTGCAAAATATTTGAAAGTTTATCCAACTCTTGATTGCGCACCTGTCTGGGTTTTAAGCCGACGGCCAAAGCGGACACAATCACGGCGCAAACCAGACAGACACCCAGGGTGACGATAATCATTTTCTTTGTGCTGTCATTCTGCATGGCGCAATTGTCTCCTTTTGATGTTGCGGTTAATAAAAATGCGGTCAATGATGGGGGAAAACACGTTCATGAACAAAATAGCAAGCATCATCCCCTCCGGGAAGGCCGGATTAATCACCCGCACCATGATCACCAGAACACCAATGAGCAAACCGTATATCCATTTGCCCTGGGTTGTCATGGTTGCGCTGACCGGATCGGTTGCCATGAACACCGCCCCAAACGCATAGCCGCCGAATACCAAATGCATCCAGGGTGATACATTAAACATGGGATTGGTGTCACTGCTCACCCAGTTGAAAAAAAGAGCAGTGGCTAAAAGTCCGATTAAGGTAGCAAGCATAATCCGCCACGATCCAATTCGGGTCACAATGAGAATAAACGCGCCGATCAACGCCGCGATTACGGATGTCTCTCCCATAGAACCGGGTATCAATCCGATAAAGGCATCTTTCCAGGTGTATGTAAACTCAATTAACGGATCTGCGAGCTGCGCCAAGGCGGTAGCCTGACTCAATCCGTCAACAGCCACCCAGACCTTGTCTCCGGATATCTGGGCCGGATAGGCAAAAAACAAAAAAGCCCGGGCCGTCAAAGCCGGATTGAAAATATTCATCCCCACGCCGCCGAACACTTCCTTTCCGATGACGACGCCGAATGACACGCCGAGAGCAATCTGCCAATAAGGCAGTGTCGGTGGTGATATCAACGGAAAAAGCAGACTGGTTACGAGAAAGCCTTCATTGATTTCATGCTTGCGGATGACTGCAAAAAGCACTTCCCAGAATCCGCCAACCGCAATGGTCACGATATAGACCGGCAGAAAAAACAACGCCCCGTGCAGAACATTGGCCCAAAAATTTGCCGGATCAAACGCCACACCGAGCTGCATCATAAGCTGTGTCTGCCAGAATGAGGTTTGAACATCAGCAATCTGGGACAATGCCAGATTGGCCTGGTATCCCGTATTGTACAGAGCCATCAACGTACAGGGAACAAGGGCGTAAACCACAGTGATCATGGCACGTTTCATATCCAGTGCATCCCTCACATGCGGCGCTGCCGGAGTCGGCTTTGCGGTGGTAAAGAGTATTGTATCTACAGCCTCATAGAGCGGATGCAGACGTTCCAATTTGCCACCCTTTTGAAAATGCCTGGCCTGTTTATCCAGAAACGATCTTGGTAATTTCACTATCCTTCCTTTTCAATAATTGTCAGATTCCTTCTTAATGCGGCGCCATGGTCCAGCTTGGCCGGACACACAAACGAACAAAGTGACAAGTCTTCTTCTATCAGTTCCAGAACACCGAGCTTTTCAGCCTCATCAAGGTCATCCACTGCCAAAGCCCGGAACAAAGGAGTCGGCAATATATCAAGGGGCATCACTTTTTCATAGGTTCCCAACGGAACAATTCGCACGTTCACTGCCGTGCTGATTGGTGGTAAAAGGAAAACGTTTTTTAGGCAAAAGAGAGGCAAGTGTAAGATTTTTAACTGAAAAAAGATCAGGACTAAAGCTGGTCCATCCCAGGAAAACGCGTTTTTTGCTTTCCGGAAGAACAGAGACCTGATGATGATACCGGCCGAGATAATTGACGGTATCAACCGCCTGATTTCCATCAAGCACAGAACCACTGATCACCCGATTCTCACCCTCCTTCAGCTCGTTTTCGAGGATATCCTGTAAAAACGCACCTTTTCGGGTTCTGAATCAACCGGGGCATTTTGACAGCAGGACCCGCCAAGGCCACGGTACAGGCTGTGTTAATATGTCCGGTGGTAAACGATTCCCCGATATCCGCGACATCCGTGGCATCCAGGTGCCAAACGACTTTTTCGCTGACGCACTGGTGAAATGAAATGGATATGAGTTCCGGGGAGTCCGGCTGGATGCGGTCCGGAAAATTCTTCTGCAGAGACCTGATCCAACTCGGGTATGTTTAAAGCCGAGCCCTGCGCCCTGCAGACGTATACTGTGTCAGTCAGGCGGCTGAGCACCCGCAATCCGGACTCAAATTCTTTGTCACGACCGCGCAGCAGCGTTTCGGTTGCAGGCGCCAACGGCCGGGTATCCATGGCTGTGACAAAAATACTTTGCGGACGTGTTTCAGGGTCCGCTACCTTGCCGAACGGCCGTGCTTTCAGGGCTGTCCACAAACCGGAATCAATCAACTGACTTTTAACGGTCTCTTCCTCCAGTGCATCAAGCTTGTCCGGAGAATAGGATTCAAATGTAACCTGTTCATCGCCCTCGAGCTTGATCACCAGGGACAAGAATTTCCGCTTTTCCCCGCGATTGATCTGCACGACCGTGCCGGTTCCCGGTGCGGTGTACTTGATGCCCGGTGTTTTTTTATCTGTAAATACAACCTGGCCGAGCTTGACCTTGTCTCCTTCTGAAACCTCCATTGTGGGCTTCATGCCCGTATAATCATCACCCAAAAGAGCCACAAAATCCGTGGATTTTTCGTCAAGGACCGATTCGTCCGGGACGCCCGCTATAGGCAGATTTAAACCCTTTTTAATTTTTGTCAAAGCCATGCTGGTTCCTTCAATAAACTATCAATTTTCGGCATATTATTAAACTTATAAAAATCTTTATATAAATCAAAACACTTTATTCAAACGGGGTGTATACAGGGCAACATTTCGGACACAAGAATACTTGAACACTGGGCAATTTTAAGGGTTCCGATCTTTTTTGCAATCAGTTTAGAAACGTTTATATAGAGGTTTCCCCGTCAGATCACTCCGCCCAGGACGGGCGGAGTGGACTCGTATCAAAAAACTGTTTTTAAAACGTGATGTATTTTTCCGGATTAACCCGCTCATCCCCGTCCCGGATTTCAAAGTGCAGATGCGGACCCGTTGACCGGCCGCTGCTGCCCACAAGACCGATACGGTCTCCGGGATCAACTTGCTCACCGACCTGCACCAAAACTTTACTTAACTGGGTATAACGGGAGGTCAAACCGTCACTGTGCTTGATTACAATAAAGCGACCGTTCCCCTTTCCGACCTCAACTTTTGATACAGCCTTAGTGACCACACCCGCATGAACCGCCAAAACCGGTGTGCCTTTGGGCGCTGCCAGATCGATGCCTTTGTGCATGCGTTCTTGCCCGGTAAACGGATCAGTCATAGGTCCGAATCCGGCACTGATGCGGTAGCTGCCGGACGGCAATGGCGTCACGAATTTGCCTGTGTCTTGATGATTGCGTGCAGCCGCCGGAAGAACGACGATTGCGATGAGCGCCAGCATGAGTAACTGTTTCCAGGTAAATGTCATTTGCTTTTCCTTTATGTTTTGAATTCGTTTTAAAAGCGCCGATTTTTGGCCGCCGAACAATAAAACAGCTTTCGGCTGAATAGAATCGGCTGTTTTTAACCAGGTAATCAGTCCCTGCCCGTACGTCTGCCGGCTGATGACGTTTTGAGCCAGAACCCTCGAGTCGCACATACACTCGCGCGCGTTATTCAGTTTATGTGCGGCTACCCATACGGCCGGATGAAAGAAAAACAGGATCTGAATGAGTGTTTGTCCTGTGATCTGCAAATCATCCAGCCGTTTTATGTGCGCACATTCATGCGCCACAATCGATTTTAGGGAGTTTTTAGCTGACAGTCCGCTTCGAGGCAGCACAATAACCGGACGAAAGACTCCCATGGTAAAAGGTGAATGCACCTGCTCCGACACTCTGACACGAATTCGTCTGCGGACTTTAAACTCTGTCCTCCAGTATTCGACCAGAGATAAAACGGCTGTTTGACGAACAGACGGTGCAGATGCAGCATGCAAACGCCATACACGTCGCTGATAAAAATAATGTGCCAAAAGAATAATGACTCCTGCAAGCCAAAGCGCCGTTATCGCACCGGTAAAGCTAAACAGCGAGGCAGAATGATTCAATCCAATACCAGATGATGAAAAAGAGACAGGCGCCTGAACATAAACGGATTGATTGCCAGGTAAGACCATCCGAAGCAGGTCTTCAAATAGCCGTTGTATGGACAATAAGTGAATGATAACAGGCGGAAAAACCAGCCTTATGAAAAACAGAGACCACAAACTGTAATTCCAAAAGACGGAACGCCGTTTTAAACCATATGTAGCTGCAAATATAATCAGAAATAAAATCAAGCCGTTCAAAGAACGGGAGAATAATATATCATAAATCACATGCAGGTCAATCATGGTGTTCGTCCTCCTGCAAGAGTTGTTCGAGTTCTTTAATTTCTTGTTCTGACAAAGTCTGATGCTCAGCGAACATGGAAACCACTTGGGACGCATCAATTTCCAGGAGATTTTGGGCAAAAAACTGCACAAATCGCGCAAGTCCGGCCGGACGGCTGATCATCGGCTTGTACACATAGACTCCATGAAATGCCTCTCGACACAGCAATTCTTTCTTTGTCATTCGATCCATTACTGTTTTGGTTGTGGTATACGCCCAGGCGTGCATAGACTGTAATTGATCATGTACTTCCCGAACACTGGCACGTCTTTTCTTCCACAACACACTCAGAATATCATATTCGGCTTTTGTTAATTCCGGTAAACTTTTCATAAAATTTCTCCTTTATACTACATTGTAGTAATGCTACTAATATATAACATTAAAATGTTTTTGTCAAGAATTTATTTTTTTACTTGACATTATATATTTTCCAGTATATATTAAACTTAACGCTAAAATCACAACCATACTGACAAGGGAGGTGAAAACGAGCGAGAATTTGAGAGAGAAAAGCCCACAGAATCTTCGAAAACTAATTCGGCTGGTAATTGAATCTTAGCTAAAGGGGTACGGGATGAAAGAATTTGTTGAATACGTAGTAAAACATCTGGTAGACAGTCCGGAAGAAGTCAAAGTGACAGAAGTCGTTGGCGAAACAACTGTTGTTTATGAGTTACGTGTAAATCGTCCTGATATGGGTAAAGTCATCGGCAAAAACGGCAGAACAGCTCACGCGATGCGGGTCTTGTTAAGCGCTGTAGCTCGAAAAGCCGGTAAACACGCCACACTCGAGATTTTAGAATAAAAAGATCTTTGGCGACAGGAGGGGAAAGGACAAGTCCATCAAATTATTGATGGACTTTTTTAATGAAATTACAGGAAATCTATGCAATTTGAATTCAAAACGATCGAACTGGAGCACATCAATATCCAGGATACAATATTTCAGCTTGTTGATGATAAAACCAATGCGCATCTAACTGACTCGATGGCATCAACAGGCCTTACAACACCGGTCTGGCTGCAGCAGCTTACGAACAGCTATCGTATTATCAATGGATTTCAGCGCATTCGTTCAGCTTTGAAACTGGGCTGGCAGCAAATCGACAGCTATATTTTTCCCGACACACTCACAGATCTTGATGTATTCAAGATTCTCCTGAAGGAAAAAGGCTTTACCGGTCTCAATCCGGTTGAAAGTAGCGCTGTCATCCGCAAGCTCGAAAGCCACTTTGGACTGTATCAGGAGCAGATCATCCGTTCTTTTTTCCCGCTCATGAAGCTGGCGAATCCACGTTTGTATGATTTGTATTATCCACTGATCAGCCTCTCTCCCGCGTGGCAGTCTGATATTTCTGAGGGTCTTGTATCGCTGGATGCTGCCGCACAGGTTGCAGAAATGGAGAAAAGAGATCAGGATAGCGTACATGAACTGTTCACCCGGCTCAAACCCGGAAAAAACAAACAACGGCAATTTCTCTCTCTATTGACCGATGTTTCAAGATTGGAAAATTGCTCCGTGCACGAGTTGATACAGTCGCAGGAATTTGAAACACTGTTTAAACAGCAGCCGTCCAACCCCTCACAACTCGCCGCCGCCGTCAAGGAACATCTGATGTGCAGACGCTATCCGCAGTACAGCAAAACAGAACAACAGTTTCGCAGCCTGTTACAAAAGGCCAAATGCCCTCCCAATCTGCGCATTCAGCATCCGCCGTTTTTCGAAGGAGAAACCTTTAGCGTGTCTTTTACGTTCAAATCCGAGCAGGACTATCAACAAATACTGCAAAAACTCGATTCTTTTCTCGACAACGGATTAATCAGTGATTTGAAAGACCTGGCATGACCCAAACTGCAAAAAAATTCACCCCTAAACGCATTTTCATTGAAAAGAGCGTTGCCGAGACTGAATTCACCCGGCGGATTTTAGACCAGTTCAAGGTTGCTCACAAACACATCAATGATGCCAATGCCCTGTTGACCCGCAGTGCAATCTCGCGTCGACCGCATCTCTGGAAAAAAAGCTTGCTTTTGGCGCGTCAGCGCGGACCGTTCATGCGCCTCTGCCCGGGCACTCAAAAGCATATTTGCTGTTTGTATCACAATCTGGATGTTGCGGCAGGCTGCAATCTTGGCTGCACCTATTGTTTTCTGCAGGGATATCTGAACACACCGCTCATCACCCTGTACGCCAATCTAAATGACATGTATACAGAGCTTGAAGACAAAATCGCAAAAAATCCGAAACGATTTTTCAGAGTGGGTACCGGCGAACTGAGCGACAGTTTAACATTCGACGATTTTACCTGCCTGTCCCGGGAGCTGGTGGAGTGGTTTTCCGAAAAGTCCAATGCCATCATCGAACTGAAAAGTAAAAACACCCATATCGAAAATGTACTGGATTTAAAACATAACGGCCGCAGTGTGATTTCCTGGTCCATGAATTCTCAGGCCATGGCAAACAGCGAAGAATCTTCAGCCACCTCGCGAAATGAACGCCTTCGAGCGGCAAAAGCGGTGCAGGATGCCGGATATCGTATCGGATTTCATTTCGATCCGATGATCCATCATTCCGACTGGCAGACCGGCTATCGGGAAACCGTGGACAAAATCTTCAAAGTCATAAAACCCGAAACCATTGCCTGGATCAGCCTGGGCGCGCTACGTTATCCGGCCGGATTTGATTCTGTCATCCGTAAAAACCATCCGGAATCACGTATTGTACTGGGGGAACTGGTCCCCGGCCTTGATCAGAAACTGCGGTACTTTAAAAAAATCCGTATCGACATGTTCAAACACATGTATTCCTGGATCAAATCTTGTTCACCGGATGTCTTTGTTTATTTATGCATGGAGCGGGAGGAAATCTGGCGGCGGGCATTCGGCTGGTCGCCCCGGAACAGCGCCGAGTTGAAAACGTTACTCGATGCCCGGGTCAAGCCTTAGGAATTCCCCCTTAAAAGCAGACTCGACTTTTATTCCTGTTCTCCGGTCATATAACGGTGCATGGCCTCGGCAGCCTTGCGGCCGTCTCCCATAGCCAGAATGACCGTCGCCGCGCCCTGCACGATATCACCGCCGGAAAACACACCCGGTATTGACGTTTCTCCGGTTTCGGGAGTGATTTGCAGCGTTCCTTTATCCCGGACCTGGAGTTCGGGAGTTTCCTTCAGCAGCAAAGGATTGGGGCGATTGCCGATGGCTACAATCACAATACCGCAGTCGATTTTGTACTCCGAATCCGGGATCGGAATCGGTCGTCGCCTGCCGGATTCATCAGGTTCACCCAACTGCATTTTGATCACCTGAATACCGGTCACCCAGCCCTGTTCATCGCCAAAAATTTCCACCGGATTGCGAAGCAGATGAAATTCAATACCTTCTTCTTTGGCATGATGCACTTCCTCTTTTCGTGCAGGCAGCTCATCCAGAGAGCGTCTGTACACGATCATGGAATGCTCTGCGCCCAGACGCCGGGCGGTACGGGCAGCATCCATGGCCACATTTCCGCCTCCGACAATCACGACGCGTTCATCGCGCAAAATCGGGGTGTCACTGTTCGGGAAATCATAAGCACGCATCAGATTGGCGCGCGTCAAATATTCGTTGGCTGAATAAACACCGAGCAGGTTTTCTCCGGGCACATTCAGAAACCGGGGCAACCCCGCTCCGGTACCGATAAACACCGTATCATATTCATCCCGGAGTTCCTGCAGGGTAAAGGTGTTGCCGATAATGGCATTATATCTGAATTGAACGCCCAGTTTTTCAAGATTTTCAACTTCCTGCTGAACAATCGCTTTGGGCAGACGAAATTCCGGAATGCCGTAAATCAATACACCTCCGGGTTTGTGCAGGGCCTCGTACACGGTCACGGAATGTCCTTTTTTTGCCAGGTCTCCCGCCACAGTCAATCCGGCAGGCCCGCTGCCGACAACAGCGGCTTTTTTGCCGGTTTTGGTTTCAACCCTCACCGTATTTTCTGTATAATGCGCCCGGTCCCAGTCTGCGACAAAGCGTTCCAGGCGGCCAATACCAACGGATTTGTCAACATCTTTGTGAATTTTTCCCACCGTACACCGGCTTTGACATTGTTCTTCCTGCGGACAAACGCGTCCGCATATGGAGGGAAACACATTTTTCTCCTTAACGGTCCTGACGGCGGCCGTGATATCACCTTCAGCAATCTGGCCGATAAAGCGGGGAATATCAATATTCACCGGGCAGTCTTCTACGCATTTTGGATTTTTACACTGCAGGCAGCGCAGCGCTTCTCGTTTCGCCTGGTCCAGCGAGAACCCGAGGGGCACTTCTTTTTGATTATGAATTCGGGTTTCCGGCTCCTGTTCCGGCATTTTTACCGGATCAATTAAAAGTCGTTCTTTATTCTTCATAGTGTTTCATCAGTTTGATTTCTGAACAGTCTGCATTCATGATCCCGGTAAATATTTTGACGCTTGAGCATTTCATCCCAGTCCACCTGGTGCGCATCAAATTCAGGCCCATCCACACAGACAAATTTAGTCTCATCATTCACATGTATCCGGCATCCGCCGCACATCCCGGTGCCGTCCACCATGATGGTATTCAGGCTCGCAACCGTAGATATGGCATGCGCCCGGGTGGTTTCAGCTGTCATTTTCATCATAACGGGTGGACCAATTGTCACCACCTGATCAATGTGCTGACCGGACTCGATGATCTGTTTGAGCACATCGGTCACAAAACCTTTCTCACCCGCACTGCCGTCGTCAGTGGTAATGTACAGCTTTTTACTCAATTCCCGCATTTCCGGTTCCAAAATCAAAAGCTCTTTGGAACGCGCGCCCAAAATACCGGTAATTTGATTGCCTCTTTCCTTTAATCCGCGCGCAATCGGCAGCAACGGAGCCGCGCCGATTCCTCCGCCAATACAGACAACAGAGCCAAACATATCGAGATGGGTGGGCGTTCCCAGGGGGCCGGCAACCGCGAATAACGAATCCCCGGGCTGCAACGCAGCCATATCTGATGTGCTCTTGCCCACTTTTTGAAAAATAATCCGGATCAATCCTTGTTCCTTGCGGCTTTCCACAATCGTTAATGGAATGCGTTCGGAATTTTCTGTTGTTTGAATAATAACAAATTGTCCGGGCCGGTGTTTATCAGCTATGGCAGGCGCTTGAACAAACCACTGATAGACCCGGGGGGCCAGACATGTTTTTTCTACAATTTCATATAGTGACATATTTTACCATTTTTGTTTTTGACAAGATACGAATTTTATATGTAAAATAAAATAGCATGCCTTTAAAACAGGCGCCGTGTTGCAAAATTTAGTTGAAAAAACAGCTAAAAACCGTTATTTTAGAGGGATAACAACATCAGAGGATCAACTATGTCAAGTGACAAAGAACGTATACAAGAATTACGGAAACAACTTTATTATCACAACTATCGATATTATGTCCTGGATGACCCCGAGATTTCCGATTCCGAATATGACCGATTGATGCGCGAACTCGAAACGCTTGAAAAAAAACATCCGGATTGGGTCACGCCGGACTCTCCGACCCAGCGCGTTGGCGGACAGCCTCTAAAAGCCTTTGACCCGGTGGAACACACACTTCCCATGCTGAGTCTTGACAATTCCATGAATGAAGACGAAATCCGCGAATTCACAGAGCGCGTGCAGCGAAATCTGGCAAAGTCGGATATCGAATATGTGTGTGAACCCAAACTGGACGGTCTGGCCGTAGAACTGGTGTATGAGAACGGCAGTCTGACCACCGCTTCCACGCGCGGGGACGGCACAACCGGCGAAAATATCACACAAAATGTGCGCACAATCAACAGCGTGCCCCTGCGTCTGCTGGAGAATGAACATGCCGTTCCCTCCCGACTGGAAGTGCGCGGCGAAGTCATTCTATACCTTGAGGATTTTGAAAAACTGAACAAACAGCGCGAAAAAAACGGAGAATCCGCTTTTGCCAATCCCCGCAACGCGGCTGCCGGTTCCCTGAGACAGCTGGACCCGTCCGTCACCGCCTCGCGTCCCCTGGATATTTTTTGTTACGGCGCCGGGCAGGTGAACGGCATAGAGTTTGACACCCAGATGAACTTTTTACAGACCCTCAAATCCATGGGACTCAAAATTAATCCTTATATTCGTCTGTGTAACGGTATTCAGGATATCAAGGATTATCACGCGGAAATAATGAAAAAGCGTGATGATCTGCCTTATGAAATTGACGGCATCGTGGTCAAAGTCAATGACACAGCTTTGCAGGAACAACTGGGCGTAAAAACAAAAAGTCCACGCTGGGCCATGGCTTATAAATTTCCGGCACGCCAGGAAACCACTCAAATCAAAGACATTATCGTACAAGTGGGGCGCACCGGCGCATTGACACCGGTTGCCGTGATGCAGCCTGTAAATATCGGCGGGGTTGAAGTTTCACGCGCCAGCCTGCACAACCAGGATGAAATCGACCGCAAGGATGTGCGAATCGGCGACCGGGTGATTGTGCAGCGCGCCGGAGATGTGATTCCCGAAGTGGTCAAGGTCATCAAATCAAAGCGAACCGGTGATGAAACGCCGTTCAAATTGCCGGATACATGTCCGGTCTGCGGCAGCAAAGCCGTGCGTATCGAGGGAGAAGCCGCCAAACGTTGTATTAACCTCTCCTGTCCCGCCCAGGTCAAGGAACGCATCTACCACTTTGCGTCCAAAGCTGCCATGGATATTGACGGACTCGGCGACAAGATTGTAGATCAACTGGTGGATCGAAATCTGGTGTCTGATGCAGCGGACCTGTATGATTTGAGCCGAAAAGACCTGGAATCTCTGGATCGGCTGGCGGAAAAATCGGCTGAAAACCTCTACAACGCCATTCAGGACAGTAAAAACCGTCCGCTGAACCGGGTTTTGTATGCACTGGGAATCCGTTTTGTCGGGGAACATGTGGCGCGTGCGGCTGGTTAAAGAATTCAAATCCATGCGCAAACTGTCAAAGGCTTCAAAAGATGAGCTGATGGATATACATGAAATCGGTCCGCAGGTTGCAGAAAGTGTTGTAGATTTCTTTAATGCAGATCAAAACCTGCGTACCGTTGAGCGGTTGAAATCGGCCGGGATCCCGATGCAGATTAAAGAGAGTGAAACACAGGAAAACCGTCTTAAAGGATGCACTATTGTGTTCACCGGATCACTTGAGACCCTGTCCCGCAAACAAGCCAAAGAAACCACGGAACGTCTCGGAGGACGCGCCACCGGCTCTGTCAGCAGCAATACCGATTATGTGGTGGTCGGCGAGAATCCCGGATTTAAATCTGACAAGGCAAAGGAATTGGGCGTTACAATTATCAGTGAACAGGAATTTCGCGACATGGCCGGATTGGAATCGAATGGGTAGAAACTATCGCCGTATCATTATTTTATTCTGTCTGCTCTCTGCATTGTTCACAACAGTGTATGCGCAGAGCGGCAGTCTAGATTTTGTCACCATAGAAGAAGAGATGAACCTGAGCCGCGATGTGCGCACGCATGCGCCGCTGTATTTTCGATTGCTGCGCAACCGTACGGTCAACCGCTATTTTCAAGCCATGGCTGACTCGATCGGGCGCCATTCGGATTTGGGAGACTCTGGATTATAAAGTGTATATCATGAACCGACCGGATATCCTGCATTTTTCGCTGCCCGGCGGTAATATCTTCATCAGCCGCGGATTGATCGAGTTGACGGAAACCGATTGTGAACTGGCTGCAGTCATTGCGCACGAGGCGGTGCACAGTTCGCATCGTCACAGCGTGCAGCAGGTTGCCGACAAATACGCCTATGCTCTGGCTGCTCAGAAAATCGTTGGCGATAATCCTGAAATCATCAAGACCGTCCTGGAATCGCTGTTTACCCGCGACACGATCCTCGATTATGGAAAAAAACTGGAATTCAGTGCAGATGAGCGCGCGCTGCTTTATATGCAGCAGGCCGGCTATGATCCGGACGGTTTGATGCGGCTTTTAACCAAAATAGACGAACTCTATGATTCGCGCGAATTTTTGATGAAGCATCTACACCGCACGCATCAACTCCCCGGAAAACGGTTAAAGAAACTGCCGGAAGCGCGCGGCCCGCTGCCTCAACCTTCTACCGGCTACAGCCTGATGCGACGGATGCTGGAACGCATCCCTGAATGAGAATGATTCAACCCGGACTCTGCTCTCCGTTGCGCGCCTTAAAGCCAAACAGAAACAATCCAATTATCCAAAAGACTCGGTTCGGTCCTGCATCTTTTTGCCTCCAGCGTTGATCGTGTCTGCGATGCACACGATCATGATGCGGAAACGATTTGAATAAAGAGACGTCAGTTGCCGCAAAACTTTCGGTTGAATACATTTTATTTCAAGCCGTGTCCGGTCAGAAACAGGATTGCGGTTTCATCAGCAGAGAGCATGTGCTCCACCTGCCGAGCGCCTGCGAGAGCCGCAGCGGCTGATAGCTCAACATAGATGCCCTGCCGTGCTGCAAAGTGTTTCGCGTCCAAAATTGCGTTTTCATCGACTTTGATGACCATGCCGGAGCATTCCCGGAGTTCTCTTACGATTTGCTGCAGCCGTCTTGGGTGTGCCACAGCGATTCCGGATGCACATGTCCTGTTGCAAATCTGTCCCCCTGTTTGATGAAACGCTGCAAAAACAGGCGAAACCTGTTCAGCCTGCACAGCAATCAATCGTGGAAGCCGGTTAATTGCCCCCGTTTTTTTCAATTCCCGGAATCCCAAAGCGACGCCAAGCAGCAAAGAGCCGTTACCGACCGGCAATATCACGATATCCGGCGCTGTCCCGTCCAGCTGCTCCCAGCATTCAAAAGCGGCAGTTTTGGTGCCCTGCATGAACAGCGGATGCCAGACGTGACTGGCGTAAAACGAGGATTCTGCGGCTTTGAATGCCGCACACGCCGTGTCCTCTCTGGACCCGTTAACGGCAACCAACTGCGCGCCGTATGCTTTGATTTGTTCAAGTTTGGCAGGCGAAGCAGACGCCGGCACATAAATATCGCATCGAATACCCGCCCGTGCGCAATAAGCGGCTATGGCGCTGCCGGCATTGCCGGAACTGTCTTCCACGCAATGCGTGATCCCCCACTCTTTCATTTTGCTCACCAGAACCGAGGCGCCCCGGTCTTTAAATGAACCGGTGGGGAATAAATAATCCTGTTTGATAGTAATCTGACTGGAATCAAGGGTCATTTCGGTCAGCGGTGTAAACCCTTCTCCCAGACTGACAATATGGGCCGAATGTATTACCGGTAAACTCTCCTGATAACGCCACATATCCGGATATTGACCGGCCCAGACCTCCGGATGCAGTTTTGTTTCGGATGTCCAATCGAGCATTCCACCGCAGTCACAGCGCCAGCGCGGCCTAGCCGGTGAAAAAGATTTACCGCAGGTTTGACAAGCAAACATAATATCCGGTTCTGTAATGAATCAATTCAGAAATTTTTTAAACAATGATAAAATATACAATTTTTTCGGTCTTTTTCTTGCACCTTTCGCCTCTGCCGATCATCTCAATCAGAAAACCAATCCACGCAGAGGGACAAAGGTCGCAAAGAAAAACATGAGCTGTTTTATATTATACGTTCAAATAATTGAAAACAATGATCGATCTAACTTTTACCAGTTGATTTATGAGCGTTTGTTTTGACATCAGCAGTTTATTTCTTGATTTTTTCCTCCGCGACCTTTGCGCCTCCGCGTGCAATGTTTCAATAATCAAATCACAGTTTTCTCTTTGACTTTTTTTCTTTACGCTTCTGCGCTTAATATCGACTCGGACTGGTAAAAAGCCTGATATTCTGAATACAGAGAAAAGTATGAAACATGAAACAAAAAACAAAATGAAATTTTATCAAATCATACAGCGTTATTTGGTGTAAACTTGCGACAAAACAGGAGTGGAACAGAATGTCATACCATCTATTAAAAGGCAAAACAGGACTCATATTCGGCCCCTTAAACGAAAATTCGATTGCCTGGCAGGTGGCTGAACAGGTGTATCAGGAGGGCGGCAACTTTGTCATTTCCAATACCAAAGTTGCCGTGGAGCGCGGAGACGTTGGCACACTGGCACAGCAATGCGGCAATGCGCCCGTCATTGCCGCGGACGCCACGAAAACCCAAGATTTAAAACAGTTGTACAAAGAATACAGCACCCATTTTGACGGCATTGATTTTATCCTGCACTCCATCGGCATGTCGCCGAATGTGCGAAAAGACCGCGAATACACCGATCTCAACTATGAGTGGTTCCACAAAACTCTGGACATCTCGGCTCTGTCCCTGCACCGCATCATCACCGGCGCTTTGCCGCTGCTGAATGAAAACGCCAGCATCGTGGCGTTGACCTACATCGGCGCACAACGCATATTCAGTTCCTACGGCGATATGAGCGACGCCAAAGCGCTGCTGGAAACCATTGCCCGTAACTATGGAGCACATTTGGGAGAAAAAGGCGTCCGCGTCAATACGGTGTCTCAGAGTCCCACCCCCACCACCGCCGGCGGCGGCATCAAGGGGTTTGATACCATGTATGAATTCGCCGACCGATTGGCGCCGCTGGGCAACGCCTCTGCCAAAGAATGCGCCGAGTATGTAATCACTCTGTTCTCGGATCTCACACGCAAAGTCACCCTGCAGAACCTGTATCACGACGGCGGTTTCAGCTCCATGGGCATGAGCGAAGAGCTGTTCAATGGGATACGGGAATCTATGTAATGTTTGACCTGTTGACCATTATTGCCGAACACACGCTATTGACGGCTAAAATGCCGTTGTAATCCCGATGCAAAAAAGGATTCCCGGGATTGTTCAGATATGCTCAAACATCATGACTTTTTCAAATCACGGAATAAATAAAAGCGGCAGGGATTGATAATCTCCTGCTGCTCACAGGTGTTCTGTTATTCTTTTTCAATTTTATCAATGCGCCGCTGATGCCGGCCGCCCTGGAACTCGGCATCCAGCCAGGCATCCACGATCCGGATACCCTCCTCCAGCGACACCATGCGTCCGCCCAGGGCGATCACATTGGCGTTGTTGTGTTCTTTGGCCAGACGCGCGCTTTCCTCATCCCGGCACACGGCGCAGCGCACGCCGCGCACCTTGTTGGCCACGATGGCTTCCCCGTTGCCGCTGCCGCCGAAGACCAGTCCCAGATCGCAGTCACCGTCAGCCACACTTTCGGCAGCGGGACGGCAAAAATCCGGGTAATCCACAGACTCGCTGCTGTCTGTGCCAAAATCCACAATCTCGTATCCCCGGTTCTGCAGGTGCTCCTTTACGACCTGTTTGAGTTGAAACCCGGCATGATCCGAACCGAGGGCAATTTTTTGAGTCATTTTTGCTTCTCCTGAATATTGTTTACCTTTTTAACCGACAAACGCAACCGTTCATTCCCGGCCATCCGATCGGATGTCTGAGCAGAGTATAACAATAGAACACGGATGGCACGGATCAGACAGAGGGGCGAGTGCGTCAGCGCGCCCCGGATATCATACTTGAATGCTTTGTTTTTAAAAAACAGACCTTATGTTTAAAAAGTTATTGTAAAGACAGGTCCATTTCATTAACATATTACACATTCATCAATTTACAAAAATGAAAGGACCTGTCATGAAAAAGGTAAACAAACTAAGCTTCACAGACAAACATTTTTATATTGGTCTTGATGTTCATAAGAAACAATGGACCGTCTGTATTAGTGACAATCAACTGATGATAGAAAATTACACAATGAATCCATCCCCACAGGAATTAAAAAAACATCTTGATAAACGTTATCCGGGAGCGACTTTTCACAGTACATACTGGAGTATGTACTGATCAAGGAGCACCCTAAAGTTATCAAAAATCTAACAGCAATATTGCGCAAATACCCAAGTATACATCTCACTGTGCGAATTTCTACAAGCGGTAAAACCCATTTTGAGACAGAAAACAAAGCTCTTGCTAGTTTAGATCTACACCGAGCTATCTGGAATTTTGCATTACAGAGTATTCACTCAATTAGCTTTGCTGATTGAGGTCATAATAAACCGGTTATGCGGCCCTTACGGCTGCATAGGATTATGCGTACTCACCCTCCCGCTCCATTGCATCGTTCCATCCCTCCTCTTCAGACTTGACTTTTTCTCAAAAATTATTTATATTTTTTCTATTTTTTTTAAGGAATTCATTTGAGACACCACAGCAAACAAACAATCGCCGTTCTGCAGCTGCTCATCATCATCTGGGCCCTGTTCAGCGTCGCGTACTTTTCCCACACGCATACGGACACGGCCGGCCGTTTGGTGGTGCACTCGCATCCGTTTCAACCGCATTCGAATAGCAAAACAACGCCTCACAGCCATTCGCAGCAAGAATTCAATATCTTGGCGCCGTTTATGAAGCGTTTTCCGCTTTTATGCTTGTTCTTTTTGTTGTTTTCTTTTTTCTGCAACCAAACCGCAACCTTGATGCTTTCACGCCTCTCATCAATCCCCAGCCTGTCCTGCCTTCGCGTGCCGACCGCGCCCCGCCGCTGTCTCCGGTCTCCTTGTAATATTGTTCTAAATCCATGCAGAACAGGTGTGTTTTCTGAATCTGCAAATCTCTGACCGGAAACTTGAGTTTCAATACATGAAACATCAATCCCTCTTTGCATCAACATTACTCTGTATCCTGTTAATCCTGTGTTTCGGATTGATTCTCTCGCACCAAAATCGTACCGCGACGCTTGATTGAACAAAAATGTTCGGTTAATCTGGCCGACGCGTTAGAGATGCAGACCGGTGTTCGCGTGGAAAACAATTGTCAAAAACATGATGAATGCCTATCAGAAGGATATTGAAAAAGGAGCAGCCCGCAATCCGGCGTATATTTACAATCCGAGTCAGCCAAGGACCGTATACGCTGCGCTGCAAACAAATTTCTGATGCCACCCCTGAAAACACAAAAAAAAGGCCTGTCATTGACAGGCCTTTTTTTTGTGCGCCCACAGGGAATCGAACCCCGAACCTACTGATTAAGAGTCAGTTGCTCTGCCTAATTGAGCTATAGGCGCATCCGTTTGAAACAAAAAAAAGGCCTTTCAGCCTTTTTAAAGTGAGGGCGCCGGTAATCGAACCCAGGACCGACGGCTTAAAAGGCCGTTGCTCTACCTAGCGAGCTACACCCTCGAAACGATGAATATAATATAAAGCTTTTTAAAAAGACGCAATAAAAATATTTTTATTGCCCCAACTTTTTTTCTTTTCAGTAAAAATATGTTTTTGTTGTATTTTTCAGTAAAGATGATTACCATTCACACTAAACAGGTAAAAAGAATGCCGCCTGACAAGTTTAACCAAAATGAACCGTCGACCCAATAGTTTTATACTCTTTAGCGCGTTCCTCCTTGTCGCACTAATCATACGTCTGATCATGATCTCTATGCGCTGGATCAATCCGGATGAAGGCGCACATCTGATGGATGCCCGCCTGCTCCTTGAGGGTTTTTTACCCATCGTGGATTATGGGGCAAGGCAGCCTGTTTATGTGGGATTATTGGCGGGTTTGCTCAAACTGTTCGGCAACACACTCTCCGCGGGCCGATTGCTTCCGGTTTTATCATCAATGGCCGGAGGCGCTGTTCTTTTTATGATCGGAAAGCGTCTTTACAATCCACGCGCGGGCCTCGTCGCCGGTACGCTTTATCTGTTTCTCCCTCTGACGATGGTTTGGTCACCCGTGGTCAAAACAGAACCACTGACCATTGCTCTCACTTCTCTCGCCGTTCTGTTTGTCCTCGATTCCATACGCCAACCGCACCGGCTTTCCATGCTGTTTATCGGAGGTGTGTTTGCCGGATGCGCCTTTTATGTGCGTCAGCCTTCTCTCTACATCCCCATTGCCGCTGTTTTGTTTTTCGCAACCGCCCCGGGTTACAAGCACCGGGCGCGCCTCACCCGCATCATCATCTTTGCCGGTGGTTTTCTGCGGTTGTCACTGTTACCCTCTTTTTACTTTACTATAGCCGGCATGACCGTACAGGAATTTATGGCGTCTCAACTGAATCCTCTTTATCTGATCTGGAACCGGGTGCCGCATTTATTCAACATGCTGCCGGATCAGTACAAAGTTGTTGATTCAAGCGGATTCCGCGTCTGGTCAGGATGCAGCCTATACACTCCAGGCCTGGCGCCAGGCGGTTTTCTTTTCTCTGTTCCCCCTCACCAGCACCGCCCTGTGGATAAGCCGCAGACATTTTAGAAAACCGGGCTATCTTTTAACACTGTGGTTTGTTATCTCCATTATACTCTATATCTATCAATCTCTGAATAAAAGCTATTACACCCAGTATTTTACCGAAAGCCTGCCTCCTCTGCTGCTGCTCACAGGCGCCTGTCTTTCCGGATGGTACAAGGACTATAAGGTCAACCATAAAGACGGGCGGATTCTTGCCGTCCTGGCGCTGTTTCCGGCGCTGTTTCTCCTGCAGCGGGCGTTCTGGCAGAGCTTCCACGGTATTCCTGTTTACATTGTCCTGTTTACGTTTTTATCCCCTTACCTGTTGTTGTGGCTGCGCCTGACTGATCTCAAAACATCGTTTCGATTGTCTCTGATCAACACGCTCATCATATCCAGTTTTGTTCTCCTGGCCCGGCTTGTCAACCTTGACCCGCTTTTACTAACCATTGCCGCCTTGTTTCTACTGTTTTACTCATCTCAGGCTGTTTTACAGTACTGGGGCCGCACTCTAAAGGAAAATCGGGGGAAAGTCGGGACTCTGCTGCTGATTTTTTCCTGGTGTTTCTCAGCCGCATTTTCCGGCCAGGTTATCGCGTTCAATTATGAAACCGTCTGGTCACGCTCCACTCTCAAACAAGTGTCGGCTGTTTTAAAACAGCATTCCCAGGACAACGGATCGGTGCTCAGCGGCGGAATGATCTGGACATTCGAAAGCGGACTTTATCCTTTTGCCCGCGTTTCACATCCGACTGAATTTTTAAAAAAACGCCATCAGGATTTTGAATCCGAGTTTATTGCCAACCCCCCGGAATTCATCATCCTTGACGGCTATACGCATCGCAAGTTCCAGCGTTATGAACTTTTTATACAACGCCAGATTGAACTCTATTACCAGCCCGTGGATACCGTCCAGGGCTCCCGCTATCCGGTCGAGATCTTACAGCTCACCGGGTATCCGCGGCAAGAGTCACATTTTCTATCCAAAACTGACCGTCCATGAGTTTACGCAGTCAAACAATATCCGGGGTGCTATGGACCGGTATGGCCAAAATGACCATGCAGCTGATGCTGATCGCGGTTCAGCTTGTGTTGGCCCGGTTGCTCTCAAAAGCGGACTTTGGTATTGTGGGTATGGCCGGTCTCGTCACGGTAGCCATCGGCATGGTGAACGACAAAGGACTGGGTACATCAGTTATCCAGAAAAAGACAATCCGGGATTCCGAACTCTCGACCATGTTCTGGATCAGTCTGGTGTTTGGCTTATTACTTTACCTTGTGTCGTTTGCAGCTTCATTTCCCCTGTCGATATTTTTTCGCAATGACACGGTACAACCCGTCATCAGCGTGATCGCCCTCGGCTTTGTTATCGGCGGATTCGGTATTGTTCCCAAATCCATCCTCACCCGTGAGATGGCATTCAAAAGACTGGCTATCATCGAAATCATCTCTGTCTCACTGTCCGGCATTATTGCCGTAACTCTGGCGTTTCTCGGTTGGGGAGTCTGGAGCCTGGTCGCCAATGTACTGTTAAGAGACTCTTTTATGGTTATCGCGCTTTGGTTCGCCTGCCCGTGGCGGCCTCGTCTGCATTATTCACATTCCGAGTTTAAATCCTTTTTCCAATTCAGCGCCAACGTACTCTCCAATGATGTCATGATCTATTTGGTCATGAATGCGGACATTACCATTGTCGGCAGAATCCTGGGAGAAACCGCCCTCGGACTTTATACCTGGGCGCTTTATATGGTCAAACTGCCGGTCCAACGCATATCCGGTATTGTCGCCAAGGTCGTCTTTCCGGCCTTTTCAAAGGTACAGGATGGCATCCAAACCTTCCAACGCGGCTACCTGCGCGCCATGACATATATTTCATTGATTACATTTCCAATTTTGATTATATTAGGGGTCTATGCACAGGAATTTATACTCGTTTTTGTAACCGATAAATGGATAAACGTGGTTGTCCCGCTGCAAATTTTGATACCGATGGCCATGCTCAAATCCGTTGGAACCATCAAAGGTTCTGTCCTCATGGCCGTCGGGCGTCCTGATATCGAGCTTAAATGGAACTGCTTTTACCTGCTCCCCCTTGCCGGCTGCGTATGGCTGGGCACCCGATGGGGGATCATTGGAGTGGCTGCAGCATTCACTGCGCTCTATGTGGTGACCTGGCCGGTCATTCAGGATATAACGAACCGTCAAATCAATGTAACACCGAAACTGTTTGGCAGTGCGTTCACCGCAACCGGACCGGCTTCACTGGTCTTGTTCGCAGGCGGTGGTTTTTTTCGTTATGTTCTTGTACATATATGGAACTGGCAGTCCGTTTTTGTTTTGATCGCTGGAGGTATTGTTTCTTCAGCCCTGTATCTGGCGATGATCTTTTGGCTGGATGCTTCCCTGTTGACAGAATGGAAAACCATGATCAAACAACGTAAGAAAATATGAAAATAGCAATAATGGGAATTCGCGGTATTCCGGCGAATTACGGCGGGTTTGAAACATTTGCAGAAGAACTGGCGCCGCGGCTGACAGACCGCGGGCATGACGTCACGGTTTACGGCCGGTCTCATTTTATTGATTATCAAGAACCGACGTATAAAGGCGTCCATATTAAAGTTTTGCCGACGATCAGTCATAAATACCTGGATACGGTAGTTCACACACTGGTTTGTACACTTTATAGTTTTTTCAAGCCCTATGATGTCGTGTTTATCTGCAACAGCGCCAATGCCGCATTCTGTTTCATACCGCGCCTGTGGAAAAAACCTGTGGTCCTGAATGTGGATGGACTGGAATGGAAACGGCAAAAATGGAACAGCGCCGGGAAAGTGTATTATAAAATTTCAGAATGGCTGGCCACCTTCATTCCGAACGCCATTGTTTCCGATGCGCGCGATGTGCAGGCCTATTACGCCGGGAAATTTCACAAAACATCCACGTATATCCCGTATGGCGCTCGCTAAACCGGGTAACCCGGCACGGAATATTCTACAAGCAGTACAAGATCAATCCGGACGGATATATCTCGATGTCAGCCGCATGGAACCGGAAAACAATGCGCACCGGGTGATCAAGGCATTTGAACAGGTAAAAACGGCTAAAAAACTGGTGATGGTCGGTGACGCGCCGTACGCCACAGAATATATCAGGCAACTGAAAACCACAAAAGATCCGCGTATTCTCTTTACCGGCTATGTGTTCGGCAACGGTTATCGGCAGCTGCAAAGTCATGCCTATGCGTACATTCAGGCCACCGAAGTCGGCGGCACGCACCCGGCCCTGCTCGAAGGGATGGGCTATGGCAACTGCATATTGGCCAATGATGTACCCGAACACCATGAAGTGCTGGGCGAAACCGGGCTCTATTTTTCGAGAACAGATAATAATGACTTGGCCGATAAAATTCAGTTTATTGTGGATCAGCCCGATCAGGCCCGCTCCTTCCGCAAAGCCGTACAAGAGCGCGTCCGTTCACGCTATCAATGGGACCGGATCGCTGATCAGTATGAACATTTATTCAAAAAGGTCGCCCGCTTATGAATCTAAAGCGCAAAAAAACGACCCCGATGTTGCTTGTCATTCTGCTTGTTGCAGCGTTTTTGAGGCTCTATGGAATTAATTTCGGAAAGCCTTTTTTGTATCATCCGGATGAAATCAAACTGACCGCTCAGGCCGGACGTATGCTGAGCACAAAGTTCATGGATAAGGACGCCTGATTTTGGGCATCCGGGTGTATCCGCCGTTCTATCCCGATATGCCGGCCTGCGTGCTGGCTGTTCAGGTTGGAACCGGTCTGGCAACCGGACAATATGACTCTGCTCCAGGATGTGCAAACCACCTTTGAACAGGACCCCTTTGTGTTTTTTCTGTGGAGCCGAATTTTTGTCGCTCTGCTGGGTGTTCTGACCGTGTTTTCACCTCTACCCTATCGGCAAAACTGTATAACCGCAATCTGGGTCTTTTGGCCGCCCTGCTCCTAAGTGTCAATTTTCTGCATGTCCGCCATTCTCACTTTGGCACCGTAGATGTGCCGTCTGCTTTCTTCGGAGTGCTGTGTCTGTTCTTTTGCGCCTTGATGATGCAACACCGGAAAACGCGCTATACGATTCTGGCCGCAGCAAGCGTCTCGCTGGCAGTCGCTACAAAATTCAGCATGCTGTTTCTGGTTCTTCCGTTCCTGTGGGCGCATTTCAGCCAGGCGCCGCTGCGACAATGGTTAGAGCGCCTGAAAGACCGACAGCTGTGGATCGGTGCCGCGACCGGCATACTCTCCTTTTTGATCGCCTGTCCGTTAATCTGGCTGGATTTTAACGAAACCTGGGGCGGCTTCCTGGGCGCACACCGGTTTGAACAAGCCGGTAAAATCGGCAGCGGCGGCGGATTTTTATCCTATTGGACCGGACAACAGGCCCCGGGATTTGGTGTCTTTTACCCCAATTCGATCCCGGAAACCATGGGTATCATTTTGAGCCTCTCGGTGATTATCGGCATTGTCATCATGATGATCCGGCATAAAAAATCAGACCTATTGCTGCTCTTGTTCATGCTTCCCACTTATTTCATGTTCGAAGACATGCTCTATCAAAGCCATGCGCCACCTGCTGCCCCTCGCCGCCGTTTTTCATGATCACGGCAGCCCTGACTTTTGAATGGCTTTATGACAAACTCAAACGACCGGGGTTGAAAATCCTTTTGGCCGCACTGATCCTGTTCGTGTGTGCGGAAAATGCCGCTCACGCCGTCTCTTACTTTGACAAGCTGAAAGATACAGACCCGCGCACCAAAGCTGCATCCTGGATTCAAAACAACATCAAACCCGGTCACAAGGTTATTATCGAGTCCTTTCCTCCACCTATCCCGGAATCCGACAGTCTGGATGTGATCGAGGCGGACCTGATGCGCAAGAGCACCCAAACGACCGAATCCCTTGAAACCTTACTCAAAACCTGCGATTGCTGCTATTATATATCGGATGATTTTACCCGGCAGGTGTTTGACTGGAAGTATACAAAACAACATTATGCAAAAATTAGTCAGGACCGTAAAGATTTTTTCAATTGGCTGGAACAAAACAGCAAATCAAGTCGCTTATTTAAGAGCAAACACCCGATTTTGCAGCCGTCTGTAAAAATATATAAAATGCACAACCCGGAACAATAGAGCCTGTCCGAACTATGATGATAAAAAAACTAACAATCGTAATCCCCGCCTATAATGAAGCTGACAACCTGGAACAATTGTTTCCCCGTTTTCACAAAGCTGTTCAGGATTTGCGGGCCAAACAGATCGATGCAGAAATGGTGGTTGTCAATGACGGAAGCTCGGATGCCACTGCAGCAAAAAGCAGAGAAAACCATGTAACCGTCGTTTCGCATCCCTTTAATCTCGGCGTATGCGCCGCACTGCACACCGGATTTCTTTATGCGCTTGAAAACGACAGTGACGCCCTGATCACGGTAGACGCCGACGGACAGCATAATCCGGAAGATATCCATTATCTGATCCGGGAATTTGAAAAAAGGAATTCGGACGTCATTATCGGCTCCCGCTTTGTCGAGAAAACCGGCTATAAAAAAGAGTTTCTCCGATTCTCGGGCATCAAATTATTTTCTGTACTTGTGAAACTGCTGACCCATCTCACCATCCATGATGTCACCTCCGGATTCCGGGTCTTTGATAAAAAGGCGATCAGATTTTTATCAAACCATTTTCCCGAGGACTATCCGGATGCTGAAATCCTTATCCTGTTGAACAAATCCGGGTTCAAGGTAGAAGAAGTACCAATTGAAATGAATCCCAGAATGCAGGGCACATCTCAACACAACCTGAAATCCGCTCTCCTCTATCCGTTCAAAAACCTGCTAACTATCCTGATTGTTTTGATCAGAACATTGCAAAAAAAGAGGGCGAATACATGAAATATCTGGATATATCGCTTCGTTCAAAGCTCATCGTGGCGCTGATCGCCCTTGTTTTCATCACGTATATCATCTCGCTGCTGTACAAAAACAAAATGTCGGCCAGTTTTGCCCTGGGCTGGATCATCGTCACAATAATCGCCACTTCCGGCATTGTATTTCATCCGGTGCTCAAATTTATCACATTTATCAGCGGTGTGCGGACCGGCGCCAATACTCTGACACTTTATGCATTTGTCTTTATCTTTGCGGTCTTGATCGTTTTTTCCATACAACTGTCAACATTGTATTCGCAGAACAAAAAGCTATCCCAACAGGTTGCCCTGTTACGAACAAGGCTGGAAAAACTCGAACCAGGAAATTCACGTGAAACGCAATAAGTTATTCAATTCCAAATCTCTTCTATTCTCTCTGTTTGTTCTGGCATTGATTGTTCGCATTGCCTATGTGGTTCAGCTGGAGGACCAGTATTATTACTATGATACAGTACACTATGATACTGCCGCCCGGCACATATTATCTGAACAGACATTTGGTCCCAGTTTACATTACTATGGAGAGTATGATCACTATGCCCTGGAAGCACCGTTCCCGATTTACTTATCTTTCATTTATATGATTTTCGGCCACAGCTATCTGGCCGTGCGTTTGATGAATGTTCTTTTGTCTATGATTTATCTGTTTATCCTGTATCAAATCGCACGGCGTTTTTCCAAACGGGTGGCAGTGTGGGCACTGATGATCGCCAGCCTATTCCCCTTTTTCATTTATATCGCCGGTCTGCTGTATGTAACACAGTTGTTCGCACTGCTGTTACTTTTGATTGTGTATTTTTTTCTCCAGTACATGGAGACAGGCCGAATCTCACATCTGGCCTTGGCCGCTTTTTTTTATGCATTAACCATTGCCACCCGTCCCGTTCTTTTGCCTTCAATCCCGCTGGTCCTGCTTTGGGTGTTTTTCGCCAGGGATATACGCTTTACTGTAAAAATGTTTAGAGTGTCCCTGTTAGCAATCATCATTCTGATCGTTCTCACTCCCTGGACCTACCGCAACTATAAAGTTTTTGGCGTTATAGCCCCGGGTCGCGCCTGCCTCGCAGAAGCCAATATTTTTCAAGACATTAAATACTTGATTGAACGCAAAGAATCAGTAAAGCAAAAGCAGTTTACAAACCGGCATTTTTCTGTCAAAGTAAATAAAAATGACACCATTTCTTCCTGGGAATTTTTTGTCGACGATTCCTCGTTCATGATTCTCGAACCCTACACAAACATCAAAAACACACGCACCCCTTACCTGGGACTTTTGATTTACGGTGATTCGTCATTTCGTCTGGATGGCTTAAAGGCGTGGGACGAAAGCGGACAAGTTTTTAGCCTGAATACGGCGCGTCCAGCCGCATTATCGGAGCGAACTCACCTGGACAATGGAAAGCTGGTTACATCCGCATCAGGACAGACATGGGAGCCGGCAGCGGTCTTTAAACTTGAGAATCAACCCGAAAAAATTGAATTGAAATACCCGGAGACCATCCCCGCAAGAGAAATAAGGCGCATAGCCCTATGGACCAATCTAAAAGACTCTGTGCTGACCACAGACGGGGTTATGCTCTGGCTGCATCCCTGGTACGAAGCCGACGCCTGGTTTGTGAAAAACGGCAAACCGGATCACAGCATCAACGTCAAACCGATTTATCCGCAAACCAGCACAAAGGTGCTTTTCCGGTTAATAAAGAAACATCCGATTAAATTTTTCAAAAAACACTTTATAAAAGAGGTGGACTGTTTTGGTCACCCGCCGTATACAGAATCGAAAAACAAAACATCCCCAAACAATTGTACAATATGATTTCCATCATGTTTTTAACACCGCTGTTCATACTGGCCCCCATCGGCATATTCAGATTACGGCATTCTTTAAAAACCCTAACCCTGATTCTAATTCCCATTGTCACCATTTCATTTTCCTATGCCCTGTTTCACGCCGAAGTCAGGTATCGGATTCCACTTGACGGGCTCATTATTCTATTGGCAGTGCTGGGTTTGAACAGCGTGGTCACATACGCTATTAAAAAAAAGCATCATGCCTGATGAGTATGTGTACAACATAAAACCCCCGATAACAGAAATGATTGAGAAAAAAAACATATCAATTTTTAAGCGTAAAACGCTGGTTTTCCTGTATGCTTTTTTTAGCGCTGGTTTATTTACACTATTCTGGATTCTGGCAGGAGAAAAGTGGAAAGTTTTTGGTGATGCTGTCCAGTATCTTGCGGTCTATCACAACGACCCGGCGACAGCTCCTTTCGGATATCGTATTCTGGTGCCGTATTTGGCCAGGTTATTCCCCTTTGGTGCAACAGTGAATTTTGCCATTGTCACAATCGCTTTTCTGATCCTGACTAATCTTGTAATTGTTAAATATTCGCAACTGAAAAATCATTCACCTGTTCATTGCCTTGTTTTCAGTTTGTTCTGGCTTTGTTCGTTTGCATTTGTATATTATGTGACAACATGGATCCGGGCGGATGCTCCCATGCTGTTTTTGCTGGCGCTGATTATTTTACTATCACAGTACAGAATTTCAGTTTTTGCATTATTCTTTATTCTGGCTCTGGGGCTTTTATCGCATGAAACCATGCTGATCGGGTTGTTCATGCTATGGATTGACAATATTTTCCATGGATCTTTTACCGGTGGGAATCGATACAAGTATTACGAATTAATTTTCATCACCCTGCTTCTGATCCTGTTTTGGGTCCTGACGCGCTATTGGATATCAGTAAAAGTCTCAAGTGATCTGAATTATACAAACTCTTTTTTCGCCCTGTTCACCTATGTTCTGGAGTACAGCGGAGGCCTTTTTAAACATGGCATGCGGATTTATGCCGCATACGGCCCCGTTCTTATATACAGTTTTTTGTTTATCACAAGACACCAAAAGAATAATAAAATTTCATTCTTTTCCTTTTTGTTTGCAGCCCTTGTCGCAACATTCTTTGCAACCGACACCTTACGAGTCATGGCGATTATCTATTTTCCAGTGTTATACTATGCTGCAAATTATATAGAACTGTTGTGGAAAAACAAGCAACAGATCAAGGCCATATCACTGGTTCTGCTTCAGATGAGCTATTCCTACATTGTGTATGGTCATCTGAGAACCTTTGAACAATCTCTTCTCTTGACTGTGATTGCAGCACTGTTGTCTGCAGCCGCTTTGCTTATCACCCTTTTTCATAACAAATCAATATCCGGCCCCCCGGCTCGGACTGTATCGTGACAAATAAAGATTGAACTCGAAATGAAACTTTTCCATAAAACTTTGATCATCCTGTTCGGTATATCTATTTCAATAGAACAGGGATTCACCATGGTATTGGGGCGTCTTCAAAACGGTAATCTCATCGGCCCTGATGTGGTCATGCCCGTTGACATTCTGTGCTATGCTTTATTGCTCTTCAAACCCTACAAGCATGTCCATACCCGCTCAAAATGGATGATCACCTTTGGCATCACACTGTCTTTGCTGTATCTGTTTTGGTCGTTTCTGGGTGAATTTATCTCCTACGATCCGGCCGCATTCCGCTTTGGATTTGTCCACCTTGCCCGGGCCATACTGGTATTTATAACCATCCTCACTCGAATTCAAACGCGGGAAGATGTCATAAATTTCACCAAAGGGATTATGTATTCCCTGGGAATTCAGGCAATTATTGGTGTCTGGCAATGGCAAATCGGCCCGGTCAATATACCGTTTTTTAAAATGAACTATAGTTGGCGGGTATCCGGTACACTCCGCGTGGCGAATGCGCTCGGCGCATTCACAGCAGCACTAACCCCGCTGGCAATTCGTCTTGCTCTGTTTACCAAAGTAAAACCCCGTTGGCTCTGGATGATCATCGCTGTATTCTCAATCGGAACCCTTTATGCCACTTACACAAGAGGCGCCTGGATATCCTTTACGATTTCCATGGCATTGTTTTTTATTATTGACTTTTATAAAGCAAAACTGACCAAACGGGATCTTTCTCTGCTGCTTTTAAGCTTGAGCGTTGGGATCATCCTAATCAATATCAAATACGGAGATGCTATTCAAAATCGTATGTCTGGTGCTGAAGAATCTCTGAGAGGCGATAGTGGACACAGCCGACTGAATATGGCCAGGGACGCCATTGGAATTATCCGGGAAAATCCGGTATTTGGCGTCGGACTTAATAATTACCGTTTTCATGCCGATCCATCAATACAGGGAACGCGCATCGTGCATAACACCTACTTGCTCATAACAGCACAACAGGGAATCATCGGCATTGCTTTGTTTGTGATCTTGCATATTACATTCTTTTACAGGGGGTTCAAGATAATCCACACAAAGGATAAAACATTATATCATATCGGTATGGCAACTCTGACAGGGATGATGTCACAATTTATTTACTTTCTTGTCGCTCCTGATTATCGTCTCGTTCCGGTGAAGCTCCAACACTGGCGACTATTGGCAACATTAGCAGTTGTAATCGTCGCAAATCACGAACATCAAATCCTTTTGCGAGTCAAAAAACTAAAGAAAAAAACATCTTATCAGGGTATCCCAGGAAAAATGCTGCGGCCAAATGGAAATCTTGCAAAAAAATATTAGTTTTATAGGTACAAGTAAAATATTTACAACACTGCTCGCTTTTATCCTTGTCCCGGTGGCAACCCACAACCTGGGAAGCGAACAATTTGGTATATATACCCTTGCCACTACAATTGGATTTATCATTATTCTTTTGTCCGATATGGGTATTTATACCATCACCGCCCGGGAAATATCCAGGCATCCCGGGATTGCCTCTTCTTTTTATGCCAGAGTACTCTCTACAAAAGGAATTCTCGCATTACTGACCATTCCCTTGTTAATTGTCTTTTTACTTTTGATGAACTATAATGCAACAAGTGTATACGTAATAGGGGTCTATGCGTTTTCCGCTGTGCTGACTTCCTTTTCAAGAGGCGCGTTTGGTGTTTTTCAGGGGTTTCAAAAGATGCAGTACGAAGCAATCTGTGTCTCTACCGAAAAAATTATTTCCTTTTCAACCGGAATCGCCCTGCTGCTTCTCGGATTTGGTGTAAAATTTTTCATCTGGTCGTTTGTTATTTCCAGTATTGCCCAGTTTCTGCTTGCACATTTTTACATGTCACGACACTTTCTCAAAATCCGTTTTCGTCTGTCAGCAAAACAATGCGCGTGTTTTATTAAGTGTTTCAACCTATGTTGGCGCTTCGGCATTCCTGGCAATGGTCTACAATCATCTCGATATTTTGATGCTGTCCAAAATGGCATCCCTTGAGGATGTTGGTAACTATTCTGCTGCTTATCAGATACTCCGCGTAACCAGTATCTTTCCCACTATTCTTGCAACCGCATTCCTCCCCCAGCTCACACGGCTTTACAACAATTTCCCGTCGCTCGGTGCACTTTTCTCTCAGGGTCTCGGCTATCTGGCCATTTTTATTATTCCACTCGTGCCTGCGGTCATGATTTTACACGAACCGCTGTTTGTGTTTATTTGTGGGACTGATTTTATTCCCGGCAAAGATGCCTTTCAAATTCTCGCATTTGCAGTGGTATTTCAAATGCTGAATATATTTTTTGTTCCGCTTTATATTGCCCTTGATCAACAAAAGAAAATTGTTCAGTTTCAAGGGGTCGGACTTTTGGTAAATGTCTCATTGAATTTAATCCTGATTCCCGTTTTATCCTTTATCGGCGCCTCTTATGCTACTGTTGCGACTGAATTTTGTATTTTTGCACTGATATTTATCTGGATTCGCCGTAAATTATCTGTCCCCCTGCTGCCACGGTTGAAATATCTACTCAAACTGGCGGCAGGCACTCTGATAATGTGTATATTCATTATCATATCACAATTTTATTCGTTGCACATTGCTATCATTGTCGTAGTTTCGGTAATTATTTACAGCATTGCGTTGGAATTGTTAAATGCGGTTAATTTTACGCATTTAATCCGGAATATTGTATCGTTACACAAATAAAATTACCATGCCGTAAAACAAGGATAAAATATCGAATAAACACCTTTCCTGGCTTGTATTTTGCAGGGATTCCTTGTGTTCACTGTCAAATAAACCGGGTATTGATACTATTGCTTTCAGAACAAAAAATCGAAAAATTACAAACATTTTATCAGCGTCAAAAAGCACTTGTTACATCCCCGTTCATTGACGAACAGATGACTTTAAACTCTCCGCTGTTCCAGGGTCTGCAGCAGCGACTTGCTATTTCTTTTTCAAACAAGCGCATTCTCGACATTGGATGCGGCAGCGGGATGCTGGGTGCATTTTTTAATAATCATCAGCATTATACAGGACTCGACTTGAATCAATGGCCGTCCTTTCATATTCTTACTGATGATAAACACCATTATTCCCGGGCCAATGCCTTGCATCTTCCGATTCAAAACGCAATTATGGATATTGCAATTTGTATGGACAGTTTCGAGCATTTCCCCGATCAGTTCATGGCCGCCCGAGAGATCAGACGTGTTCTCAAACCGAATGGTTCGTTTATATTATCTGTTCCCAATTATGCGAATATTTCAGGATTTGTAAAATACCTGAACGAATACTCCGGGCGCTATGAAAAGCAGACATGGGCACCTTTTGATTTCTGGGAACCTGAAGAATTGGAGCATTTTATGACGCCGGGCCGTATAAAAACCATCTTTAGAAAAGCCGGTTTTCGATCTTTTCAACGGTTCGGCTATGATAAAGAAGTGGTGATCGGTTTGTGTCCCTGGGTCTGGCACCCTAAAATGCCTCGCAAACTGGCTCGCTTGATTTCAAAATTATTTGAACCGGTGTCATCACCGCTTGTAAAAATATGGCCTGAAAGCAGTCTGCACACTTTTTGGAAAATTCAGTGAGGTTGTTATGAAGTTTAAAATGCTTATAATCGGATTAGTATTGTTGTTATTCATCCAGGTATCAGCTCAGGACAGACTCAATCCGCCGTTTCCACGCATAGCCAGTTACAGTATGGGCGGAAAACACTGGCCCCAATACTCGATTGGAACGCGTTATCAGATACAATCAAAATATGACCTGTTGTTTACGGCAGGAACCGAAGACCGCGATGGCACATATAAAGCCACCCGCTACCGGTCTTTGAATCCGGATCAAATCCTGATCGGAGGCGGGGTGAACGGTCTGTGGTTTTATGATCCCCCTCAATATTATCTCTATCGCAGCTACCGCGGCTATGTTCAGGAAGAAGCGCAATCCAACCAGGGATTCATCGTGGTGGACAGCACTCAGGGAATCGGTCAGGGCGTCAATGATATTCGTTTTGTGTATGCGGTGATTAATAACGACGTGGTCAATGTAACCGGCACATCCAATGATACAATCTTTATCACCAACGATGGAGGTTTTTATTCTCTTGAACACACCGTCAGCGTCGGAGATTCAGTACTCAGTCCTATCCGTGTTGCCGGCCCCGGAGTTATTCCCAATTTTAGCCAATGGTCGCCCGCCGTGGACGGAAAACATGTTTGGGACTATTTGGCAGAAGAAATACTTTTACGGGAATTTGACTGGGAAAGCGAACTCTATGACGGCGTGTCGCATGATGCATTATCACCCAGGCTCCCCATCACCAGTATAACAATGGATATGAACCTGAACGGCATTGATGATTTTATCGAAATGGGCAGCAATCCCTATGCGGCCAGCCGATATTCCATTGATCCTCACAGGAGAGAATATATAGAATTATGGTTTGAACGCGAAAGTGAACTTATGGAGCAACTGACACCTGATCTCCCTAATCTGCAGTTCGGCAATGCAGGCGGTCCTTGCCCGTTTTTCTTTGATCAGTTGAACGGTCACCTTTATGAAGGATTTTTACGCTGGTCATCCTGGACTCTTTTAAAAAACGATTGCCTGCAGTGGATGAATGCAAACAGAGAAAAAAACCGTCCTTCTCTGATGTTCATAGAAGACTATATCCCCGAAAAATGGTCGCATGACGGCAAAGACCGGTTCAATAAAATGCGTTTCGGATTGACAACGGCCCTGTTGTTTGACTGTTATTACGGCATGACGTTTGGTGATTTTTATTATATCATGCTGTGGTATGACGAATTTGAAACCGATTTGGGATACGGAACATCCGACCCCTTTGTACAGGCCAATGGGCTCTGGGTTCGCTACTTTGATAAAGGTGTCGCTGTCTGTAATCCGACGGGAATGAATCAAACCCTATCACCGTCTGATCTGGACGGCACCTATTATCGACTCAAAGGCGGTCAGGATCCGGAAACCAATAATGGTGAAATCTTTGATCAACCCATCGAACTCTATGGACATGACTATGGTGATGATCTGCGTGGTGACGGTATTATCATGTTCACGACGCCGACAACCTCTGTCTCTGATATAATCGTCGATAATTTTTACCACCACAGTACATCTCCCGGAAGTGAACCCGTTGAGCTCACGGGCAATTGGGGCCGTTATATTACCGCGGGCTATTATGAATGGGACAAAAACAATCCCTACTATTCCCAATTCGGCGGAGGCCAGTCAATCGGGGAATTTGATGAAGCTTATGGCTATCACGCCGTTTCGGCCGGCGATGGTGAGGCCTCAGCAACCTGGCGCCCGACAATCGGAGTGGAAGGGTATTATGAGATCAGTGAGTGGCATGGCTGGCATGGAGATGAGCCGCATTCCTATAACGAAGCCTCAAACGTTCCATTTGAAATCGTCGTGGAATCAAACAAAATCATTCAGGGTGTCATTGACCAAACTAAAAACTATGGTCAGTGGAATCAATTGGGATATGTTTACCTGCCCAAAGGGCAAAGCGCATACGTACAAATCAACAATTCAACAGACGGATGGGTCATTGCCGATGCGGTTCGGTTCAAATATCTGGGTGAAAACGCCACACCTGACACAACGGCTCCAGAGCCGCCGTCGAATATCAGAATAATACATGAATAAATATTAGCGATTTTTTAAAAAAATATTTACCTTTAGGTCCCTTTTTAAATGCCTGATATTGATAAAACTCGATTCTTACATAACATTAAACAGCCCAATCCAGTATAACTCAAAATTATGAGCGGGAACAGAATAATGGCAAACACAAAACAAAATAGCGGCAAGCTCTCTTTTTTCTTTTTTGTTGTATCTTTGATGATATTTGCATTCATTTGCGGACTGGTGTTTGCCAGCTTTGAATGGTTTCCTTACCCTTATTTCCAGAAAGCATGGTACACGGCCAAAACGTTGTGGCAGGACAGTACAACAATTCACAACCTCAATCCTGCGCGATATCCTGAAAAAAATGGTGTTCTCGTCAACAAACAGGATAAGGTTTACCCCGGTATCACTCTCATTTCAGGTGCATGGAATCCCGACGATGAAGAGTGGCATTACGGTATACGTCTCGTGGATATGCAAGGTAATATTGTGAATGAATGGAAGCTGGATCCCGCCAAAATCTGGCCAAAATCTCCCCATACCGACCATACTGCCGGCCTGCATAATAAAAAACGCAGAACTATGATTCATGGCGCTCATATATATCCCAACGGAGATATTGTTTTTAATTTTGAATATCTGACACTCGTAAGAATGGACTGGGATGGCAATATCATATGGAAGCTGCCATATCGAACCCACCACTCTGTATTCGAAGACGAAAACAAAAGCCTGTGGGTTTGTGGCGCAAAATGGCGTGAAGAACGCGTTCCAGAGTATCCGCATTTGAACCCCAATTTTACAGAAGATATGATTGTCAAAGTTTCCCCTGACGGCGAAATTGAGCGGGAAATTTCGATATTAAAAGCCCTGTATGAATGCAATTATTATGGACTGTTGTTCTTTGACTGGGTCTATAATACAGACGACGTCACCCATCTCAATAATGTCGAGGTATTGAGTTCCGATATGGCCGAAAATTTTGAATTGTTTGATACCGGGGATATTCTTATTTCGATGCGATATATCAACTCCGTTATGGTCATTGATGGAAAAACAGAAAAAATAAAATGGTCGTTCACACACCCGTTTGTGGCTCAACATGACCCTGATTTTCACCCGGATGGAACAATTACCGTTTTCAACAACGGATTGTCCAGAAAAAATTCCGAATCTGTCCTGGGCGGCAGCGAAATTCTTAAAATCGATCCGGTTACCAAATCGATTACCCCGATTTATGGTCATAAAGAAGATCAATATTTCTATACCAACCGCGGCGGTAAGCATCAACATCTCCCCAACGGAAACATGATCATTACGGAATGCCAGGCAGGCAGAGTATTTGAAGTCACTTTAGCTGGAGAATTGGTCTGGGATTGGCATACATCCAAATGGAATGAGAATATGGTAGCGGAAATCATGCAAGGCACACGCCTGCCTGAAGGCTATTTGACATTTTTGAATGAATAATCGCGTTTATGATCGACCCGAACACATTAAGCTCAAAACATAAAAAGAGTCAATTCTTTCTCTTACTGCTGATACTCGGAGCTGGCGCATTCTTTCGATTTTACGGGATTGATGCCCAGCTCCCTTATCTTCAGCATCCGGACGAACCCATTTATGTCGAGATCAGCCGAACCATCTTTCAAACCGGTGATTTGAACCCGCACTTTTTTAAATATCCCTCCCTGTTTTTTTATCTCCGCACCCTGGCATACATCCCTTTCTATTACACTGGGAAAATAGCGGGAGCATTCGATTCACCCGGGGACATTATGGGAATTATCAATCTTACCATGGGAGTCAGCAAAGCACAAACTCCATCGCTGATTATTTTTGATCGGAGTATCACAGTTTTTTTCGGAGTTTTATCAATCTTTTTTGTCTTTTTGATCGGCACCAAAATGCTGCGGAACCGGTACTTTGCCCTGCTGCCCGCTTTATTCCTGGCGCTGTTCAGAAGCAATCTTTATTTGGATAAAGTCATTGCTCCTGATACTTTTTTACTGTTTTTTCTCCTGCTTACAGCGTATTATACCCTGTGTTTATTCGAAACCCCATCCCGAAAGAACTATATCCTTGCCGGTCTGTCTGCCGGACTTGCCATATCAGTCAAGTACAACGGGGGGCTCATATTACTCCCTATCCTCATTGCACATCTGATCCTTGAAAAAAAGAAGGCTCTAAAAAATATCAATATCTATATCGCCATAGCCGCGACAGGGCTTGGATTCATTCTAACCTCTCCGTTCGCTCTACTCGATTTCAATACATTTATCCACGATTTTTATTTTGAGATGATGCATTATTCAAAAGTTGGACATATCGGCATGCAAGGCAACACCCTGCAATGGTATGCAAGTTATCTCTACAAATATGTGGGCATCATCATCCTGTCTTTGGCACTGTTGCAAATTATCAAAGGCTTGTGGAACTTTACACCCAGGCTGATTATCTTTGCATCATTTCCTGTTGTTTATTTCATCATGGTCGCTCGTATACTGGTGAGAAATGAAAGAACCATTTTCCTGATTGTGCCGTTTATTTTCATTCTGGCAGTGGGATTTATATCCGATCTGATCTCGTCAAAAAATTCAAGGTTGCAGACCTCTGCCGGATGGATCGGACTTTTATTGTTGATACTCCCGCTCTATCATCATACCAATGCTGCCGTGTACGTGAGTAAAAATTATTATTACAGCCCCAATCACGATCTTGCGCGCGAGTGGATCAATGCGAATATTCCTGAAAACTCCAAAATCGTACTGGAAAGTTATTCTCCTTTTATTTCCCCTGAAAAATACAATATAACAGGATTAAAACGCATTATAAACCAAGATATTGACTGGTATCTGGAAGAAAATGTCGATTATATCATTGTCAGCGATATGATGTATTCTCGATTCTTTAAAAACCCGGAACAGTACAAACGTGAACATGATCAATATCAGCACATTTTTAATAAATTTCAACACTTGAAAACCTTTGATAAACAAGGCAGGCCGGTGCAAATCTTCAAAGTGACTGAGAAAACTTTGCACCTGAACAACTTTTAGAACAAATATGACTTTACAAAAGAAATCAAATCTGATCTTTGCGTTATCCATACTGGGCGCCGTACTCGTCTATCTCAAAAACGGCTGGGTATCGGACGACGCTTATATACTTTTCCGGGGAATTGAACAGCTTTTTGCGGGGAACGGGCCCAACTGGAACCCGCATGAACGTGTGCAAACATTCACAAGCCCGCTCTGGTTTTGGCTGCTGGCCTTTACGCGAATTTTCTCCTCCCATCTGTATATAAACACCATACTCACGTCGTTCTTACTCTGGCTGGGAACTCTGTTCATTCTGAGAAAACTCTTTGGAAATGACTATGTTTTGCTCGCTTCGGTGCTCCTGTTCACAGCCTCGAGAGGATTCTATGATTATACAAGCTCGGGATTAGAAAACACACTGGCCTATTTTTTTATCGCTTTGTTTTTATTTTTAAACAACAAATTATTTTCAAAAAACCCGCAATCAAACAGAAAAAGAACGGTCATTTTCAATTTGATTGTATATGGCCTGCTCATATGTATCCGTCATGATCTTGCGGTCCTGTTTTTCCCGATCGTGCTGTTTTCAATATGGAAATCCGCGCATCTGTTTACCCTAAAACAATGGATAGGGCTTTGTGTCGTCTCTTTGTCTCCTTTTATTATCTGGACACTTTTTTCTCTGGTCTATTATGGTTTTCCGTTTCCCAACACAGCTTATGCAAAGATTGATACCGGTATTGATAAATTATTGATCATGCAACAGGGTGTCAAATACCTGATATCATCGCTGCTATTTGACACAATAACCATGACAGTCATCGGAGCAGCCCTCTTTGTATGCATAAAACGCGGAAAGGCCGACAGCGTCCGGTTTTTAGGATACGGCATTGTTCTGAATCTGATTTATATCATCTATGTCGGCGGTGATTTTATGCAGGGTCGGTTTTTATCCTACGCATTTATGATTGCAGCGATCATTATAATGCAGCAAATTGCCGCAAACTGGAACAAGAAACAACAAGGATTCGGAGTCGCCGTTCTTCTGCTTTATCTTTTCTTATATCCAAACACCCCCTTTGCAACCCCCCTCAACTATCAAAATTACAGATCAAAATTAATGATTTCGGATGAAAGAGGTACTTATTTTAAAAGAACTTCTCTCTATGCCCGCTATATCCGTTACCCTTATTCAGTCGTTTTCCCCCCGCACAAATGGAGCTTTCAGGGACTGCGGTTCAAAATGCAGAATGATCACGTCAGAGTTTTTGGCAATATCGGATTTTTCGGCTACTGGGCCGGAGCAGATAAAATAATTATTGATCCCCTGGGTTTGGCTGATCCGTTATTGGCCAGGCTGCCTGTGCAGGGTGAATGGCGTGTTGGACATTACCTTCGGGAACTGCCAACGGGGTATGTTCAAAGTGTTGAAACAGATAAAAACATGATTGAGAACCCTTCTCTGCATGAATATTATGATAAAATCAAACTCATCACTCAAAGTGATAAACTATTCACGTGGCAAAGAATAAAAACGATTGTTCTGTTCAATGCAGGTACATTTGATCATTTAACAGAATTTTGAACGTTCCGGTTCTGATACAAATAATACGGGGGGCGGCACCTGATTAATTGGAAAAAAGGTTTGATTTTCTCAACATCTTTTTCCGGAATCGTACCCCGTATTAGCAGGAAATCTGTATGTTCATATCCACCCTGATAATTATGCTTAAACGTATAGGGGTCGTAGGGAGGCAGTTTTTTAGTACTTGCATTCCTTCTTAATCGCCACGGCGAAGGAAAATCAACCATTTTATTTATGGCAATGCCCTTGTTCCATATTATGTGATAATTGGCAAAATGATTATACGTGATCATGCGTTTGTAACGTGCGTCGTACAAAATAAATGATAAAACTTTATCTTTTTTGATCCCGTTGAACAAACTCCTGTCAAACGACTTGTTTTCAATTTGGAATTGATTGAAATGCCCGTACCATAAAAATAAATGAATCAAGACTATGGCAGAAATCATAACAATGCGATATTTTAAATGTATTTTAGCGGTTAACATACTTCCCAGCAGGATAACGCCTATAAATACAAAAACCGAAAATCTGTACAAGGTATAGTAAAACGATCCAACAATCTGGAACATGGTCAATAGAGTTAAAAGAGACATCATAATCAGAATAATGATATAGGCATATTTTTTTCTTTCCAATTCATTGCCTATGATCCGATTTATTTTTTTTATGTTGTATAAAGATACGGCAAGGGTAAAAACCGAAAAGGCGATTCCCGCCCATTTGCCTTTATCTCTGGCAAACAGAAAATTATTATCCCAGTGAAGAAAACCTAATCTTTCAAAAAATGTTTTCAGATAGATACTTTTATAATAGTGGCCGACTCGCCTGACAAAAGGAGCGCCCGTTTCACCTAACGAATCATGACCGGAATATGCATACCAGATTAATACAATGAGTATAGCCGGCAAATACACCCAAAACTCTCTGACAGCTCGTCTGAATGAGAATCGTAACAGATAAAAATGATTCACCATCATACATAAAAGAGCGAAAAGCATAATCAAACCATGTACAGAGTACAGGAATAGCATATAAACGGAGAGTATATACCCGTAGATTTTCTTGTCTTTAATTATAAATTTATAATGTAGTATAAATGCAAACATTGTTAACGGGATGCCAAGTGTATAGCCCGTAAACCCCCAATTTACACTGTAATTGTAAAGGTAAAGAAACGCGAGCAATGCAAACCAGACATTCCCCTTTAATTGTCTGATAAATATTAATAGACTGATTGTAAATAATAAAATATAGAGTGTAAAAAAGACATCTTTTGCAAATTCCACGGAAGGAAATACTGAACTGCTCATAAAAAAATGCGAGAAACTGTTGGGCTGAAACCAGAAAGAATCAAATTTAAAAAAGTTTGAAAAAAAGTTGTCCGGGCTGTCGATATAGCGTTCAATCGTTGCCGAAGCCAGGTGCATTGGAAGATCAATAAACGGGAGCAATCTCATATTAGAAATCATTAAAACATGAATTGCTACCAGACCGGCGAACACCAGATAAAAATAACGTTTATTCATGATACCTCCAGGCGCAGCAGAAATATGATACTTTGGATTGCAACAGAAAAAAAGTTCCCGAACTATATTGTAATTTTAACAGGTTACAAACTGTTTTAATTCCAGAGCCGAGCCAGGAAACAAACATTCAAAAAATGAAAAATATTTGATGCAAACTGTTGCTGTACACTTTGTGTCCTTGATAAACTCAATATTTTTTGGTATTTTTCTTTTCTGGAAACACATTCGGATTCATCAATAATTTTTATACTGTAAATGTTCCTACAGTTGAATCAAAAGCTGATAAAACAATGCACAACTCTACAACGCTGAAAAAAATTGTATATTTGAACTATATGCAAGATCTCTATGGAAGCGCCCTGGGCTCTACCATCAAAGCCCGGGAATTACTGCATGGCTTACAGGAACTCGATTACAAAGTTCATTTCTTCTGGAGATGCGAAAAACCGGCAGATACTGACAATGCACGACCAAACCGGAAATCGCACAATAAAAATATAATCCGGACGTTGCTGTTTACACCATTCCAAATTTTAAAAGCGCTGGTATCCGGCGTAGAGGAAGCGAAAATTGTTCGACGAGTCAAGCCTGATTTGCTCATTACCCGACTTGATGCCTTTCGCTTTTCCAGTGTTCTCGTTTCAAACTATTACAATCTCCCGCTTATCCTCGAAGCGGACGGGGCTTGCTCCTACGAGTGGCTGCAGTATCACGGGGGACCGCATCTCTGGCCCCGCTGGCTGCTCTTGTGTGAAAAATTCATTATGAAACACTCTGATCACATCTTTGTCCAGTCTTTGCCGACCCAATCATACTATCTTCAAACACACAGAATATCAAAAAGTAAGATCACGGTCATCACCAACGGCGCCCATCCTTCGGAACCTGTTCCGGAGAAAAAACTCGACAATTTAAGACAACTATATAATATCCAAACAAAAGAAACAGTTATCGGCTTTTCAGGCTCCATGCATCACTGGCACGGCATTGAGCAGTTAAAAGAATTGATTACAGACATTCTCGCACACTACAAAACATGCAAATTCATATTTGTCGGCGGAGGCGGACCGGAAACCGCTTCCATCAGAGAACAATTCAAACATGAAACCCGGGTTGTATTCACCGGAAACGTTCCGTTTGAACACATGCCGGCACATCTGGCTTTGTTCGACATCGCATTGGCGCCGTATCCGCCCATGCCGCTGTTTTATTTTTCTCCGGTCAAACTATTCGAATATATGGCAGCCGGCAAGGCCATTGTCGCTGCCCGGATCGGCCAGATCAACAATGTGCTGAAAAATAAAGTGACAGGCATGTTGTACACACCGGGAGACCTGGACGACATGCATTCCTGTATCAAAACACTGGTTGAAAATCCGGGTTTGCGTTCAAAACTGGCTCAAAACGCACAACACGAGTTCCGACAAAAACATACATGGGCGCAAAAATCAAACCAGCTTGCGCATCTCATCGAAACCACACTGAACAAAAGGAAATGCAATGAAAGTACTTCAACTTGTTGAAGGATTTAATTTCGGCGGCGCGGAAACCAAACTCCTTGAACTGGTTCAACATATGGACACATCAGAGTTTGAAACCACTGTCATGAGCTTGGGACTGGGCAATGAAATCGAAGAAAAGTTCAACCAACTAAATTGCCGTGTACTTACGTTTCAGCGTCAACATCGTTTCGACTTACGTCTGCTGCGCCGGCTGCGCAATTTTATCCGCGATGAACAAATCGACATTGTCATGACCACTTTGTTTTACGCTGATGTGATGGGCGCCATGGCGGGACATAAGGGCGGCGCCAAAGGCGTCTTTTCCTGGGAAACCATATCCTCTCCCAAATGGCTGACGCCGCACCGCTTCTGGGGATACCGCTATGCCATACGCCGGGCTGATGAGGTCATTTCCGTATCCCAGGCGACCGCAGAATGGCTGGTTGAAAAACGCAAAGTACCGCGCCATAAAATTCGCGTCATTCCCTATGGGGTGAACCTGGATATTTTCAAACCGGAACGCGGTTCTATCTCCCGAACCGATCTGGGACTTGCCGAAGACGCCTTTGTGATCGGACAGGTATCGAGACTGAACGAGCAAAAAGGACATGTCTATTTGATGCAGGCGGCCCCGGAACTCATTCACCGGAACCCGAATGTGCATATTCTGCTTGTGGGGGACGGCCCCACCCGGCCGCAAATCGAAACCATGATCCGCGAGCATAGGCTTGAGCATCATGTGCATCTCCTCGGATTCCGCAACGACGTGGCCGAGCTTTTACCGCTGTTTGATGTATTTACCCTGCCGTCGCTTTACGAGGGTCTCCCCAATGTGGTGCTGGAAGCCATGGCCGCCGGACTGCCGGTGGTTGCCACACCGGTGGACGGCACAAAAGAAGCTGTTGTGGATCAGGAAACCGGACTGCTCATTCCCACCCGCGATCCTCAGGCGTTGAACAAGGCGCTTCTGACACTGATCGAACAGCCGCAGCTGGCCAAATCCATGGGCAACGCCGGCCGAAAGCACGTAAAAGCCCATTTTTCTCTCGAAAATCAAGTCAAACAATTTGAAAACCTCTACAAACAATACGCACTATCCGGGACGAAAAAATGAAAATTCTGATGCTACACAAGTTTTATTACATCGAGGGCGGCGCTGAACGTTACGTATTCAATCTAAGCGATTTGTTGACCAAACAGGGCCACAGCGTCATTCCATTCGCGATGCAGGATGACCGGAATTTTGAAACCCCGTACCGTTCCTACTTTGTCAGCAATTTTCAACCCGATCATCTCCACAACACCCGGAATCCGCTCAAACGCCTGAAACTCGCCAGACGAACCGTTTACAGCCGGGAAGCTCAGGTTAAACTGGCGCAGCTGATCAAAGACACAAAACCCGACATTGCACATGTACACTCTATTTACCATCATCTGTCTCCCTCGGTTTTGCATACACTGAAACAAAATAATCTGCCGGTGATGCTGACCCTGCATGACTACAAACTGGTATGCCCCAATTACATTTTTTTGAACGGAAAACGCCGGGTCTGTGAAGCCTGTAAAGGCAAATACTACTGGAATGCTGTGACCCAGAAATGTTTTCGCGATTCATACGGAGCCAGTGTACTCGTAGCGGCTGAGGCTTATGTCAATTCAATCCTGAAAAGCTATAAAAACAATGTCGATGTTCTCACCGCACCCAGTCATTTCCTGGGGAATAAAGTATGGCAATACGGATATCAGCACATCCCCGTAAAAATTCAGCCCTATACACTGGACGTCAACGCCTATCAACCCTGTTTTGAGGACTCGAATTACTTTGTCTTTATGGGACGCTTGACACACGAAAAAGGCCTGCATTTTCTCCTTGATGCCATGCATCACATTCAGGGCGCAGGACTTTACATCTGCGGTACTGGTCCCATTGAACATGAATTACGCGAGCGTATTGACAGGGAATCGCTTGACCATGTCAAAATGCTGGGATATAAAAGCGGTGACGAACTGCGTAAAATCGTTTCTCACGCCAAATTCACGGTTATTCCGTCTGAATGGCATGACAATTCTCCCCTAGTCATCTATGAATCCCAATCGCTGGGCAATCCGATGATCGGTTCGCGTATGGGCGGTATTCCGGAACTGATCAATGAAGATGTGGATGGATATACATTTGACCGGGGTGACATGCACCGGTTTGTCAAACTGGTCAACGAACTCGTTCAAGATCCGGAAAAGTGCAGGAAAATGGGTAAAAACGCCAGACAAAAAGCAGAAACCCAATATGCATTTGCCGGGCATTATCCCAAAATCATGAATTTATACGAGTATACACGCCGACAATCCGAAAAACACTCGGAATCGTAATTGAATTTTCCACATCGACCGTCCGGTCCGCCTTGGCGTGAAACAGGCACATCGGAGCCCGGAGCAGATATACCACCCGGGCGCCGGGCTGCGTCTGAATATAGGGATGCATGGTTTCTGAAACCCCATATCCGATATAATCAGGTATACGGATCCGGTATCAATCTACTTTGAGCACAGCCAGGAATGCTTCCTGCGGCACTTCAACTTTGCCCAGCTGTTTCATTCGCTTTTTACCCTCTTTCTGACGCTCCAAAAGCTTGCGTTTGCGCGTAATATCTCCGCCGTAACATTTGGCAGTCACATTTTTGCGCAGGGCACGAACTGTTTCACGCGCAATCACCTTGCTGCCGACCGCCGCCTGTATTGCAACCTGAAACATCTGCCGCGGTATCAATTCCTGGAGCTTTTGACAGACCCGCCGTCCCCAATCATATGCTTTATCTTTATGCACAATCACAGAGAGGGCGTCTACAGACTCGCCGTTCAGCAAAACATCAAGTTTAACCATATCCGCCTTGCGGTATTCGAGAAACTCGTAATCGAATGATGCATACCCCTTGGAAATTGATTTCAACCGGTCATAGAAATCAAACACCACCTCGGTCAGCGGGAATTCGTACTGAAGATTGGCTCGCTCTTTGTCAATATACTCCGTATTGATATAAACACCTCTTCGCTCCTGGGATAACGTCATAATGCTTCCGATAAACTCAGCAGGTGTCATAATGCTGGCGGAAATATACGGCTCTTCAATATGATCCATTCCATTCAGATCCGGAAGATCCGCAGGACTGTCTATGACGATCTTTTCACCGCTGTCCGAGTAGGCAAAAAACTCGACATTGGGCACCGTAGTCACCAGATCCAGCTCGTACTCGCGTTCAAGACGCTCCTGAATAATTTCCATGTGCAGCAGTCCTAAAAATCCGCATCTGAATCCGAATCCCAAAGCGATAGAAGACTCGGGTCAAACCGCAGGGCCGAGTCGTTCAGAGACAGTTTTTCCAGGGCATTGCGCAAATTCTCATAATCCTCGGAATCCGCCGGAAACAAACCGCTGAACACCATTGGCTTGACCTCCCGGTAGCCGGGCAACTGCTGCCGGGCCGGGTTTTTCACACTCGTAATGGTGTCGCCGACTTTGGTGTCTTTGACATCTTTGGCGCCTGCAATGATATACCCCACCTCACCGGCTTCCAGGGTTTCCCGTTTCAACTGCTGCAGACGGAACACACCAACCTCCTGAGCTTCAAACTCCTTACCGGTTGACATGAAACGGATCATACTGTTGGTGCGTATTCTGCCTTCCATCACACGTACATAAGCAATAGCGCCGCGGTACGAATTAAAGACTGAATCGAAAATCAAAGCGCGAGTGGGCGCCTCTACCTGACCACCGGGGGGTGGGACACGCTTGACAACCGCTTCAAGCACATCCTGCACACCGGTTCCGGCTTTGGCGCTCACCAGACAAATTTCATCTTCCGAGCAGCCTATGGTATCCATGATCTGATGTTTCACATGATCAATCTCCGCACTGGGCAGATCAATCTTGTTGATGACCGGAATAATTTCGAGATCGTGTTCAAGAGCCAGATATAAATTACTCATCGTCTGAGCTTCTATCCCCTGAGCGGCATCGACCACCAGCAACGTGCCTTCACAAGCGGCCAGACTGCGTGAAACTTCATAAGTAAAATCTACGTGCCCCGGGGTATCAATCAGATTTAGCGTATACTCGTGACCGTCTTTGGCTTTATAGTTCATGGTGATAGCATGCATTTTTATCGTAATGCCGCGCTCACGCTCCAGATCCATACTGTCCAGGACCTGCTCTTTCATCTCTTTTTTACTAATGGTATGAGTAAATTCCAAAAACCGGTCAGCCAGTGTTGACTTGCCGTGATCAATATGAGCTATAATAGAAAAATTGCGAAAATAGTCCTGCTTCATGCAATAGTTACCTCAAAAGTTAAAGTGATCCATAACCTTTAATATACAAAACAATTACCAGGAAATCAACCGCTTCGCAGCGTTGGACCATCCATCCCAGTACCAATACGCCTGTCACCGTTCTCTCTGCTTCAGTCCAGGTCGCTTTATGAGACTCGCCCATAGTCCGACAAACTGTCACGAAAAAAGGAATGGTCCTCACACGCATCGTGTTAACAGTTGGAAAAAGGAGGCTATATGAATATTTTCCTTACAGGCTGGAACCGGATTTGTCGGGACCCACGTTCTCAGACAATGCGTACAGGCCGGACATCAGTCTCTCTGTACTGGTTCGCAGCGACAGACAAGGCCGAACAGGTGGCCTGCATGGGAGCATCACCGGTCTACGGTGACATCACAGACATCGGGTCGTTCCAGGATGCCTTGTCGGATTGTCGGGCAGTCATTCATCTCATTGCGATCATCAGGGAACAGCCCCGCAAAAATATGACCTTCGAACGCATCAATAATCAGGGAACCCGGCAGCTCGTGCAGGCGGCCCGAAAGCAGGGCATTGAACGCTTTGTGCACTTGAGCGCATTAAACGCGGATCCGAATGCCTCTACTCCCTATTTTGAAAGCAAAGGAAAAGCAGAAGCGGCAGTCCGGGAGAGCGGAATAAACCCCTGCATTCTAAAACCCAGCTTTATAGTGGGGCCGGGCATGCCTGTTTACTCCATGCTGGCCCGCTTTATAAAAAAATCACCTTTTCACATATTCCCGGTTTTCGGAAACGGACGTTACCGTCACCAACCTGTCTCTGTTCATGATCTGGCCAAAGCTGTTGCTCTTGCTGTAAACACGGAAAACCAATGTTCAGGGACCTACGATCTGGGCGGACCCGAAGCTCTGTCTTTTAATGAGCAACTACGACAGATCGCTGAGGTGATCGATAGTCCGGTACATCTCTGGCACCAGCCCGTGTGGATGAGTCGGGTTGCTGTCTCTCTTTTGTCTCTTCTTCCCCAATCACCCATCGATCAAAACCAATTGAGTATGCTCATCCGGGACAATACATGTGACATTTCCCGGTTCGTGCATGATTTTGGTATAGATCCCATGCCGTTCAAACAGGCAGTCCGTTATCTGGACAACAGCGTATGAGCGGCATCCGTAGCTCAAAACCGGTCGCTCCAAAAAAAAGACCTTGGCCTACCAGACCAGAGGCTCGTCTGCTTTGTCGAATTGAGCCGATTTTTCCGCTTCAGACACCCTGTTGATTCACCTAAACAAGCAGAACAGATATGATCCCGGTCAGAAAGATCCCGTCAAAAGTTCCGGCTCCTCCGATAGAGGCAACCGGTGCGCCCATATCCTTGATCTTGTTAAAATTCAGAATATCCGCACCAACCAGGGTACCCATGGTCCCGGCTATATAGGCCACCCGGGCGGTATCCTGGGGCGCCAGAATCAGCGCTATGATAATGGTTACCAGGGGGGGAATAAAAATAGGAGTGGCAATTCCCAATCCCTTGACCGGTCTGGACACAGCCTGAATAATCAATGCAACCAGAATTGTGGCCAGTACGGGGGTGATCAGAGAAGGACTCTGCAGCCATAGATACAGAGACACCAGAGACGGGATCACAGCGCCGCCCACATTGATCGCGATTGTGGTACATCGGGGCGACATATCAGGGATTCTGTAGCGCATACCCCAAAATTTAATGTTGCGTTCAATTACGGGTTCATCACAGGCAAGTTCTTTGACCGGAATATTGACCATACTGCCGACAAGAGACCCCACCAGAATAAAAAAGACTCCGAATGTGCTGAATCCCAGCTTTTCAAATGCAAACGTCAGTATATGAAGCTGGATCAGTACAAAAAGAAAGATCAACAAAATAACGGAAAACAGGAAAAACAATAAAACAAAGGGTGGATAAAATCGCATTTTTCCTCCTGATCTGACATATAAAAGTGTCTTTATTCATAAACATGCTATTGTATTAATATTAGGGTAATTTACAAAAAAACAACCAGAAAATAAACATTCTTTGTTCTTTATGCAATAACAACAAAAGACCGGCATGTCATGCGATCTACAGATCGCGCAGCAGGCCCGATGATTAACAAGTTCGGACATAGCTGAAGAGCTGGGGAGTTACCGATTTGTATGCGAGAATCCCTCTGTCCCGATCCCACGACTCGAAAATCAAAGGCAGACCCAAACTTTTACAATCCATGTACGCGAAATCCGGGCAGCGCAGGATTCATATATCCGCTTCTGGGTGATATGATGACCTTGCCGGGACTGCCGGTAAAAACATCGATATTGACAGCGAAGAAAAAATCATTGAATTGTTATAATGAATTGATATTGAACAAAATATTTCACATATTAAATATGATACGGCAACCGCCGATTGAAAAGCTGAACTCAATGATGAACCTGTACTAAATATAAAGGATAGTGAATGTCAATTGCAAAACGCGTTAGGGCCGTTCGAAATGCCCTGCCTCAGCATGTACTTTTAGAAGCAGCCGCAAAAACCCGCAGAGCAGATGAAGTGTTGGAAGCCGTCAATGCGGGAATAACAATACTTGGCTATAACTATGTGCAGGAAGCTGAAAAAATACAGGAGAGTATCCATGTAAATGTAAAATGGCATCTAATCGGACATTTACAAAGCAATAAAGTCAAACAGGCCGTGCGCCTCTTTGATATGATAGAAACCATCGATTCAGAAAAAATTGCCAAACGCGTGGATAAGAAATGCCGCGATATTGAAAAAATCATGCCGGTGCTTGTTCAAGTCAACAGCGGCAGAGAACCGCAAAAGAACGGCGTGATGCCGGATGATATCATTCCCTTGATCCGCAAAATCAGCAACTTGCCCAATCTTCGGGTAGAAGGGTTAATGACCATGGGACCGTTACTTGATAATCCGAAAAAACTGGCCCCTTATTTCAGACTCACCAAACAACTATTCGACCAAATTGCTAAAGAAAACATTGTAAACACCGAAATGCGGCGCTTATCGATGGGAATGAGCAATAGCTATCAGATCGCTGTTCAGGAAGGGGCCAATCTTGTACGGATTGGCACAGCTCTTTTCGGTCCGAGACAATGAAATAATCTTTTTTTATTTTTTGTTATAAAACTGGAAAAGCGATGGTTTTGCTTGAATGTACACTGAAAAGGAGAGTAATATGACACTGAAACGTCTGTTTGTTTTTTTGATGATCACAGGAGCAATTTTTTGGAGTTGCAGCGATGACAGCGGCAACGGCACCGGCCCCAGTTCCACAGAAGAGCCGCCGGAATTAAATGTCGAATTTCCCACATTACCGGAAAAAATGCAGCAGTCGAATGACCCGCATGCTCAGCAGGTCAAAACATATCTAATGATCGCAAACAATATGAGCAATACATATCTTGCATACGTTATACCACCTGCAAACGCCGGCAATGGCGATATGAATTACACCTGGACGGATGGTGAAGTAACCGTTCATCTCGATATTTCCGAATCCGGTAATACAATAGAATGGAAAGTACGCTTTAGCGGGTCAGACGGTGAACATACCTATGACAACTGGCTGGCCATGGAAGCACAACGCAACAAGGCAGGCACACAGAGCTCCTTTGTGATTTATGAAAAAGGTATTGAGGGACCAGCGGCAACTTTTGATTATAATAAAGACGACGCTGACACTCAATCTTATGATTTCAAAGCGTACGGCTCTACCGGAATCCGATTGTTAGCCGCAGTCAATGCGGACAGTTCAGGTTGGGCTGAACAGTATGAATATATGGATAATCAATTTGTTCTGAACGAAAAGTATGAATGGGACGCTCAAGGCAACGGTGAATGGTGGAACTATAATACAGATGGTTCTGTTTCCGCTTCGGGAACCTGGTAAAAATCCTGGCGCGTGCAGCCGGAGGGTGCACGCGCTTTTGGGGGCCTTTTTAAAACAACTCTTCATTCCGCTTGACAGACCCATAAAAATCTCCTATATTAAGAAAATTCTTTTGGAGGAGATCTATGAAATTCTATTCGATTCTGGTTTTATTCGCACTCGTTCAATTATGCCGGGGAGGCGCTTTGGAACAATTGACAATTGATCAGACCATTCAAAAACTCGAAAAAAAATACGGGGATCAACACAGATTTCGTATTGAAAAGGGTGTACAACAGGTTGCTCAACTGTGGCGGACGTCCGACGGCAGCCAACAAGCGTTTCAGTCCTTCTGTACCGCATCCTTTATTGCGGATTCCCAGGAACTGGACCGTACCTTAGACCGATTTCAACACAACCTTGAAATCATTTACGGGCATATGCACCAAGTCAACCGCGATCTCAGCGTGCCGGTCGAGTGCGAGACAAACTACCTTTTACCCGTAGACCACCGATTTGCTGAATATGATCCGTCCGCGCATATCCAGTCCGATCTGTTTACCAACAAAATCGCATTCACGGCGCTCCTAAACTTTCCGGCTTTTACGCTTGCAGAGAAAAACAAATGGGCCGCCATTGGTCACGGCGGGAATGGGCCAAAGCCCGACTGGCGGATGAATTTCTCATGCGCATCCCGTCTCACGTCGCACAGGAACGGTCACGCGTTTATGTGCAGGTAGATAATTATATTGCCAATTATAATATACACATGCATCATTTGTTGGACGAAAACAATAAAAGACTCTTTCCTGACGGCTTGAGCCTGATCACACATTGGGGCCTTCGCGACGAATTAAAAGGGCAATATAAGAATCCGGACGGTTTCAAACGCCAAAAAATGATTCAAAAAGTCATGCAGCGAATAATCACTCAAACGATTCCGCGGGACGTGATCGACAATCCGGAACTCGACTGGAATCCGGCAACCAACACACTTTACCGCAAAGGTACGCCAGCCGCAGCTGAACCGGAACCTGATACCCGTTATAAAAATATGCTCAAAGTATTTCACGCAGAACAAAATCTCGACACTTATACGCCGGCATATCCCACCAAAATAGACCGACGATTCAAACATGACCGGGAAATGTCCGAACAACAATTTGAAGAGCTGGCTGAATCCGTACTCGGCGCTCCGATAGGCAAACAAGTGGCTGAGCTCATATCAGAACGTCTGGGTCGACCTCTACAGCCCTTTGATATCTGGTACAATGGTTTCCAGTCACAGGGCGGTCCGCAGGAATCCCGGCTGGATTCAATCACCAGCGCGCGTTATCCCAATGTCCGGGCCTTTCAGGCCGATCTCGGCAATATTCTCCGTTCTCTGGATTTCAAAGCGGATGACGCCGAATTTCTGGCATCTAAAATTACAGTGGATCCGTCGCGCGGCGCCGGACACGCCACCGGCGCCAAACGTGCGCAAGATAATGCGCATCTGCGTACGCGTCTTCCTGAAAGCGGGATGAAATACAAGGGATTTAACATCGCGATTCATGAGCTGGGTCATAACGTAGAACAGGTTTTTTCTCTGAACCGTATGGATCACTATATGCTGGAAGGTGTGCCCAATACAGCTTTTACCGAAGCATTCGCGTTTGTATTTCAGTCACGCGACCTGGATGTGCTGGGTATCGACACAAAAAATGAACAGCAGGAGCTCTTCAAGGCCCTGGATACCTACTGGTCCACCTGTGAAATCGCAGCCGTTGGCCTGGTCGATCTGCGCGTATGGCGCTGGCTGTACAATCACCCCGATGCCAACGCGGCAGACCTGAAAGCCGCAGTGATTCAAATAGCAAAAGACGTGTGGAATGAATACTATGCACCGCTGATCGGACATGACGATTCCATGCTGCTGGCCATTTATTCCCATATGATCGCCAATGGTTTATATCTTCCCGATTATTCTCTGGGACATTTGATCATGTTCCAGATTGAACAGTATTTAAAAAACAAACCATTGGGAAAAGAAATGGAACGTATGTGCCGGTTGGGACGTTTAACCCCGAATTTTTGGATGAAACAGGCAGTCAATGAGCCCGTCTCTTCTGAATCATTACTGAAAGCAACACAGCAAGCCGTAAAGGCGTTAAAGTAGAAACATACAAGGTGTTTTGTATGCAGGAAACAATTTTTGCCACGGATTTCGGCAGATGGGTACTCTTGCCCGCACTCATTTTTTTGGCCAGAGTCAGCGATGTCTCTATCGGAACGATTCGCATTATCTTTGTTTCGCGGGGGCAAAAATTACTGGCGCCGCTGCTGGGATTTTTTGAAATCATGATCTGGCTTTTGGCTATTGGCCAGATTATGCATAATTTGAGTAACTTTTTATGCGTGTTTGCCTATGCAGCAGGATTCTCAACCGGCAATCTGGTGGGAATCTGGATCGAAAAAAAACTGGCGGTCGGCAAAGTATTGGTGCGTATCATCACACAAAAAGGTGCAAATAATCTTGTGGAATCATTGCGTGAGCACGGATTCGGTGCCACTCATATTCCAGCGGAAGGTTCTCGCGGACCGGTCAGCGTTATATACAGCATAATCAATCGCAAAGATATCTATAAAATATACAAGATGATCAACCATTTTAACCCCAAGTCCTTTTATACAATTGAAGATATCCGCGAACTCAACTATGGCATTTTCCCGGAACGAATATCTCTGGCTCCCCGTTTGACATTCATGAATCGAATCCGCTCAACCCGCATCTTTACAAAACATAAAGAAAAATAGCCGGCAGACCGGCCCTGTATTTAACCCCGAAAAATTGAATTATTACTTGTTTTTTAGGCCAGTGTATTGTATTTTGTTAAGCTTTGTCCTAAAAAATTGTGAGGGGCGTCTAAAAGAGGAAAACGTTAGACCAAGTGAAACTTGTAGAACTGAACATAGTCGGATTCAAGTCGTTTGCGAAAAAGACCCATATCCTGATGCATGACGGCATTACCGCCATCGTCGGTCCAAACGGCTGTGGAAAAAGTAATATTGTCGACGCGATACGCTGGGTCATGGGAGAACAACGCACCAGCGCACTCCGAAGTGAAAAAATGGACAATGTCATTTTCAGCGGTTCGGCAAGCGCCAAAGCCGTTGGCATGGCTGAAGTGTCTTTGCGCATCGAAAATGATGATAACAGATTGCCGGTTGATTACTCTGAAGTGGTGATCACCCGCCGTCTCTTTCGTTCCGGAGAGAGCCAGTACCTGATTAACGGCAACCAATGCCGTCTCAAAGACATCAATGATCTTTTCATGGACACCGGAATGACCGGTCAATCCTATTCTGTTATCGAACTGCCGCAGGTGGACAAAATTTTGAACGGCGCTCCGGAAGAACGCAGCCGCATTTTTGAAGAAGCCGCAGGCATCACAAAATTCAAACAGCGCCGCCGGCTCACCTTGCGAAAACTGGATGCCACAGAAAAAGACCTGAACCGCGTGAATGACATTTTAGCAGAAGTTGAGAAAAAAGTCCGCAGTCTGCAACGCCAGGTCACCAAGGCCCGCCGCTATCAGGAACTGTCTGAAGAACTGAAAGACCAGGACATCAAACTGGCCACTCATGATTACGTGAACCTGATCGATGAACTTGAACCGCTTGAGACAAAACGCAATCATCTGGTCGATGAACGCGAGGAGGTCATGGCATCCCTTTCCAACAAGGAAGCCGATTTTGAATCCTGCAAAACCCGGCTCCTGGAACTGGAACAGAAACTCTCGCATGAACAATCGACCTATAACAATTATTATAAAAATATTCAAAAATTTGAAGAACGTGTACTGGTCAACAAAGAGCGTATCCGCAGTCTCGAGGAAATGCAAAAGCGCTATGACGATGAACGCGAACATCTGGTCGAGCAGCTGAACAGTCTGGAACAGGACCTGGATCAAGCCAATTACGAAACCAAACGCGTCAAAAAAGATCTAGATGCCGCCAAAGAACAATACGCAACGTTAAATACCGAATATCAATCCGTTCGTCAGGACTATGATGACAAACGGGCGGCGTTCAAGGATAAAGAAGCCGAGATTTTGTACATCACGGAACAAATCTCGTCAAAGTTGAACGAAGGAGAGCGACTGCGTGCGACAGAAGAAAGTCTCAGCCAGCGCATGCAGGACATTGATGCCCATGTAACCCGGCAAAAAGAACAGTTTCATGACATTTCACGGTCATTGAGCGAACTCCGAACCGCTGAAGCGGAACTGACGCAGCGCTATGAACAGACCCTTGAACATCACACGCAGGCTGAACGCAAGGCCAATGAAGCCCGCAGTGCAGCGGACGGTTTACGCAAAACGGACTTGCAGGATCAGAACCGCATCGAGGTTTTGGAAAACAATGCTGAAATGATTCGAAAGGTTTTGGAAAACTATCAGGATTACCCCTCGGGCGTTCGCTATCTTGCCACATTGAAATCAGATAATTTCAAATCGTTCGGAACTGTGGCCAATGCGTTGCATGTCGATTCTGAACATCGCACCGCCATTTCCGCGGCATTGGGCGAGGCTGCGGCTTATCTGATCGTTAACAATATCAACGACGCCACCACCGGTATCGGGCTGCTTCAGCAGGAACGCAAAGGCGTGGTATCATTTTTACCTCTTGAAGCCATACCCGACGGTCATTCAGAACATCCTCACATTGAAGACCTGGGGGTGGTAGACTGGGCGGATCAGGTCGTACGCTGTCAAGACCGCTTTCGCCCCATCTTGAATATGTTGCTAACTCCCTTTCTCATTGTTCAGGATCTTGAAACTGCGAACCGTCTCTATGAGACAGCCGCGGGTAAAAAGGTCAATCTGGTCACACTTGCCGGTGAAGTTCTGGGGCATTGGGGACTGATACGCGGAGGCAGCCACAGCAAACGTCAATCTGATTTTGTCGGACGTCAGGAAGAACTGGAACAGATTCAAAACGAAATGCAGGAAATCAAACAAGCTTCCGAACGCCGTCAACAGAGAATCCAGGAACTGGATGCCTCTGAAACGGAAACAAGACAACAGGCGGAATCGCTTCAGGAAGAGCTCAAAAATCTGGAGCAGGAGTTGTCCCGCAAACGCGTTGATCTCGGGCGGGTTGAATATGAATACAAAAGCATCCGGGAATCCATAGAAACCCAAACGTCTGAAAAACAGGAACTCTTTAAACGGGTCACAGCAGTGGGGAAAATCTGAAATCCCAGGACAGCACCGCCCAGGCCCTGAAAGAAAAACGAGCAATCCTGGCCAAAGAAACATCCGAGTTGGAACAGGCTGTGCAGAATATCGAGAAAGAGACCATCAGCGCATCGGAAAAAGTGCATCATATCCAGGTCAAAGTGGCCGAAATGTCGAGTGAATTCAATGGCTCCGAACGCCAACGCGATTCTGTACGCGAACAGATACAGAGCACCCAGAAAATGATCGAGCAGCGGGATCGGGAAAATGCACAGGCTTTTAAAGAAATTGAAGAGCTGAATCAAGTCAATAAAGAGTACAATGAACGTATCGGACACATGCAGGAAAAACTGCAGGAAGCAAAAGAAAAACTGGAAGAACTCGAGGATGAACAGTACAATGTGAACGTGCAAACCGATGAGCAGGAAAAAGAAATCCGGGAATACCGCAAACAGGCCGAACAGCAGAATCAGGCGATCCATGAAGCGGACCTGAGATTGTCCGAGCTGCGCATGAAGCGCGACTCGTTGACCGCTCAGATGCAGGAAGAGTATGAATTCAAACTCACCCGCCAGCCCAAAGACCCGGACTTTAATATTGAACAAGCACGCGAAAAAACCCGTGAAATTCGCGAACACATCAAAAAAATGGGACCGGTCAACCTGCTTGCCCTGAAAGAGTACGAAGCAGAAAAAGAACGCTTTGACTTTTTATCAAGTCAACGCGATGATTTGCTCAAAGCCAAGGGCGACCTTGCCGAAACGATCAATATCATCAACAATACAGCCAAGGAAAAACTGGAAGAGACCTTTACCGATATTCAGAAAAATTTTACCCAGGTGTTCCAGAACTTTTTCCACGGCGGCCGCGCAAATTTGGTATTGCGCGAGGGCGAAGACCCGCTTGACATCAATGTGGACATTTACGCCGCACCCGCCGGGAAAAAACCGGCATCCCTGCAGCTGCTTTCAGGCGGAGAAAAGTCCCTGACCGCTGTATCCCTGTTGTTTGCTATTTACCTGGTCAAGCCCAGCCCGTTTTGCATTTTTGACGAGGTGGATGCACCGCTTGACGACAAAAATGTTCAGCGGTTTGCCACAGCCCTCAATGAGCTGTCTGACGGCACCCAGTTTATCATCGTGACACACAACAAGTTGACCATGCGTTCCGCCAAACAATTATACGGTGTCACCATGGAACAGGAAGGCGTGTCCAAAGTAGTATCTGTAAAATTTGAAAACGCAGAACAGTATGTTGAACAGGAGTGATATGTTAAAACATCTATTATTTTCAGCGTTTCTCACTGTATTCTGCACCGCCGGCCTGGCACAGGATACAACAATCGTAAAAGAGTCAGAGTTTTTTCTAAACCTGGACTGGACTCGCTTCAGAGGAAATGACTCTTTAACCTATTTCGAGTTCAGCGGGGCTGTCAGCAGGAATTTGCCCACTTATCAACAGGAAAACGACAGGTATTCCGGAGAGTTTATCGTGGATGCCGCAGTGTTTCAACATGATTCATTGATTGAGCGGAAAATCTGGCGAAATGTTGACCATGTGGACAGCCTTTCGCAAGTACAATCAGATAAAATGCTGTCTTTTATCAATCATTTTTTTCTCAGTCCCGGCAATTATCAGCTATCGCTCTCCGTTTTTGATGCTGTAGACTCTATAAATACGGTCTCTCGATCATTGTCAGTACCCATCATTGGTTTTTCAGACTCTTTGGCTATGAGTGATGTTCAAATGGCATCACATATTGAACAATCCAGAGACAAAGGGCCCTTTGTTAAAAACGGCTTCCGGGTGCTGCCGAACACATCAAGGATCTATGGTCTAAGCTTACCCATTTTATACACATATGCTGAAATTTATAATCTGTCCAGCCCCAAAGAGGCAAAGTATAACACGTATTCGGTCGAATATAACATCTATGATACAGATGCAAACAGGGCAAAGCCTCCTGTCCGGCGCGTTTTTCAAAAGCCCGGACATTCAGCCGTTGCCGTCAACCAGATAACCGTTACCAATCTGTTCTCGGGAACGTATTTACTCAATGTAAAAGTCGTGGATCACGATTTAAATGATTCATTATCCGTGAATCGTAAATTTTATGTGTACCGTCGGGATGATTTTGCAAAAAATAGTCAGCCCCGGCAGACATCCCAAAAAGGCAGTTCATTCAAGGCCTCTTATTATGATCAGCTGAATGAAAAAGAACTGGATCAGGAATTTCAGTACCTGCGTTATATAAACACCCGGAAAGACCGCAAAGTATGGAAAGGCTTGTCCCTGTCAGAAAAACGCGAGTTCTTACCGTCTCTCTGGATGGAATATGATAAAAGTCCCGAGACACCGATCAATGAATTTAAACGCCAATATTTACAGCGTATTCAACAGGCAAATGCGCTGTTCGGCAACAACAACAAGGCAGGCTGGAAGACGGATCGGGGGCGTATACTGGTGATCTATGGGCGGCCCGATGATGTCGAACGCAACTCGATCGTAGGCATTGAACGCGAATATCACGTCTGGCACTATTATGACATTTTAGGCGGCGCTATCTTTGTGTTTGTTGACAAACGGGATCTGGGCAATCTTGAGCTTGTACATTCCACCGCCCCCAGGGAACTGCATGATCCGGACTGGCAACGCTGGATAACCAGATAGACTGAATTCCAAATACGCTCTCAGCCGGTTGCATTCTCTTTTACAAGTGCAGTTAGAGCCCGTTGTTCATGTAAAATCTGCGATTCAAGATCAAATTCACAGTCTTTGGCATCCGTATCCACTGCTGCAAACTCGATATCCACCCCCGTATCTGCATATTCACACTCGAATACGTATTTGGCGCGATCTAAATGGTAATCAGAGGTAATAACCAGAATACGCTCGGGTTTGTATGTTTCAACAATGGGCCTGGACAGAGAAGCATCCTGGATCGTGTTTTTGCTTTGTACAGACCCCAAAACATCCTGATCCGGCACCCCTTTATCCTTTAAATACTGATGCAGATATGCAGCATGCGGCTGGTTCGTTGTATTAAAATGTTCGCCATACCCGCCTGTCAGCAATAGTTTCCAGCCAACTCGTTGAGTATATTCACCATAGGCCCGTTCACAGCGCGATTTTGCCACACTGTACAACTCTCCGCACTCCGAGTTGGGAGATCCCAGAACAATAATCAGACCGTCTAACATATTTTCCTTTCAGTTTTGAATGAATAATATAATGATTCCAAGGTATCTCATGTCAAACTCCCGAAACCCATTTTTAGTTTGATAGCGAAAACAACTGAATGACGCGTGAGATTCCGGTTTTTCGAATAAATTCCCGGGGAGCAATAAAACACCAATTCAGCGGGAAAATCATATAAATATCAATTTTGAATTTGTGATATGTAAACCTCAAGAGTCAGTTTACCCATTCACGGTCCCAACCCAGGGACAAGGTGTAATGTATTTCCCCAAAACACTAAATAGAATCCCGCAAGATCATAGAACTTGGGTTTTCAATATGTAAATCCTCATGCTTGAGAATCATATCAGCCATTCGCCTGCCCATTTCAACAAAGTCAGTGCTGATCGTGGCAATTCCGGTGTTGGCTGCAATCTGTTTCAAGGGTTCATCATTATGCGCGATAATCCCGATATCCCGTCCGATTTTCAGGTTTTTCTGATTGGCTTGCTGAACGGCAGTGACCAGATCTTCATTGTTGGGTATGATATAACAGCAGCCATCCTGTACCTGGAATTCGTTCCTTTTGTCAATAATTCTGTAGGGGATCATCTCTTCTTCACAAAAACGTTTAAAACCTTGAATCATCTCGGCATCATTCATGGTATCCAGATTATATACAGGCTCGCGCCATTCAACCAGAACAAGTGTTTCATACTTATAAAGTCTTTCTTTTGAGGACTTTAGCGCTTCATACCATTGTTTTTCAAAATTCTGACAAACGGACGGATAAGCTTTTCCGAACAACGTGTACCCGACATCCAGTATATAAACCCGCTGATTGCTGATCAGCCGCTGCATCCATTCAAAATGCTGTGAATCTCTCATCGGCATAATAACATATTCCGTGTAATGATTCAGCGCTTCCTTGATCAAACTTTTAAACAGCTTGTCATTGCTGTGATGAAAATACAAATCAATAATCGCATTCTCACCCATCTGAGTTTTAAACGAATTGAACAAAGATTCTTTATAGGAATGAAAATTATCAAACAATAAAAATATATGATGTCGGTTGGCAAACTGGGTTTGAGATACGAAATATCCTTTCCCGGGCACGGAGGAAACAATGCCCAGACTTTTCAGCATCTGAAATGATTTGCACACTGTGTCCCTGGCAATCGGATAATGTTCTACGATTGCATTAATGGAAGGCAGTACATCTCCCTGCCGCAAACGCCCCTGCCTGATCGAATTCCGAATCGAATTGACCAGTTGTTCATACTTGGGCATTTTAGAGTCGTGGTCAATATAGATAATTGATTTCATTTGACTTTTTTTGATTATTGTTAAACAAATGTAATACGATCTATTCAGCTTTTAAAACAACTCAATCCAGAATAATACTCGGCCCAATAACAAATTAATCAAATTTATTATAAATTGAAACATTTTTTTTCAATTCTTTTTTCAATTTACATTTATATTAATCCAATTCAGAAAATCAGTTTGCAAAGTGTATCAGAAAGGGCAAGAGTTTAAAGAGGAAAAAAACACAGCCGGAAACGAACCAGCTGTGTTTATTGTATACTTAGAGTCGGTATCGAAATCCAAGATTCGCGCTTCGGCCGTAATCTTCCAGATAACTGGTGTAATTCATATGATTAATCACACTGCGCTCTCGTTCACCGGTCAGGTTATTGACATTAAGGAAAAACTCCAGGCCATCCACCGGCAATTGCTGCCGCAGCATGAGATCATATCGATAAAAGTCAGTTGAATAGCCGCGTAGTTTCTCATACCAGCTGTTTGATGTGAAAATGCGCGATTTATAACGCATCGCTCCGCGAATAGAAAACCCCTTGTAATCATAGCCCAACGTCAGATTCAGCAGATGATCCGGCTGGCCGAGCATCGGATTTGTATAAGTCGTATCCTCACTAATCAACCTTGATTGATACGTGACCGGATTGATCACGGTCTTTACCTCAGACCGTAGATACTTGGCCTCGGATTCATTTCTTGTATAGTTCACATTCATCACCAGACCATTCAGCAGCCCCGGCAAATACCAGAAATTTGACTGCCATTCTATTTCGTATCCGTAGTTAAAAGCATCATGCGGATTATTGACCGCATAGGCAGCACGCTGACGGTGCATCAGACTGGGTAGCTCAAAAAATAAAGTATCTGTAATAACCGTTTGGCCGGTCCAGAAAATCATATCTTTTATGCGCTTATGAAACGCACCCAACGTAAACAATCCAATTTTGTCGGAATACACGGACATTTGCACATCCCAGTTGCGTGATAATTCCGGTTCCAGTCTGAAATTGCTTAAATTATCAATACTGCCCTGAGTATTGATCACCCATCCCGGCATAATGTTGTTGTAATTGGGCCGTTGCAGTGTATGTGTATAACCGGCTTTAAAATTAAGCCACTCCGTCGGACGGTAAACCGCCTGGACCATCGGCAGGACAAATTCATTCTCACGGATTTTAGCCACCGTATCAATGGGAGTCGGTCGAAAGTCTCTCAGAATACCGAGTCGGTTACCTCTGTATCCGGTATACTCTGTACGATTCGCCTCATAACGAACACCCGGTACAAAGGTAAACTTGGAGGTGACATTAATCTCGGGCATCAGATAAAAAGCGTAATAATCTTCATGTCCATGATAGTCCTGGTAATTGGAAGTAATGAAATTCGGTTGAGGAATATCGTAGAAATCCGTTTCGGGAAGGATCCCACTCGGCTTTGACAAGTTCGTGAATACGACGAAACTTTTGCTTGTCAAATATATTTCCAAAATTATATTTGCCATCTAAAAAGTCTCCGCCTTTATAATCCTCGTCGAAAAAATCAATCAGCAGGATGCGCATATTATCGGCGTCCCAGGCATTTAAAGTCCGCTGACAGAGTTCGTCCTTAAAATCGTCAATAATCATATTCCGAAAAATCTGAGAGGTGCCTTCCTCCCAGTCGGTACGATCGTATTGTTTGGTTTTGTGTCGGTATTTACCGCCAAAACTTATTTTCATATTGACCTGATCTGAAAGATTCAGACTGTAGGCCAGGTTGACTGCACCGGTCAAGTCCCGTTCCCTGGTCTCACTTTCTTCATGAGCGATACCGCCCAGGTCCATAAAGTTGACAGCTTCGTCCATAGAAACCGTTAGCAGGTAAGGAATAGTTTCCGGGTCCAGATTCACATTGTAATTAGCTTTTCTGTCCGCCGGAAAAGGAGACTGGGGAGAATTGCTATTCTCGGAAGTAATTCTGTCAGGCAGAATATTTTCAGAATAAGAATGACTGAACGCCGTTTTAAACTCCCAATTCTTCCACTGGTGGTCAACAGTCAAAGAATTGATTAATACAGTCAAATGGCTCCCTGGAGTATCCGCATAATTGATCCCGAAATTCTGATCAAAAAAGCCATAATTATTAACGTAACGGGTCTCTTGCCGCTGGATGCGACTTGCGAAATTGGACAATTTTATCTCTGTGGAAGGAAGCATATAATCCAACACCATCACCCCGCCCAGTCGCTGGAAATGTCTGAAAATATCCATGAGCTGCATACTATTGGTGCGCACTGGCGCTTGTTCATTTTCCTGGAAAAATGTAACACCTCCAAGCTGCTGGGACCCGGCATCTTTTTCCTCATAATCCACTTGTGCATACAGGCCCAGCATATTTTCATAAAACCGATGGCTGCCGCCGAGAGAAAGCTTGTAATTTTGATACGTATCCCGCAGATCATTCATACCGCCCTGTGCCACAACATTAAAGGACGGTTCATCAGGAGCTTTTTTAATCTTGAAATTTACAATTCCACCGGTCGCCGTGGCCTCTTGATCGGCCATAACGGATTTTGTCAATTCAATGCCTTCCAACATATAGGGCGAAATCATACTCAAGATCTGTGCTTCTGTCCTCTGAACTGGTCGCTGTCATATCCACGCCGTCAACCTGTACCTTGGTGTACTTGGCGCCCATACCGCGGATCAAAACCTTGGTGCCTTCACCGCCGCTTCTCTCCAGCGAAACACCGGGCAGTCTACCCACTGCTTCTGCCGCATTGGCTTCCGGCAATTCCTGAATTTTAGTTGCAGACACGATATTCTTGACGGTGCGTGCGGATATTTGTTGGTTGATAGTCTCAGTTTGCGCGCGGGCCTGAGCCGTAACCACGACGTCTTCTCCGGTTAGCACCGTATAATCCATCTGGACATCTGCCGATACCGTTTCATTGGGTGAAACACGCACATCCACTTCACTTGCGCCATAACCAATATAGTTGACAACCAACGTATAGCTACCCGGTGGAACATCGTGAATAACATACTCGCCACGTATATCCGTGGCGGCACCAATATTGGTATCTTTTAAATACACATTCGCACCAGGCAACGCCTGACCGTTTTCGGCATCCACGACTCTTCCCCGAATCTCTCCTGAAGGCGCTGCAAAATTTTGACCGCTCAATATCATTGTCAGGCATAATAATAACAACTGTACAACATTTCTTCTCATTACAACCTCCTCATCATTGCTTGTATTATTCTCCCTGTAAAATCTTAATAGTTTAATAATCTAGCAAATTAAAAACAATGCAAATTCTAGTCATCATATATAGCACAATCTATGGGAGACAGCAAATTCGAGAAAATGATGCTATAATCTGTAACGTACTCCCATATTTGCACTCCGGCCGTAATCCTCCAAATAACTGGTGTAATTCATATGATTAATCACACTGCGCTCTCGTTCACCGGTCAGGTTATTGACATTAAGGAAAAACTCCAAGCCGTTCACAAAAAGTTTTTGCCGTATCGATAAATCATAGCGGTAGAAATCCGTTGAATAGCCGCGCAGCTTTTCATACCAGCTGTTCGATTTAAAAATATGGGATTTGTAGCGCATCGCCCAACGTATGGAAAATCCTTTATAATCATAGCCCACGGTCAGATTCAGCAAATGCTTGGGCTGCCGGATCATCGGACTTGTATATGTGGTGTCATCATTAACCAGCGTGCTGCGGTAGGTCACCGGATCGATCTGGGTTCGAATCACGGTTCGAAGATATTCAGCCTTGGATTCATTCAGGGTGTAATTTAAATTTAAAACCAGGCCCTTTAGCAAACCGGGTAAATACCAGAAATTGGATTGCCATTCAAATTCAAATCCGTAATTGTATGCATCATTCGGATTATTGGTTGCCCAGGCCGCACGCTGCCGATACATCAGAGTCGGCAATTCAAAAAAGGCCGTATCAAGCACAACGGACTGTCCGGTCCAAAAGATCATATCTGTGATTTTTTTATAAAAGACGCCGGCCGTAACCAAACCGATTTTATTCGAATAAACCGTAGCCTGAAGGTCCCAGTTTCTGGAGAGTTCCGGCTTTAATCGGAAATTACCTAAATTTGATATACTTCCCTGATTGCTGATAAGCCAGCTGGGGATGATATTGTTATAGTCAGGTCGCTGAAGGGTGTGTGTGTAACCTGCCTTGATATTCAACCAGTTTGTCGGTTTATAGACAGCCTGAATCATAGGCAGATAAAAATCATTTCTCCGCACTTTGACAACCGTGTCTATCGGAGTGGGGGTCCAGTTCCTCAAGACACCCAGACGGGTTCCCCGGTATCCGGTATAGTTGGTACGGTTGGCTTCATAACGGAGTCCCGGTACAAATGTGAACCGGGAAGAAATATCAAATTCAGGCATAATATAAAACGCATGATAATCTTCCTTGCCGTGATAATCCTGATAATGTGTATTGATATAGTTCGGCTGGACAATCATCCACAGACTCATGGGTTCGTCAGGATCATAGGTCTCCAGTCCCAGATCATGTATCTTGCGGAATTTATCCGGGTCAAGCACGGGACTAAACTGGTATTTTCCGTCAAGAAAACTGACCGGATCATAATCCTTGTCCAGAAAATCCGACAGGAACAATTTCATGTTATCATTTTGATAAGCATTTATATTTCGCTGACTAAGCGCATCATACAGACTGTCATGAACCATATAGATATAATGCTGTCCACCGATGTCCAGATGAGTGCGATCATAGTTTTTGGTCTTGTGCTTGACTTTGCCGCCGAAATTCAGTTTGAGCTTTATCTGTTCAGAGATATTAAAATTATAAGCAAAATTGAGTTCACCGGCCAGATCCCGTTCACTGGTTTTGTTTTCATTATGATCCACGCCGCCGATATACATAAAATCAGCGATTTTATCGATCGGAATCACAAGCGAGTCCGGAATGGTTTCCGGGTCCAGATTTACATTGTAATTTGATTTTCGGTCGGTTGAAAAAGGATTGTTCGGCGAATGTCCGTTACTGGAAGATATCTCGGCCGGCAAGTGATTTTCAGAGTACGAATGGCTCAATTTAATATGCGTTTCCCAGTTTTTAAAGCTGTGATCAATCTGTAAGGCATTGGTCAAAACATTCAGGGAGCGCTCCGGGATATCGGTATAACGGATATTAAATCCCTGCTGCATAAAATCATAGTTGTTGATGTGTCGTATCTCTTCGCGCTGAATATCACTGTAAAAATTTGACAGTTTGATATCTGTAGACGGCAGATTATAATCCAGGACCAGCGTCCCTCCCAGACGGTGTACATCTCTAAAAATGTCCATCAGCTGCATATTGTTGGTCCGCACCGGTGCGGTTTCGTTTTCCTGAGAAAATCCGACATTGCCCAGTTGTTGTGACCCGGCATCCTTTTCTTCATAATCGACCTGTGCATAAACTCCAAACTTTTTGTTAAAAAATCGATGACTACCGCCAACCGAAACCTTGAAATCCGTATACGTATCGCGCAAATCATTGGAGCCTCCCTGGGCGATTATATTGAAAGAAGGCTCTTCTGAAGCTTTTCTGATCCTGAAATTAACAATACCGCCCGTGGCCGTTGCTTCCTGGTTTGCCATGACTGATTTTGTCAATTCAATACCCTCGAGCATATACGGGGAAATCATGCTTAAATCACTGGAGCGATCTCCCGAACCGGTGGCGGTCATATCAACGCCGTCAATCTGAACCTTGGTGTATTTGGCGCTCATTCCGCGGATCAGGACTTTGGTTCCTTCGCCACCGCTGCGTTCCAGAGAGACGCCGGGCAGACGTCCCACCGCTTCGGCCGCATTTGCTTCCGGCAGCTCCTGAATTTTAGTGGCAGACACAACATTCTTGACCGTAAGTGCTGATATCTGTTGGTTGATCGCCTCGGTCTGACCGCGGGCCTGGGCTGTGATGACCACATCCTCTCCCATCAGCACTTTGTAATCAAGCTGAATATCCAAGTTTTTTGTTTCATTCGGCAGCACTCGAATATCAATATCTTTTTCACCATAACCGATGTAATTCACAGACAAGGTATACGGACCGGGAGGTACGTTCAAAATCCCATACTCGCCGCGGACGTCGGTTGCAGCACCAATATTGGTTCCCTGCAGAAAAACATTTGCACCCGGAAGCGCCTGACCATTCTCCGCATCAACGACCTTGCCCTGTATTTTGCCGGAAGGGGCTGAATATATGCGTTGGATCGCAATAAACATGAACAAAATGATCATGAATCCCGTCTTGACATACTTCATCTCTCGCCCTCTTATAAAGTGTAATAACAATCCAGCGGCGGTCTTTAAACCGCCGCTGGCAGGTTGGTAATCGATATCAACCCCGAAAGACCGAGCGTGTAATGTATACATTAAGATTTTACAGTCGATATCTAAAACCTATATTACCGCTTCGGCCATAATCTTCCAGATAACTGGTGAAATTCATATGATTGATCACATTGTGTTCACGTTCGCCGGTCAGGTTGTTGATATTCATGAAAAACTCCAGTCCGTCCACCGGCAATTGCTGCCTGACCATCACATCAAACCGGTAAAAGTCCGTCGAATAGCCACGCAGCTTTTCATACCAGCTGTTGGTCGTGAAAATCCGCGATTTATAGCGCATCGCCCAGCGGATCGAAAAACCCTTGTAATCATAACCCACGGTCAGGTTCAACAAATGATCCGGCTGATTAATCATCGGACTCGTATACGTGGTGTCCTCACTGATCAGGGTCGACCGATAAGTGATCGGATCAATCTGAGTCTTGACAACCGATCTCAGGTACTCCGCCTCTGACTCGTTGCGCGTATAGTTCACATTCATCACCAGACCGTTCAAGAGTCCCGGCAAATACCAGAAATTCGACTGCCATTCCACTTCATACCCGTAATTGATCGCGTCATTCGGATTGTTGATGGCGTACGCCGCCCGCTGACGGTGCATGAGTGACGGCAGTTCAAAAAAGGACGTATCCTGAATCACCGTCTGTCCCGTCCAGAAAATCATGTCCGTGATGCGCTTGTGAAACGCGCCCACCGTAAATAAACCGATCTTGTCGGAATAGATGGACATTTGAAGGTCCACATTTCGGGACAACTCCGGTTTCAGCCTGAAATTGCTCAAATTCCAGATCTGTCCCTGAGACTGAATGACCCAGCCTGGCATGATATTGTTGTAATTCGGCCGCTGCAGGGTGTGTGTATAGCCCGCCTTGAAATTCAGCCAATTCGTCGGGCGATAGACCGCCTGGATCATGGGCAGCACAAATTCATTGGTGCGCACCTTGGTGACTGTATCAATCGGGGTCGCTCTCCAGTCCCGCAGCACACCCAGGCGATTGCCCCGATACCCGGTATATTCCGTGCGGTTGGACTCGAAACGAACACCGGGGACAAACGTAAACTTTGTCACATTGATCTCCGGCATTAGATAAAACGCATGATAATCCTCAGTCCCGTGATAATCTTCAAAATTGGACTCTATAAAATTTTGATGCGGAAACGCATACATATCCGAGACCGCCGCCACCGGATCATATTGATCCATGACCAGCTCATGAATCCGGCGGAAATCCTGCTTGTCAAATATATTACCGAAATCATATTTGCCGTCCAAAAAGTCACCGCCCTCATAATCCGGGTCCAGAAAATCGGTCAGCAAAATGCGCATATTGTCCGCGTCCCAGGCATCCAGCGTTCGTTGACTAAATTCATCCTCAAAGTCATTATAAATCAAATTCCGGAATTCCTGTGATCCACCGCCATTGTCCTCATTCAGCACCAGTCGGTCATATTCCTTGCTTTTATGCCGGTATTTGCCGCCAAAACTCAATTGCATGTTGATCTGATTCGAAAGACTCAGATTATAGGTAAAATCGAGCTGACCGGTCAAATCCCGCTCTTTGGTCTCGCTCTCTTCATGCTCAATACCGCCCAGATGCATGAAATTCACCGCTTCATCCATAGACACATCGAGCAGATAAGGAATCGTCTCGGGATCCAGATTGACATTGAAATTCGACTTGCGGTCCGTCGGGAACGGATTCTGCGGAGAATTGTTGTTGCTCGAACCAATTTGCGCCGGCAGAGCATTCTCGGAAAAAGAATGACTCAACAACGCGCTGATCTCCCAGTTTCTCACCTGATGGTCAATCTGCAGTGAATTCGTCAGCACGGTTAACCAGCGTTTCGGCGTATCCGTATAATTGATTCCGAATATCTGTTCCGTAAAATTGTAATTGTTGATATAATTCGTGGCTTCGGTACGTTTGCGGCTATAAAAGTTTGTCGACTTGATCTCGGTCGACGGCAAAGTCAAGTCCAGAACCATAGTACCACCCAGCCGCTGGACATTCCTGAAAATATCCATCAGCTGCATGCTGTTGGTGCGCACCGGCGCATCCTGATTCTCCTGGGAAAACCCGACTCCGCCCATTTGCTGTGAACCGGCATTTTTCTTCTCATAATCCACCTGCGCGTAAACACCCAGCATATTGGCGTAAAAACGGTTACTGCCGCCGACGGACACTTTGTAATCATTATAGGTGTCGCGCAAACCATTGTACCCGCCTTGCGCAATCACGTTAAACGATGGCTCTTCGGGCGCTTTGCGGATGCGAAAATTGACAATACCGCCGGTCGCTGTGGCTTCCTGATCCGCCATCACCGATTTGGTCAACTCGATCCCTGCCAGCATATACGGAGAGATCATACTCAAATCACTGCTTCGGTCTCCTTCACCGGTCGCCGTCATATCTACGCCGTCAATCTGTACCTTGGTGTACTTGGCGCCCATGCCGCGGATCATCACCTTGGTGCCTTCACCGCCGCTTCTCTCCAGAGACACACCGGGAAGACGCCCCACCGCTTCCGCTGCGTTCGCTTCCGGTAACTCTTGAATCTTGGTGGCGGAAACGATATTCTTCACCGTGCGCGCCGACACCTGCTGGTTGATGGCCTCGGTTTGACCGCGCGCCTGGGCCGTGATCACAACATCTTCACCGGTGAGCACCGTATAGTCCAGCTGAACATCACGGCTCACTGTTTCGTTCGGTCTGACCTGAACATCAACCTGTTTGGCTGCGTAACCGATATAATTGACCACCAGGGTATAAGTTCCCGGCGGAACATTGGGAATCACATACTGTCCCTGAATATCCGTGGCCGCGCCAATATTTGTATCCTGTAAATAAACATTGGCGCCGGGCAGCGCCTGACCGTTTTCCGCGTCCACAATCTTGCCGCGGATCCTGCCGGATGGCGCTGGAAATACCACGGTCGCACTGCCAGAAGCAGAACCAGTCCTGTTAATAATATCCGTATTCTCATATTCATCAAATCTCCTTGTTGTTGCTCCCGAAAATCAAAGCCGATATCTGTATTTCCAGGTTATTGCAAATCAATTTAAACCAGTCGTTCATTCATCCGTTTAAAATTTACAAACAAAAGGCCTTTTGGAAAAATCCAAAAGGCCTTTCTGTTTCAGATGAGTTTAGCGCTTATTTCACCAGCATCATCTTTTGAATTTGTACCTGGTCACCCATTTCCAGTTTGTAGAAATAAACACCGGTTGCCACTTTGACATTCATGTCATTGGTGCCTTCCCAGGTAACCTGGTAAGTACCGGCAATCTTGTTCTCATTGACCAGAGTTTTGACTTTTTCACCCAGGACATTGTAAACATTCAGTTTTACCTGTCCTGGCTGGTTAATCTGGTAATCAATTGTTGTGGTCGGGTTGAACGGATTCGGATAGTTGGCGCCGAGTTTAAAATCGGACACCACCGTTTTATCCTCCACATCAACGTAAATCTCCGGCCACCAGTTCAAGTCACCCAGAGGCAAACCGTCTGTACCGGCAGTCTGCAGGGTGGCGTTGCTGTAAGACAGATCGAATGTAACAGGCCAGGTAAAGTCGAGATAATTGTCAACACCGTGCCATTTGACGGGTTCAACTTCTTCGCCGGCCCATTCTTTTCTGATATTGTCAGAATTTGTAGCAAGCAGTTCATCAGTACCGTTCATGTTGGTGACACCGGGATCTACGTTCCAGGTGTTTTCTTCATTGAAATACAGGAACGGTTCATGTTCAACAGTAACTTCAGAAGAGTCAATAATGACATCGTTTGTGTCGCGTTCATAAGTCATCACGCTCCAGGTCCAGGTGCCTTCTTCATCGCTGCTTTCGAACATGGCCTGGTTATAGTTGTTCATCCAGGGATTGGCAGTCACATTATCCCATGCTGCCCAATAGTCTTCGATGGGCTGAGTGTACCACCAGGCATTGTTTTTCAGCTGCCAGTTCATTTCCTCGGGAATCAACGTGCCGTCGCCATCGGGATCGTAGGTTTTACCGTAAACACCGCCGGGGCCCCACAGAGAGTCCAGTTCCTGCGGATCCCATTGAATTTCGGCATAATTCATGATACCTTTGACTTCCTGGTCAAAATGACGTTTGATTTCGTCTTCATCATCACTAAATGCGTGCACATTGACAAACAGGTTGTTGGTGTATTTCCTGTTCACATGTCTGTGATTGTCAATGGGATGAACCACAGAGTTGATGAAGCTACAATGATCGATTTCGGTATAAAATGCGCCTTTAACAGCAAAACAACCAAATTTGTAAAAAGTTGTGTTGTGTACTATTACAGTATCATGACCGTCATCGGTGAACACAGCGCCATTCCAAGTCGTTCCCGTGGGATTACCGATATTTTTGAACAGACAGTCTTTGATAATGTAATTATTGGGGCCGCCTGGATCCCAGAATGTGGCCCACCAGGTATACGGAAACTCTACAATACAGCCGTCAAAAGTGATTGTTTTTTGGGTTGCATGCGCAGTCTGAGCAATCCAGGCAATCGGGCCGGTTCCATCCAGATTCACGCCGCTCATCCAGAGATTCTTGAATGTTGCATCATCAAAAAGATGCCACCAGTTATCCACAGCGCTTCCGTCTTCCTTTAAACCACAACGAACGATCGGAGGTCTGTTTTCATCATCCGGCTCATCAGCGACAATCACCAGCGGGAAATCCGCCTGGATCACTTCTGTGAGAATATATTGTGCATTAGGCTGTAATTTATAGACCTTGTGCACGCGTTCACCGGTTTCAGTGGTGTCACCGTGAATGGCTTCATTCAAAGCGCCCAACGGCTGACCTTCAGAGTTCAACGGACCCACTATCAGGGTGTCGCCGACTGAAGTGGTTTGAGCAAACAGACCCGTGCAGAATACAACGAGTATTGCAGCAGTCGCCAACATTAGCATTCTTTTCTTCATTTTAAAGTCCCTTTCGTTAAAAAAATTTAATTAATTCATCAATCTGATAATATACGGATTGATTCTGCTACCTGATACGTCACCTCCTTTTGTTAAATTGTAAACACCATCTTCTCTCCTTGAAACCTCTCAACAACCACCTCCTTTCATACTGAATTCAAATGACAGTTAAAAATAGATTATATTACAGTCTGTAGCGGAAGCCAATATTACCGCTTCGGCCATAGTCTTCCAGATAACTGGTGAAATTCATATGATTGATCACATTGTGTTCACGTTCGCCGGTCAGGTTGTTGATATTCATGAAAAACTCCAGTCCGTCCACCGGCAATTGCTGCCTGACCATCACATCAAACCGGTAAAAGTCCGTCGAATAGCCACGCAGCTTTTCATACCAGCTGTTGGTCGTGAAAATCCGCGATTTATAGCGCATCGCCCAGCGGATCGAAAAACCCTTGTAATCATAACCCACGGTCAGGTTCAACAAATGATCCGGCTGATTAATCATCGGACTTGTATACGTGGTGTCCTCACTGATCAGGGTCGACCGATAAGTGATCGGATCAATCTGAGTCTTGACAACCGATCTCAGGTACTCCGCCTCTGACTCGTTGCGCGTATAGTTCACATTCATCACCAGACCGTTCAAGAGTCCCGGCAAATACCAGAAATTCGACTGCCATTCCACTTCATACCCGTAATTGATCGCGTCATTCGGATTGTTGGTGGCGTACGCCGCCCGCTGACGGTGCATGAGTGACGGCAGTTCAAAAAAGGACGTATCCTGAATCACCGTCTGCCCGGTCCAGAAAATCATATCCGTGATGCGCTTGTGAAACGCGCCCACCGTAAATAAACCGATCTTGTCGGAATAGATGGACATTTGAAGGTCCACATTTCGGGACAACTCCGGTTTCAGCCTGAAATTGCTCAAATTCCAGATCTGTCCCTGAGACTGAATGACCCAGCCTGGCATGATATTGTTGTAATTCGGCCGCTGCAGGGTGTGTGTATAGCCCGCCTTGAAATTCAGCCAGTTCGTCGGGCGATAGACCGCCTGGATCATGGGCAGCACAAATTCATTGGTGCGCACCTTGGTCACTGTATCAATCGGGGTCGCTCTCCAGTCCCGCAGCACACCCAGGCGATTGCCCCGATACCCGGTATATTCCGTGCGGTTGGACTCGAAACGAACACCGGGGACAAACGTAAACTTTGTCACATTGATCTCCGGCATTAGATAAAACGCATGATAATCCTCAGTTCCGTGATAATCTTCAAAATTGGACTCTATAAAATTTTGATGCGGAAACGCATAAGCATCCGAGACGGCGGCCACAGGATCGTACTGATCCATGACCAGTTCATGAATCCGGCGGAAATCCTGCTTGTCAAATATATTACCAAAATTATATTTGCCGTCCAAAAAGTCACCGCCCTCATAATCCGGGTCCAGAAAATCGGTCAGCAAAATGCGCATATTGTCCGCGTCCCAGGCCTTTAACGTGCGTGGACTGAATTCATCCTCGAAATTATCATAAACCAAATCCCGGTAACTTTGATCTCCTCCATCATTACTCGCATTCAGTACCGTGCGGTCGTATTCTTTTGCTTTATGCCGGTATTTGCCGCCAAAACTCAATTGCATGTTGATCTGATTCGAAAGACTCAGATTATAGGTAAAATGAGTCTGACCGGTCAAATCCCGCTCTTTGGTCTCGCTTTCCTCATGCTCAATACCGCCCAGATGCATGAAATTCACCGCTTCATCCATGGACACATCGAGCAGATAAGGAATCGTCTCGGGATCCAGATTGACATTGAAATTCGACTTGCGGTCCGTCGGGAACGGATTCTGCGGAGAATTGTTGTTGCTCGAACCAATTTGCGCCGGCAGAGCATTCTCGGAAAAAGAATGACTCAACAACGCGCTGATCTCCCAGTTTCTCACCTGATGGTCAATCTGCAGTGAATTCGTCAACACGGTTAACCAGCGTTTCGGCGTATCCGTATAATTGATTCCGAATATCTGTTCCGTAAAATTGTAATTGTTGATATAACTCGTGGCTTCGGTACGTTTGCGGCTGTAAAAGTTTGTCGATTTGATCTCGGTGGAGGGCAAAGCCAAGTCCAGAACCATAGTACCACCCAGCCGCTGGACATTCCTGAAAATATCCATCAGCTGCATGCTGTTGGTGCGCACCGGCGCATCCTGATTCTCCTGGGAAAACCCGACTCCGCCCATTTGCTGTGAACCGGCATTTTTCTTCTCATAATCCACCTGCGCGTAAACACCCAGCATATTGGCGTAAAAACGGTTGCTGCCGCCGACGGACACTTTGTAATCATTATAGGTGTCGCGCAAACCATTGTACCCGCCTTGCGCAATCACGTTAAACGACGGCTCGTCAGGCGCTTTGCGGATGCGAAAGTTCACTATACCGCCGGTCGCTGTGGCTTCCTGATCCGCCATCACCGATTTGGTCAACTCGATCCCTGCCAGCATATACGGAGAGATCATACTCAAATCACTGCTTCGGTCTCCTTCACCGGTCGCCGTCATATCTACGCCGTCAATCTGTACCTTGGTGTACTTGGCGCCCATGCCGCGGATCATCACCTTGGTGCCTTCACCGCCGCTTCTCTCCAGAGACACACCGGGAAGACGCCCCACCGCTTCCGCTGCGTTCGCTTCCGGTAACTCTTGAATCTTGGTGGCGGAAACGATATTCTTCACCGTGCGCGCCGACACCTGCTGGTTGATCGCCTCGGTCTGACCGCGCGCCTGGGCCGTGATCACCACATCTTCACCGGTGAGCACCGTATAGTCCAGCTGAACATCCCGGGTCAGTGTTTCGTTCGGTCTGACCTGAACGTCAACCTGTTTGGCTGCGTAACCGATATAATTGACCACCAGGGTATAAGTTCCCGGCGGAACATTGGGGATCACATACTGTCCCTGAATATCCGTGGCCGCGCCAATATTTGTATCCTGTAAATAAACATTGGCGCCGGGCAGCGCCTGACCGTTTTCCGCGTCGACAATCTTGCCGCGGATCCTGCCGGATGGCGCTGCAATGACCAGCTGAACGGCAAACAGCAGCACCCATCCAATCAGCAAAATGCGTACATTCATTCTCATCACAACCTCCTCAACATAGCTTTCAGCTCTAAATCGAATTCCTGAGAATCATGGAACTCGCATTTTCTATATGTTTTCTCTCATTCTGCAAAATCATATCAGCCATCTGTTCCCCCATTCGGGAAAAATCAGTCGTAATCGTAGCAATACCGGTGCTGGCGGCAATCTGCTTCAGCGGCTCATCATTATGAGAGATCATTCCGATATCCCGGCCGATCTTTAAATGGTGCTGATTCGCATAATGGACGGCTGACACCAAATCCTCGTTGTTCGCGATCAAATAGCAGCAGCCCTTTTCAATGCGGACATCCTGCTTGCGTTCGATAATTCGAAAAGCCACACCTTTTTCTTCACAAAATCGTTTGAATCCTCTGACCATATCTTGATCGTTCACAGCATTGTATTGCGGCGCACGCCAGAACACCAATATCAAACAGTTGTATTTGTCAATACGGTCTTTAACCGACAACAAGGCCTCATACCACTGACGCTCAAAATTCTGACAGACAGACGGAAAATAGTCTCCAAACAGATTATACCCCACATCCAGAATATAAACTTTGTGATTGTTGACAATGCGCCGCAGCCACTGGAAATGCTGTTCATCCGGAATGGGCATGATCACATATTCGGTATAATGATTCAAAGCTTCCTTGACCAGACTTTTAAAAAGCTTATCATTGGAATGATGGAAATAAAGATCGATTGTGGCATTTTCTCCGACTCGGGCTTTGAAGGAATTGAACAAAGCTTCTTTATAGGATAAAAAATTATCAAACAACAGAAAGATATGATGTTTGTTGGCAAACTGGGTTTGTGATATAAAATAGCCCTTGCCGGGTACGGAGGAAATAATGCCCAGATTTTTAAGCATCTGAAAAGATTTGCAGACCGTGTCCCGGGCGATGGGATAATTATCTGCAATAGAATTGATACTGGGTAGCAAATCTCCCTGATGCAAGATTCCCTGGCTAATTGCATTTCGAATCGAATTCACCAACTGCTCATACTTGGGCACTTTGGATGAATGATCTATATTAATGATTTGTTGCATCAGACTATTATGCTCTGTTAGATACTGGTATGTCATATATCATACTGTTATCTACTGTTATGATTTAATAAAAATACATGAAAAAGTCAAGTTAAATCAAGCATTTTTTTCAGAAATCGTATATGGTAACGTACACACTTTGACTTTTTTTACGTGGGGTTGGCGCTCAATTTGAGCGCCAACCGGTTTGTTTATTCGTTATAGGTGTCATAAAGCGAACGGATTACCAGACTCTCCCGAATTTGATCCGGTGATTTTTTAGATGTGACTATTAATGGTCTGGATTCACCCGGAATAATATCGATAAAGTTGTCGTCCAGTTGAATAGACTGACTGTCTGCACGCACATACACATCCCTGGCAAGGCTGGAGACTGCCAATACGAGTTTGTATTCATCCGTACCCTTTGATTCGAGTTTAAATTTAATCCCGGGATCCTCTAAAGACAGCTCTTTTTCCGGTACAAAATAAATCGGACGAACAACCCGAGCGCCAGAATTAGACGTAAAACATGCTTTTACAAACACTTTGCTTTTGTCAAAAGAGGACAACAACTGATCAGTGCCGGAGCGAAAGACCTGTTCACTGGCATTTTCAGGAATATCAAGTTCCACCACTTTTCTATTTAGCCGGCTGCCGCTAAAATCCAGTAATTCGAGTGTCAACTTTCCCTTGACCGGGACCTGTTTGTCAGACACCAGATAAATTTCAAGGCTGTCCGGCGTCACAATCGGACTGATCAATATATCCTGAAACATATCCTGAGCCTTGTAATGCGAGGACTTTCCAGTTTCCATAATAATCAACACTGGACCAGGATGTGACCGGCCAGCAGTCATTCAACTGCCAGTACAACGTGCCCATACAGAACGGCTTGTTTCGACGATGAGCATCCACAGCCATCTCTACAGCCTTGGCCTGCAGCAATTGACTGACATACAGATAGGATTCGAAATCTCTGGGTTGTTTGTAATGTCGCTGCATATATTGGTCAATCAGGCGGTTGGCGTACAACTTGTCCTGACGGTTGTCCGTCCCAGCAGCGCTGGTGCAAGAGCATGACGCGAGAATCAATGGCCCGATCCTCGGGCACCGTAAACCGCCGTACGCTGTGGATATCCGAAAATCCCTGAAACCCCCATTCACTCATGAACCGTGCAACATGATCGTCAAACTTTTCAAACGGATGCTTGACGTGCCACACGCCCCAGTAATGATAATCGCCTTCATTGAGCCCGCGTCCGCCCCAGCCGGCCATCGGCGATGATGGAATATAGGCTTGATCCGGATCAACAGCGTGCAGAGCGGACGGAATCAATTCTTCAAACAACTCGGCCGTCTGACGTTCGAACGTTTGCTGCTGCGCTTCAGTCATATCCTTCTCCCAGCCCCAGCCTTCCCAGCCGACCTGATTCTCATTGTTGCCGCACCACAGGGCGATACAGGCATGATTGCGCAAGCGCCTGACATTATCCAGCACTTCATGCCGCACATTTTCAAAAAAAGCTTGGTTGCCGGGATACATGGCGCAGGCAAACATGAAATCCTGCCACACCAGCAATCCTTTTTCATCGCAAAGCTCATAAAAGATGTCTTCTTCGTAAATGCCGCCGCCCACACCCGCAGCATGTTCATATTGGCTTTGACCGCATCAGTCATCAACGATTCATAGCGTTCCGGTGTGACCCGGTTCTGAAAATTGTCCTGAGGGATATAATTGGCGCCCTTGATATAAACGGGCTTTCCGTTCAGCTTGAAGAAAAAGCTTTTGCCGTATTCGTCCGGCTCGCGCACAAACTCTATAGAGCGCACACCAATTCTGACGGTCTGCTCATCCAAAACCGTATGGCTGTCCAAAAGCTTGACTTTTATATCATAAAGCGGCTGATCTCCCAGATCATGCGTCCACCACAATTTCGGATTTTTAATCTGTATAGGAAGTTTTTCAGTCTGTTTGCCGGCATCCAGATACATAATCGACTTGGCCGCCTCTTTACCATTGATGAATGCTTCGACCTGATAAACTTGCCGCTTTGTGATATTCAGACGGGCATGCACGTCCAGATCCGCTTTTTCCGGCGACACATCCGCCTGGAACACCTGGACCCCGGCGATTCGGCCTGCGTCCCAGCTCCGGATCAGCACCGGACGCCAGACCCCGGCCGTCACCAGCCGCGGCCCCCAGTCCCAGCCGTAATGATACCCCGCTTTGCGGGAATACATGCTGATCTGGACATCGGATTGATCATTGTTGGCAGGCGCATCCAGCCGGAATTCCGCATTTTCCCATTTGGGAACATTGATCTTGAACACGGCATGAAAATAGATCCGCAGGTTATTCTCTCCCGTGCGCAGCAGCGACTTTACATCGACCACCCAGGTTCTGAACATATTATCCGCCGACAGAATTTGCTCGCCGTTCAAATAAACATCCGCGCAGGTATCCAGCCCGTAAAAGACCAGCCAATATTGGAGCGGCTCATCAAGGATTCATCAACCTGAAAACCGGTTTTGTACTCCCAGTCTTTTTTCCCGACCCACTGGATGTTCCGCTCCACATCGCGGTAATAGGGATTGGCGATATGGCCGTTGTTCATCAGATCGGTGTGCACACAGCCGGGAACACCGGCGGGCTGCCACTGTTCTTCTCCGGCTTGTCGAAAATACCAGTCATCGCTTAGCTGACCTTTATAAACCTGGGCCGCCCCAAGTCCTTGAAACAAAACGAAAATAAAAGCGAAAAACAGACAATAATGTTTTATCATACCAGTTCCTTTCAGGTAGTTTCAAACCCGTCAAATAGTATAAACTATCATATCCACTTAATCGCCCAGCCGCAAATCCTCCGGCAGCGATCTGCTGTCTGTCTGCGCAGCATACAAAACACTGGCATGCGCCGCTAGCGTGACTGAAAGGTTGCTGCGCTGACCCAGAGGTTTGCAATGCCCGACATTCCATTCAAAACAATAGGCCGATTTTCGACCGATCAATTGCTGCAAATCATATATTTTCTCAAACACAGCGTCTGTGGTGTTGACAATCAATATGGCCCACGCATTCGAATTATCAAAGGGCCGCACCGCCACCGGATGCTCGCGGTCCGTGCTCCAAAACGGCAGTTCAGCCGTGGCACGCCGTTCCGGGACCAGAAACCGCCACAGCTCCACTGCCTCCGCGTCCAGCATCGAAAACCGGTCCGATGTGGTGAGTGTCCCGCCGAGAATTCCGGCCCATAGTGCAATAGAGCGTCGTTCGGTCTCGTTAAACGGCGTATCATAATCACGCAAAAAGATTACATCCGGATCATTCTGCCAGAGTACATTGTTCAAATACTGATCCGCCTGGCTTTCCCGAAACATATTCATACAATCGGCTGCGGCTGCTGACCATGAACGGCGCCACCCAGATGCCCGCGGCATACCCCGCTTGCCGGATCGCCTGAAACGCGGACTGCATCCCCTGCGGCCATTTTTCATTGCTCCCCAGCCAGTCGCCGTAATGACAGTATCCGTCATCAATTTGCACGGCCTGCAGGGGCACGTTTTGCATGTTTTTTAAACCCCGCAGCAGCTCATCCAGTTTTTCCCGACTGAACTCCTTTTCAAATTCGTACCAGGAGCAGTAATAATATTTCGGGGATTGGTTCAATCGGATATGGTGATGCTCAAGTCGTCGCGCCATGCCGCGAAACACCGTATAAGCGGGTTTACCGCTGCGAAACACCAGATTTGGCAGCACACGTTCATCCTGAACAGGCGTCACTCCTTCCAGATAAAAGCCGGTATCAAAACAAATCCGGTTCTCATTCAGATGCCGGTCAATGAGTCCGAATCGGGATTGTTTGTTGTAAAACACACTCTTGTGCAGAAAATTATCCTGGTCCATCGCCGCCAGAATCAATGTGTGATCATCCGGCGAAAGCACACCGGAAACCAGATAACTGTCATAACTCCACACATCCGATTTTAATCGCGCCTGTTCAATACGACTTTTGGGTATCGGCAGATCAAAAATCCCGCTCGGCCCCGCAAAACCCATTCCCTGTTTGAAAAACCGGTCCGTGCCGCGGGTGTGTAATTCGAGCACAATCTGCCCCTCTGCCATGTCATACACAATACGCTGAACCGGGCCGTCAGACAGCACGGTAACACGCAACGGCGAGACGCGTCGACGTTCCAGTCCCGGATAACAGTGATAAAATCCCGTATCTTTTATCCGGATATCAAATGTACCGTCCCTGTGAATACGAAACTCCGGCGGTTCCGCGGTTGTTTCATGGTCTGCAAAATTATCCGCAAACAGCAGTCCCGATTGTGAACTCAAAACAGCGGAACCCAGCAAAGCTGATTTTAAAAAATAGCGTCTATTCATCCCTGAATATCCTTTCCAATGGCAGGCCCGGTTCATCCCCGACATCCCGGGGTTCGCAGAACCAGATTAGTCGTCCGAGTGTATTTAAATTCTCCGGCACATCCCCGGCATCCGGATGCGTCTGCATAAAACGCTCCAGCATCACCTGCCGCAGTGTTTTCACTATCTTTTGATTCTCCGGTTCAGCAGCCACATTATGCGTTTCGTCCGGATCTTTTTTTAGATGATACAAGCGCTCATCCACCCCGGGCGGTCCATTCCCGGTTTCATACCCCAGAGACAGATCGCGTTTTCCGGTCGTAAATATATATTTCCAGGTTTTTGAGGCCACCATGGCCTTGTTGTCCTCGAGATAGGTTGTAAACACATAGTCCCGATGTTCATCGGTTTTGCCATACAACACAGACTTTAAACTCTTGCCCTGAAAATCCGGGTGCGGCGTCACTCCCACCAGTTCGCACAGGGTAGGCGCCATATCGATAAACTCGACCAGACAGTCATTGGCGCCGGACTGAAATCCCTTTCCCTGAACGATAAACGGCACCCGGACCGATTCCTCCCACATGGTGTGTTTTTCAAACCGCTTGTGATCTGCCAGCAAATACCCGTTATCACTGGCATAAACCACCACGGTGTTTTCATCCAGTCCCAATTCACGCACAGCCTCCACAACCCGGCCTATATTGTGATCCATATATTCAACAGATGTGTAATAGGATGCAATGATACGCTTTTTCTCCTGATCGGAAAGATCCGCAAACAGTTCCGGTATCCAGCGGTTGTCCTCAGGACTGCCCTGCGGCAGCGGGATGTCATCGGGATTGTACCGGTTTCTGTATTCGATCGGAAAACTGAACGGCATATGCGGTTCATGATAGGCCAGCCAGAGGAAAAACGGCGCATCCGTATCTTTGTGACCGCGCATGAATTCGATCGCTTTGTTTGTGAAAAATGTCCCTTCCGCATCCTCATAATAGTGATGATCCGGCAGATACCCGGCATTCCATCTGGATGCCGGCGTCTCATGCGGGGCCTCGCTCTGATAGGTCGGGATGTTGTCCGGCGCCGGTTGCGGCGGATTCTTTTTCAGATATTCAATGTGATCCTGGCGGGTGACGGCATGGTCAAACCCATGATTCGGGTATCCGGCATCCTCTTTGTAAAACCCGGCGTAAATCCAGTTGTTAAAATGCGTTTTACCGATTCGTCCCGTGTGATATCCGTGCTCCTGCAAATGCTCAGCGATGGTCACATTGTTCTTGTCCGGAAACGGTGTGAACAGCAGATTCACGCCGGTGGCGTGCGGGTATTTGCCCGTCAGCAGCGACTGCCGCGACGCGCTGCAGATCGGCGCATTGCAGTAGGCATGTGTAAAATGCACACCCTGTGACGCCATGCGGTCCATATGGGGCGTTTGAATCATTGAATTGCCGTTAACACCCAATGCCTTTGAAGCATGATCATCGCCGACAATGACAATGATATTTTTAAATCCGGAGGATGGCGCTGCGTTGATAGTTTTGATCAGTACCGGCAGGCTCGCAGCGGTTGCAGCCGCCGTTCGTAAAAACTCTCTCCGTCTCATAATCAACTCCTGTTGTTGCTCGATCTCATGATTTACAGGTTGGACAACAAGGCTTCAATTTCATAATAAAATCAATATTGGTGCTGCCGATCACTGCTGTTTTTTGCATGTTCCATCCTTTTAAGCTCAAAAATAATTAAAAATCCAATATGCAATTTTTGTTTGATATTTTTTGCACTTTGCCGCTGCGTTTAAACTTTACCCACTCTGAACATGATAGAGCCTAAAACAGCATCTTCATGGCAAAGGTTTCCTGAAAATCAGCATCCGTTTCCAGCGACAGATGCTGAATAGCATGGAGGATGCTTTGAATCTGTGCCTCTTCCATATACAGCATGATTTTGGCGCCGAGCAGGGCGCTGTTCCCCAGTGTCCGCACCCGGTCGGGTTCGGCATCAACAAGCCCGATTCTTCGGGCACTGTTCAAATTCAAATAATTCCCAAACGCGCCGGCTATGTAAAACTGATCCACAGCATCCAGTGATCCACAGCGTTTGCCGCTCAGAATCTGCAGCCCGGCAGCAACAGCGCCCTTGGCCAGCTGAACCTGCCGGATGTCATTCTGGGTCAGACTCAGTCCGGGGATCACCTCCACCCGATCCTGACCGTTCGTCAACTGCCCCCACTCATCCAGTTGTCCGGACTCCAGCAGCCCGGACACGGCATCCAGCAGCCCGCTGCCGCAGATCCCGCGAAGCGAATCCGTGTCGCCGATAACGTGATACGTTAGCTGCTCATCCTTGAACTGTAACGAGGCCAGAGCTCCCGTAGCAGCTTGCATGCCGCAGGAAATATTAATACCTTCAAACGCCGGTCCGGCTGCCGTCGAAGCGCAGAGTATTTTCTTGCGGTTTCCCACGGCAATTTCACCGTTGGTTCCCAGATCGATCAGGCAGCTTATAGCATTCGATTTGTGCATGCCGGAGGCCAGAATCCCGGCCAGAATATCGCTGCCCACAAAGCCGCCGATACACGCCATAAATGCAATGGTCGGGTCACCCTCAAGCTGCCAGTCCAGATCCTCCGGCGTCAGATTCACCTGCCCGGAATGCGGCGATTCAAACGGATACATGGACAGCGGCGACAAATCATACCCGCAGAACAAATGATGCATGACCGTATTCCCAACCAGCACGATCCGGTCCGCAGTATACTTTTGTTCAAGCAGCCGCAGGATCAGGTCATAGACTTTGGCGCGGATCAATCGGGTTAATAGGGCTGAATCCTGCCGTACCGCATACTCGACCCGCGACATAATATCAGCGCCAAACCGCGACTGGGGATTCACGTCGGTCGCAGCCGCCTTGATTTCAGCGGTCTGCAAATCAATGAGCTGCGCCACAAGCGTCGTCGTTCCCACATCCACGGCGATCCCGGTTCCGGGGCGGGGCTCAAATTCAAAATCACTCTGATCGGCCAGAATCAAATGCCGCCACTGGTCCACCAGCAGCGTGACATCCGCTTCCACTCTGGACAGGCAGGCCAGGCGCCAGTCATTGGATAATCCGAGTTCATCCAGCCGCTTTTGATGCCCGGGGTCAACCGGAATACTCCCGTCCAGAATCCTGACTTTACAGCCGCCGCAGGTTCCGCGTCCGCCGCAGGGAAACGCCACAGCGAATTCATTCAGCACATCAATCAGCGGCGTGCCTTTTGACACCTCAATGCTTTGATTCAGCGGTTTCAGATAAATGATCGGCATAGCAGATTACAGGTTTTCCCTCATTTTACGAATATGCTCCGGCGTGGTCCCGCAGCAGCCGCCGATGATATTGGCCCCGGCCTCGATCAATTCGGGAACAAAAGCCGCCATCTCTTCCGGACTTTCCGGAAACACTGTCTTGCCGTTTTTCAGTTGAGGCATGCCCGCATTGGCGTGAATGATCACCGGCAAAGAAATTTCAGCAGCCCGTATTTCTTTGACAATCGGGATCATCTGTTCAATGCCGTTGCCGCAATTAGAGCCGAGAAAATGCACCCCCTGTTCACGCAGATCGGCAACCATTTCTGTCGGAGACACACCCATCATGGTTTTGTATTCGTCATCAACCGTTTGTTCAAACGTCATGGTGCAGGCGATTTCACAATCGGTAGCATCCCGGGCAGCTGCCACGGCAATTTTTGCTTCCTGAAGATCCGACAGGGTCTCGACCAGAATCACATCCGCCCCGCCGTGTTCCAGTGCTTTGGCCTGTTCGGAAAACGCCTTGTATAAATCATCCGCCGTCACTTCACCGGTGATCAGCATGCGGCCGGTCGGCCCCATGGACCCCAGCACGTAGACATCCGACCCGGCCGCCCGGCGCGAACACTGCGCTGCTTTTTCATTCAGCTCGGACACGCGATGTTCAAGCCCGAATCCCTCTAATTTGTATCGGCTGCCGCCGAAACTGTTGGTTTTCACCAGCTGGGCTCCGGCAGTGATAAATTCTTTTGCGACCGACTGTACGAGCTCGGGATACTCCGCGTTCCAGAGCTCGGGACATGTCCCGGCTTTCAATCCTTTGCTCTGCAGGTTGGTTCCCCAGGCGCCGTCCGATAACATGACCGCACCTTTGCGTATTTTCTCTGATAATGATTGCATCATATTATTTCCCTGTTAGTTCAACTCTCATTTTTTCCGGATCAATTCCCTTTCCCATGGCGATCAATTCCGTGACGCCGCTGTATCCGTTGATCACGGTCTGATTGCAGAGTCCTGATGCACATTGAACCGCCCGGACGCTCCCGTCCGTGCACACCACATAGCCCTTCATACGCAGGGTTTTCGGAGTATAAACAGTTAGAAAGCGCTCCAGGCGTTCAGGCGTCACAGACCGGCTGATGCGCAGCACCGCAGAGTTGACAGCCGGCCGGCCGCCGGGCTTGATATTCCGCCATTCCCCCGCATGATCCGACACTACGCTCCCTGCAGTTTCAGGCTGCAGCAGCGGCTCTGCAGGGATATCACAAAAAGAGGATAACGGCACACGCGCATAGGGATTCAGTTCCTTCACCCGCTGCTCTACGGCTTTTGTATTATCAATTAAATCGATTTTGTTGATGATCACCGTATCCGCCACGCGGACCTGATGCGTGATACGGGTCATTCTCGGCTGCATCGTCATAAAGCTGGACGCATCCACAATCGACCATAGATGAGCCAGATGCAGACGCTCAAGCTGCGGCGCATGCAGCAGTTCACCAATGGAAATGGGATCAGCCAGTCCCGACGCTTCTACAATCACACAATCCGGATTCTGCTGTTCAACAAATTTTTGCAAAGAGGTGATAAAATCACCGAGCAGACGCACGCAGAACACCGATCCGTTGTTGATCTCCAGGATCTCGAACGGTTTGCCGGTCTGTTTGAGATCAACGCCGTCACTATTGCCCGGAGCAAACTCATTCTGAATAACGCCTATTTTCATCCGCTCCGCATGCTCGTTCAGGATGCGCTTGAGCAACGTGGTTTTACCGCTGCCCAGAAATCCGGTGACAATATACAGCGGAATCATATGTTTTCGATTTCTTTGATCCATTCCTTGATCACATCCACAGAAGGGTGATAACCCTGTGATTTTACTATCGTGTTCACGGTCACCAGAGCCGGGGTTTGTGTGACACCGTAAGCGGCAATGTCGTTCGCATCGGTCACGCATCGCACCGACAGATCGGTGCCGAGCTCATACTGGGCGCGTTCCAGCGCTGATTTCAGTTCATCGCATTCAGCCGGGTCGTTGCCCAGTAGAATCAGCTCACCTTTTTTGACCCTGACCTTGTACTGCAGTTTTTCATTAATGCGCTCCTGGATTGCCTCGATCAATTTATTTCGCGGCGGAATCTGGGAGACAAACTTGATTTGACCGTCAATACAGATGGTCGGGATGTTTTTTACATACAAAGACGACATAAAGGTGACCGCCTTGACGTCTTTGACCGAATGTTCGCGCCACTCGACAATACCCTTGAACTGCGGCGCCACCTGCTTGACCGCCTCCACCATATACATACAGGGCGCGCAGGATTCCGAATCCAGGGTAATGATATCCACAATCACCTTGTCCCGGTTGCCATAGTCCTGTAAATTCAGCAGGTCATCCGCATCCTGTTTGACCTCCAGCGCCCGCACCACATCCTGCCGATACGGATCGCGCACCAACTGCGTAACAGCCTTGAGATTCTCCGGCGGTGTGTCCATAGGCAGGTCACAGCCCGGCGCCAGGATAAATCCGGTCTCTCCCGCCGCTTCGATACAGTCCATGGCCTCGCGCTGCGCATCTTCTTCCGATCCCATCAGCAGCACAATGGTCAGACGCATATTACCACCGAAACTGATCTTGTGCGCTAACGCAATCTCACGCACATAGTCGAGCGGTATATTCTCATCGATGGATATATTATCCGGCCGGCATTTGCACATGGCTTCAATATTCTGCTGCGCATGACCGCAGACGAAAAATGAACTCAATGCGCCCTGTTTGTGAATATGATCAAAAAGCTGTGTCGCCGGAGGCGTAACAAACTGTTCAAATGAAACCGGATCAATCTGGCTGGTCATCGGATCCACCACCGCAATGATATCGGCTCCCGCGTTTCGGTAAATATCGGCGGTTTTCACAGCGATATCACGCGTAAAATCCAGCAGGTCGTGAATCGTATCGGGTTGCATCATCATTTGCGTAAAGATGTCTGTGCCCAACAGATGCAGAGCCAGGGTGAACGGTCCGGTAATCAGTCCGTACAACGCAAGGTTCGGATATTTTTCCCGCAGTCTCCGGGTCGCCTCTGCCGCCAGAGGCAGCCGATCCAGCGTCTCGTTATAGTCTTCCAGTTCATGTAATTTTTTATCCATGAGCGGATGCGTCACCACCGAGGGCGGGTTATCCGCCGACCACTGCAGTTCGCAGCCCAATGCCTCTGCCTCAATCTGTAGATCAAATATCACCGGAATGCCGTCCGGTTCATAAGCTTCGACGGCAGCGGAAACGCCGTCCACGATCAGATCCGCTGATTTCAGATACTGTTGCGCATCGGTGCCGATGAGTGTGCCGCCGTGCACCCCCACAAACGGCACCCAGGGAATCCGCTCCACAGGTTCAAGCCGAAACGCGTGCTCAACAAGCTGTTTTCCTGTCATCATTCATCCTGTATTTCTGTTCGATAAATACCATCATAGTTAATGTCCTGTTAAAACATATATTTAGAACAACTTATAATTTCCATCCGTTATGATATTCTGGGAAAATCAGCGGCTCGGTATCCGCCACATTGGTCACTTTCATTTCATTCCAGTCCCAGTAACATTTCTCCTCAGTGCGCATGGCCACCACACCGGACAGAATGGCTTCAATGAACGGACCGGAATAGCTCCAGTCGGACTCGCTCGATGACCCTGCTTGCAGGCGTCAATCCAGTCGCGATAGATCCCACCGACCCGCAGCAGGGTTTTCGGAGGCAGGGTATAGTCCTGCATCTTCGATTCGGGAATAATACGCGGATTGCCGGCCCAGCCGGGACACATGATCTTGCCGTTTTCACCGACGAACAGAATACCGTGCCCGCCACCGGTCAAATCACGTCCCGGTTCCAGCTCGTCCGGACGCGGCGGCATCAGCCCTTCGTACCACACCAGACGCACCGGCGGTTTGTCCCCGCGCGCGGGAAACTGGTAATGAACAATGGATGTAAACGGCCGCTTTTCCCGGTCTCCCCAGGCGCTGCGCGCTTCCACCCATTCCGGATATCCCAGATCCAGCGCATAAAACGCGGGATCCATATCGATGATGAAAACCAAAATCACCAATCTTGGAGGTACCAAAATCCCAGTAATAGCGCCAGCCGCTGGGTATATATTCCGGATGATAATCACGAAACGGCGCAGGACCGATCCACAAATCCCAGTCCAGACCCTCCGGTACCGGCGGTTTGTCCGTAGGCCGACCGCTGCAGGCCGGATTCGGATCCGGGTCCAGGCATGCACCTCGGTGACATTTCCGATGGCGCCGTCCTGGATCCATTCACGCGTCAGACGAATCCCTTCATCACCATGACCCTGATGCCCCAGCTGGGTGACAATGCCGGCTTGGCGGGCTGCTTGGGTCAATGTCCTCACTTCACTGATTGTATGCGCCAGCGGCTTTTCAAGATAAATATGTTTCCGGCGTTCAATCGCCGCCATAGCCGCGACCGCATGCGTATGATCCGGAGTCGAGATCACGACCGCATCGTAATCTTTTTCCTGATCCAGCATTCTGCGGAAATCGACATAGACCCGGCACTCGGGTTCGTGTTTTGTCGCGGATTGTGCTGCATAATGACGTGTGATGCGTTCAAAGGCCGGTTTTCGGCCGCCGGGTTCTTTGTGATAAGTCGAGCTGTAATCCGCCCAGTCCACGGTATCGGCAATCGCTGTAATCCGGACATCATCATGCTGCAGCAGATTTTTGGTGTTCTGCATACCCTGTCCGCCCACACCGATCATGACAATATTCAGCCTGTCACTCGGCGCCGTATACCCGGAACCGCCCAGAACATGCCGCGGAACAATACTCACAGCGGCTGCAGCAGTGCCCGCTGTTTTTAAAAATTGTCGCCTTGATTTTTTTGTAAAATTCATAATCGCAATGTCCTGTAAAATCGTTTATATTTTCACCATGATCAAGTTCTCTGTTCAACAATCTTAACCGGTCATTGAATTTAAATAATCAACCGCGCCCTGCGGATCCGGCGAATAAAAATCCGCACCGATCTCTTTGCGGAACTCATCGGTCACCGGCGCCCCGCCGATCAGTATCTTGGTGTCCGGTTTTTGCTCCTTGATTTCTTTAACACTGGACTGCATATTCACCATAGTGGTGGCGAGCAAAGCCGACAGGCCGATCACCGCACCCGGATTTTCGTCAATGGTCTTGACAAACTCTTCTGTTTTCACATCCGTACCCAGATCAACCACATTCCAGCCGCCGCCTTCGATCATCATGGACACCAGGTTCTTGCCGATATCGTGCAAATCGCCGGCCACCGTTCCGATGACAAAGGTGCCCTTTTGCTGGATATCGCCGGACTGAAAAAAAGGTTTCAAATGCGCCATAGCGGCTTTCATGGCTTTGGCCGACATGAGCACCTGAGGTACAAATATTTCATTCGCCTTGAACTTTTTCCCAACCCGGCTCATGGCGGGCACCAGAGACTCGTTGAGAATGGCTTTGGCCGTCATATTCTCATCCAGAGCCTGTTTTGTCAACTCGTCGGCGCCGTCCTGATCTTTCATATCCGGGGGATAGGGTGACTGCCGGTCCACTTTGCCGAATTCAACACAATAAGCAATTTTTTCGATTAATGATTCCATAATTCACTCCTGGTTATTGTATTCGTGTTCAAATATAAAATAATCAAACCTAATTTTGATATTAAATAAACCTGAACTCTCGTTTTAACGATCAGTTGTTCATTCATTAGGTCAAAAGCCGTGATCCCACCGCGTCAAACACCATGCGGGTCAATTCCGGATCCTCCAGGGTCATCATACACAGATGTTCATATCCGACCAGATCGATGACATTTTCCAGGACGCCGCAAGGTCCGCAGGCGATCAGTTTCATGCCGTCCGGAACAAACGCCGCCAGTTCATTGTAAATATCATAATGTCCGGTTTCGGCATCCGGCCACGGATAGGCTTCACATGTATAGTACCCGTCAACCATTGAATTCCCTGACCGCCTCAATCATCGAAACCACATTTTCAACCGGCACATTGGCCTGAATATTATGAACAGTGTTGAACACAAAACCGCCGTCTTTACCGAATATGCCGCAGTGCTTGAGAACCTGTTCTCTGACCTCATCCGGTTTTCCATAGGGCAGCATTTTCTGCGTATCCACGCCGCCGCCCCAGAACACCAGATCACTGCCGTATTCATTTTTCAGGTGCTGCGGGTCCATGCCTTTGGCATTCACCTGAACCGGATTGATAATATCAAAGCCGGCTTTGATAAACAGCGGCAGGAACGGCTCCACCGCGCCGCAGCAGTGTTTGAACGTTTTCCAGTTCGTATGGGCATGAATCCAGTCATTAACCTTTTTATAATAAGGCAGCCACAGATCCCGAAAGGTATCCGCTGAGCAAAACTGCGAATCCTGAGTGCCAAAATCCGTACCGCAGATAAATATCGAATCAATCGTATCCTGCATGATGGAAGCAAACGTGTTCAGGTTTTTCAGTGCAATGTCCACCTGTTTTTCAAACACAGTTTTCACATAATCCGGCCGCATGACCGTGGACATGTACCATTCAGAGATATCTCGTATGCCTCTGGGATGCTTGGCAAACGGCGCCGGCACCAGGGCGATATCACCCAGCGCGGTTCCGCCCATATTGCCGATCACCGACTTTTTACAGGTTTTAATTTCCTGCGCCATATCCTTCCAATAAGCAATGTCCGCATCTGTGAACGGAGAAAATTCCTCCAGATTATCCACCGGATCCAGCTTGTCCTCCTGAATCGGCTCCTGTCGAATGATGGAATCAAAAAAATACGCATCCGACGGCATATGACCGCTGGGCGGCGCATCCGCGTCACCGCCGGGATGTATATACACACCGCCCTTGGGACTGTCGCTCACGTAAAAATCGCCGCCCACCTGAACGGTCTGTCCCCAGGGCGTCACCCAGGGTTTCCAGTTGTCATTCGGGAATCCAAACAGGGTATTGCGCGGAGGCGCGCCGACCACATCCACCCCTATGACGTTAGCCAGTTCATTATCCACCTCCCCCAGCATCTGGTACGGGTCCACAACTTTGACCGGTCTTTGTTCAAGACCGTAATGCCGGCGCAGTTTTTCAACGATCAGACAGTGAATCCCCGTAACCGCCGTAGACCCGAAATCAACCGGAATACGGTCCGGTGTTTTATGATGTAATGTCTGCTGAACACGCTCTTTTGAATTCATAAATCATTTCCACTCATGCAAAGTTTGTTTTAATGAAAGCCTTCAACCCGGCGATAGGCACAATCGGTGCGCCGGCAGGATTCACAGGGAAACGGCTGAAACGTCACAGACTTACCGATACCGACAAGTCCGCTCACCGATTTGATCGGGATCATCAGCGAGTTGCTGTTCAACTCGACCCCGCAGAATCCGTCCGGCAGCAGAGTAAACAGTTTCTGCTGCTCGGAAACGCTCCAGTCGCAGTATCCCGGACTGTAGCTGTTTGTGATGTTGTATCCGGTTTTGTCCACATCGCGTGCGATCTGCTGCCGGACTTTTTCAGCGATTTCCGAGGTAATCAGTGACGCGATCACATCAGCTATCAAGCCTTTTAACGCGTCATTGCATAGACAGTCCTGGGTCCAGTTGCTGATCTCGGAACCTGCCGTGCACACAAATACAGCCGCCGAGCCAAGGCCGGATAATTGTCCGCCGGCGCGTTTTCCGACATCAAAGGTAACCTGTTCGATTCTGACGTGTTGTTTGTCGATGCACTCGGCCGGGTCATAAAACACATACCCGCCGCACAATCCCTCAGCGTCAATAATTTCGTCAAGCAGGTCCCGCGCCAAACTCTGCGTATAGGCGTTTTCCTGCTCATTGCCGCCGAGAATAGCGTGAACTTTTTTTAAATTCAGGTCAAGTTCCTGGACAGTGTAATTCATTGTTTTGATCATACAGCTCCCGATGTACAGGCATTGGACAAGGCGGACACATGTTCATGCGGTGTATTGACGCTAATCTCACACCCGCCGGACAGAATAAATGCCCGGTTTTCTTCCTTTTTGATCAGATCGCGGGCTTTGACGTACAGGGTTTGCGGTGATTCGTTCTGGATGCTCACCGGATTGATATTACCGCAGCGAGCGATATCCGGACCCAGCATTTCAGCGGCATGATCCGGGTCCACCTGCCAGTCCAGATCACAGATATCCGGTGCCACCGTTTTGATCGACGGCAGCAGATGCGTGATATCCCCGCAGATATGCAGTTTCACCCGCGCGCCCTGATCCTGTATAAACCGCACCAGTTCGGCATGCCGGTCACGGACAAACTGATCGTAGGTCGCTTGATCAATTTGAGAGCAAATCGCGTCTCCGATGCCGATCACATCACAGCCCGCCTCGATCTGGGCTTTGGCAAATGCCCTGGCGGTCATCAGACATTTATCCATCAGCATGCAGACAAAATCAGGGTCCATCATCAGCTGCATTAAAACCTCACTGACGCCGGCCAGATCGCACGCTTCGGCCAGCGGTCCTTCGATCCAGCCGATGATCGGAACCCCGCCTTTCAGCTGCTTTTGAAACAGCTCGGCGCCGTGAATACGGTCACGGGTGCGCTCGGCTTTATACACATCCGGATTTGCAAGCGCTTTGATATCATCTTTGCTGCGAATCAGGATATCCTCGCATTTCGGTACCGCTTCATCCAAAAAGGTGATGCGGGCGCCGAATGCGGACGTCTCCCGGTAAGGGTCGGAAATGAGTCCGACCATATCGGTTTGAAAGGCATCCATGCATTCGATATTGGCGCGCACCAGGGTGCGGTAATCCGATGCAAACTGTGCGTATGTTGCGCCGATGTAACGCGCGGCAAAATGCATCAAAATCGGCCGAAACAGAGTACGGTTCAGCGGATCACTATGGAACAGGGCGTCAAAGTCCTGTTTTTTGCTCATGTTCAAACCTTTATATTAAATTCAAATCGTTTTCAATCTGTTCCAGGGTTTTGCCTTTGGTTTCCGGGATGACTTTATACACAAACACAAACATCAACACACACATGCCGCCGTACAGCCAGTAGGAAAATCCGTGATGAAAGCGCTCCACCAGCCATTTGTTCTCATCGATCATGGGAAAGGTCTGGGAAATCAGATAATTGGTCGCCCACAGACACACCGTGGCAATGGACATGGCGCGGGCGCGGATTTTGGTCGGAAATAGTTCCGACAATATGATCCATACCACCGGCCCCACCGAGATGGCGAAAAAAGAAATATATCCCAGAATCAGCAGCAGCGACCAGACCGTGGTGATCTGAACAAACGCCAGGATTCCCGTCGACACCAGACAAAACGCCATACCCAGTGAACCGATAAGCAGCAGCGGCCGGCGGCCGAGCTTGTCCACCTTGAGCATGGCAAATACCGTGAATCCCATATTGAACACACCCACCACAAGGGTCTGCAGCAGCGCCGCATTGACATCGCTGCCGAACTGTTTAAAGATTTCCGGGGCGTAATACAGGATCACGTTAATGCCCACAGCCTGCTGCAATACCGCAAGCACAACCCCGATGAGCACGAGTTTCAGGATACGCGGTTCAAACAGCATGTTTGCCGAATCAGATTCGCGTGACAGGGTGTGTTTAATCTCACTGATCCGCTCTTTTGCACTTGTGCTGCCCTGAATTTTCTCAAGAATACGGTACGCTTTATCGGATTTTGCATTCAGGGCCAGCCATCTCGGACTTTCCGGCACAAAAAACAGGGCAATCAAAAACACAAACGCCGGAATCGTCTCTGAGCCGAACATCCAGCGCCAGCCGGTTTCGACGTTCCAGAGTTGCGTCCCCTGACGCGCAATAAAATAATTAATCAGATAAATCAGCACCATACCGCACACAATAGCAAACTGATTCAACGACACCAGTCGGCCGCGCACCCGGGCCGGAGCCACTTCAGAGATAAACAAGGGCGTGATCATGGACGCCGCTCCCACACCGCAGCCGCCGATCATCCGGTAGATTGCAAAAACATCCAGCCGGTCTGCAAGCGCGGAGCCCAGCGCCGAAACCTCAAACAGCACCGCCGCCAGTATGAGCACTTTTTTGCGGCCCAGCCAGTCGCTCAGTATGCCGGCGAATAAACATCCAATGATCGAACCGATCAATGCCGAAGCCGCCGCCCAGCCCATCTGGGCGGCCGACAGATCAAAATGTATTCTCAGAAATCCAATGGCTCCCGAAATGACGGCCGTATCGTAACCGAACAGCAGGCCGCCCAGGGAAGCGGCAATCGCGACAAGGGTTACATAGGATGTGTTAACAGGGGTGTTGCTCATCCACATTTCCAGTTTTCATTCTATTAAAATAAAATCATCCGCTTCAAAATTCAACACGTTATTTTACAATATCTGATACTATTTTAGCATCATGGGACGAATAGGCATACAAAATATATAGACTCCATCCCGGAATAACAAGGCACAAACCGGCCCAATTGCTCCACAAACACGACAAAAACCGGTGTATCTCATTCTTCTTTGTATGTCTGCAGCAGCTCACCGGTTTCTGCATCCTTGAGAATGCGTTTGCTGCGGCCGTCCGGCATGACTTCATCCTTGATCAGCAGGTATTTGCCGTCAATCAACGGCCGCGATTCCCGGTCAACATCCGCACCGGTTTTACCGCGCCAGTCCTGCAGTTCGACAGGCTCCCAGGCTCGGGTTTGAGCGGATTTGTAACAGGCGTCAATAACGGCATTTACCACATAGCCGTCATAAAAACTCTCCATCGGCGTTTCACCCGTCTCGATGGCATGAAACATATCCTTGAACATATTTGGATACCCGAGAGTATGCACTTCATCGCCCACCGGGAACAGCCAGCCTTTATCCGATTCCGCTTTCTCCGCCACATAACCGCCCGAGTCGCCGGAGGTAAACATCTCAAATCCGGTGCGCAGCCAGTGATTGATCCAGATAGTTCCCGCGCTGCCGGACACTTCATCACGCAGATCCATGCCGCCGCGGAACGCCCAGCTGACTTCAAACTGACCGATGGCCTCGTTCTCAAAACGGATCAGACAAATCGCAAAATCCTCGGCTTCGATAGGATGCACCTTGGTGTCCGCCGTACACATGACCTCAACCGGCCGGACATCCTTGCCGATATAATTGCGGATGATCTCGATACAGTGACAACCCAGATCCACAATCGCGCCGCCGCCGGCTTTTTCCAGGTCCCAGAACCAGTCGGAATGCGGTCCGGGATGCGTTTCCCGTGACCGCACCCAGAGAATTTTTCCCAGCGCCCCTTTTTTTACAGACTCTTGTGATTTCAGGGTCTTGGGCGTATAAGCCAGATCTTCCAAATAACCGCCAAACACCCCGGCCTTTTCAACCGCGTCCAGTATATCTTTGGCTTCCGCGGCTGTGCGTCCCAGCGGCTTGGTGCACAGCACCGCTTTGCCCGCCTGCGCGCACATCAGCGCCGCCTCTTTATGCAAATGATTGGGAATGCCGATGATCACCATGTCCGTATCCGGATCCTGGATAGCTGCTTTCATATCATCCGTGGCGTTGGGAATCTCCCACTGTTCGGCAAAGGCTCGCGCCGATTCTTTTGTAGAGGCGCAGACATGATGAATGCGGTCTTTGCCGCGCATCTCATGAATGCTTTGCGTGTAGAAATGACCAATCAGTCCGGTTCCCAACAGCGTAATTTGATGTGATGTTGCCATAATTTGACCTCCTGTCATACTTTTCCGTACGTTACTGTTTAACCACTTTTTCTCTGAACGCCAGACCGAAAAAGACCAGTATGACCGCGGCAAATCCCGCCGGCAGCCACCAGAAATTCTGCCACTGGGCGCCGTTCAGAACGGACGCCGAGCCCAGAAATGCGCCGTAAATGCGCCCGGCCACCTGCGCGCCGATCAGCATGCCCAGTCCATAGGTCACCAGCACCAGCATGCCCTGCGCCTGACCGCGGATTGCGGGTGTCGATTTTTTGTCCACGTAAATCTGACCGGTGACAAAAAAGAAATCATAACAAATCCCGTGCAGCAGAATACCGGCAATGATCATCCAGTAGACACCGGCCGGAGCAGCCATGGCAAACAACGCATAACGCAACACCCAGGCGCCCATCCCGACCAGCAGCATCTTTTTAACACCCAGTCGCGCAAAAAACACGGGAATGAGCAGCATAAAGACCACCTCGGACATTTGTCCGAACGACATGGTGAACGCCGGACTGGAAAAGCCCGCATCCTTGACAAAAATAGGCGCAAAATTATAATAAGCAGACAGGGGAATACAGATTAAAAACGAACTGAGGAGAAAGACAAAAAAGGACGGGCTTTTGAGTTGTTTCAGAGCATCTACACCGACAATGCTGCGGATGGAAACGGGCTGACCGGCGGCCTGAGGCGGGGTATGCGGTAATGTAAAACTGTACAATCCCAGCAGCAGACTCGCCACGCCGGTCGCATACAGCGGCAGCGGCGTCAGGTCCGGCAGGTTTCCGCCGGCAAAATGCACCAGCCCAAAACTGATAAACAGTCCGGCAATGATCCAGCCGATGGTCCCGAATACCCGGATCACCGGGAATTGTTTTTCCTGATTCTGAATGTTATGAAACGCCAGCGAGTTGGTCAGTCCGATGGTCGGCATATAACACAGATTGTACAACAACAGCATGAGGATAAAAACGGTCGGATTGCCGGTGAACGACGGTACAAACAGCATGACAATACCGCCTGCCAGATGCAGCACACCCAGCACCCGCTCTGTGGGGAAATAACGGTCCGCGATCAATCCCAGAAAAAACGGCGCAATGATCGCCGCTATGGGATTCACGGTATACGGCCAAAAGGTCAAATGCCCCATGCCGTGTGCGGTCATATAATTACCGATCACCACGTACCAGGCTCCCCAGATAAAAAACTGCAGAAACATCATGGTGCTGAGACGCACAGTCACAAAGTTTTTCATAATTTTTGCTCCCTTCTTATGGTTTAAGAACCCTACCTTTTTATGTTTTTATCAGATTAATTGTGTACAGTTTGTCAAAAACCGGGACATCTGCAGAGGCATTGCTGATCGTCAGGGTCAGAAACTGCTCACCGGATTCAAGGTCCATGCTGCCGAGCACGGCCCGGTTCGGATCATCGATCACGCCTTCAATCCGGGCGCCGTTCACGGCAACCTGTACCATGGAACCCTTTACCTCTGCCGCTTCATAATCCAGGCTCACCCGGTAGCTTCCCGGAATCTGCACACGGATGTGATATACGGCAAAATCCCCTGCTTGACGCCAGTTATAGGTGTGATCAAATGCACATTTTACATCTTTGCTGATGTCATAGGGGGCATAGGCCAAAACTGTACTGTGTTTTTTTCCGTTATGCCCGATCAAAAACACCGGCATCTTGAACGAATTTCTTTCACGCAATACGCTCTGCCACCAGCGTTCCAGCCGGCCTGTGAGTTTGTTAACCCGTTTGGGATGCTCCGCTTTGATGTCATTCTGCTGCATTGCATCCTCACCCACATCATAGAGACATAATCCCTGTTCGGCGCATTCAGGCATCTCGTCAATCCGGCCGGGATTCATCATCAGCTTGTAGTTTTCCTTCTGGATGGAAATAATCTGATCCCGCAGCTTTAGATTCTTTTTCTCCTCCGGCGTCACCGGCCGGTATTCCTGTTTGACACCCCGTGGCGTCCAGGGCTCATCAGTCGGCACCCAGGCAGGCTGTGCATAATTGTATGAATATTTAGGTTTTAACTTTTCCGTCTCAGCGTACAGATAATCAGCAATACTCCGCCCGTCCAGGGTGCGGTTGTGCGGGTTCCGCACACCGGCCAGCTCCAGCAGGGTCGGGTACAGATCACAACAGTCCACCAGCCGTTCCACCGTCGCCGGTTTTAAGTGATTGTTCCAGCGCACAAAAAACGGCGAACGCACACCGTTTTCCCAGATATTGCCCTTGTGGCCGCGCAGATCATTGACATAACGTGTTTCCCGGTCCGCATGCGTCAGATCGGCGTTCAGCACAGCCGGACCGTTATCACTGAAAAAGATAACCACGGTGTTCTCTGACAATCCAAGCGCATCAAGTTCATCCAGCAGCCGCCGCACCTGTTCGTCCATACGCTCCACCATGGCATAGACAACGGCCAGAGCGCGACTGATTCCTTTTTCCATATAGCGTTTAACCCGGTCATCACGCGCATTGAGCGGCGCGTGACACGACAGAAACGGCACATACGCGAAAAACGGCTCATCCTGATGCCGCTGCATAAAATCAATGGCGTAATCAACCAGCACATCCGTAATCCAGCCTTTATGCTGTTTCGGCTCACCGTTGTAGAATCCCTGATTATCCCGATGCTGATACAGTCCCGCCATATACGCTTCCTCAAATCCGCGCTGCCAGGGGAAATACCCCTCGGTTTTGCCGCTGTGCCATTTCCCCCACATGCCGGTGCGGTAGCCGTTATCCCGCAGCACATCGGCAACCGTCACTTCATTTAGGGCCAGGAAATCCTTGCCGCCGTGTACATGCGACACCCCGGTGCGCAGAAAATGCCGACCCGTCAGCAGCGAGGCGCGCGTGGGGGCACACACCGGATTGACATAAAAATGCTTGAACTGCACCGATTCCTGTGCAAAGCGGTCCAGGTTCGGCGTTGCGATGATGCTATTGCCGTGCAGAGACAGATCGTCCCAGCCCATGTCATCCGCGACCAGCAGCAGAAAATTGGGTTTCTCCGCGCCTGCAGGCTTGCTGTTGCAGCCTGGTAAAATCGCCGCCGCCAGCGCTGTCGTACCGGCGGCCTTTAAAAATCGTCTTCGTTTCATAAAACGCTTCCGGCTTATTTAGAGTTTAATTTATGGGTTTTGATAAACTCACGCAGCACATCCGACCACACCTCATAACCCTGTTCGGTCAAATGCGTGCCGTCTGTGGTGTATTCAGCGTTCAGTCCGTTCGCACCGGACATGTGTGCATTCAAATCAATAAAATGAACATCATGCTCCCGGCAGAATGTTTTTAACAGCTGATTCAACAGCCGGACATGCGCATTGTTCTCCGGATTGTTGTGCTGATACAAGGTGGACTGCATCACCGGCGTGATATCATGCTCGATGAGCTGCCCGACGATGCGTTTGTGATTCTCAAAGATCTGATCAACCGGCACACCCAGCGTCAGGTCATTGATGCCGCCCATCACAAAACAGGCTTCTGGTGATGCTGCAATTACGCAAGTGTCCAGTATCCACAGCATCTGCCCGGTGGTATAGCCGCCCTGACCGCTGTTGCGGATGCGGTCGAACCCCAGACGTTTGTTCCAGTTGCCGCCCTGCTCCGTAATGGAATTCCCGAGCATCACCAGCTTGACATGTTTGGGGGACTGTTTCATAATTCGATCAATGCGCTCCTTTGCCAATTCAGTGTAATTTATGTATGTGGTTTGGCCCTGCTCACCGGTGTCATTCATACAGACCTTGAGCTGCGCCGCCCAGATCGTGTATGCCTCGTCGGTCAACTGCATGCCGTCGGTTGTAAAGTGTGGCGCCAGACCCGTTTCTCTGCACAGCGAACGATTGATATCAATAAGCAGTATGCCTTTTTCCCGGCAAAAAATCTCCGTCTGAGCATTCAGCTTTTTGACGCTCTGGTTGATCAGCGGCCGGTTTTCCAGAAACAGCGTGCTGTTGATCACCGGCTCAATCGCGTGCGCCCGCAGCGTGTCGCACAGCATGTGGTAACTTTTGATAATTTCCGATATCGGCACTCCCAGCAGCACATCTTCCAGACCGGTGTAGATAAAACAATACGCCGGTTTATAGGGCAGCACACTGTGATCCAGCACCCAGGTCAGCTGCCGACTGGTAAAATCCGACACGCTGGCGTTATGCACATCAGAACGGCCGATCAGCTGCGGCCAGTCCGCATTTTTAAACACAGAATTGCCGAGAAACACCGCATGCGCGGATCGGCCCCTGCCCGGATTCACGGCCAGCACAGTGCTGAACACAAATAGCGCACAAACAACCACCCACAGTTTTCTCATCATCACTCCATTGATTTATTGATCCAGCAGCGTTTCCAGCGCCAGTACCGAGAAAATAAACGGCGTGGCGCCGAACACGATATATTCGGACTGCTGCCACAGATACGGATGATCCGGTTTCAATTCCGGGAAATCCGGAAAAATCAGATTTACACCCGAATACAGTCCACCCGGTGTGTAGGAATAATCACTGCGGTTGACGCCGAATGCCGGAATGGGCGCATGAGCGCCGACTCCGGACACCAGCGACAGACTGGACGCCGGATGCCGTCCCAGCATGTAATCCACCACGTTTTCCAGCGGCTTTGTGGTAAAGATATCCGGGTGCTGTTTAATTAGGTAATAATGCGTATACATGCGCCATAAAATATCCCATCCGAATCCCCAGACATGTTCCTCATACGCAACGCCAAAGGGATTTTTCGATAATTGTTCGTTCAACTCTTTTTGATACAGCTTGAGGTTTTCTTCAAACGCCGCCCGAAACGAATCACCGAGATGATCCGCAACCCGGCTCACCGTCCAGGCGGTTTGCGGCATTTGTTTGTAGATATTCTCCTGTTCATCCCGCAGTGCCTGCAAAAACCGGTCATCTCGGGTGGTCAAATACAGTTCAACCGCTGCGTTGATGCGCTGTTCAAACAGATTGCGCGGCGTGCCGACCGATGCATAAAACACCGGTTCGTGCGTCTCTTCATAGTCCCAGATCCGCTGCGCTGTGGCCAGGCATTCTTCGGCCGGCTCTTTGTAAAACGATTTCAGAGCCCGGGACGCCGCGCATAAATAACTGATCACCGCATATTCGCGCCGCGTATCCTTGTTGGTGAAAATATAACGGTCATCAAAAACCCCGGAATGCGTTCCGGTTTTCGAATCCTCCGGCATGTCCGGATCATAAAACAGGTTATCCGTCATCGCGCCCCAATGGCCTTCCTGCAGATAAGTGGAAAAGTCTTTGCTGATGATGCCGACAAAACTGTGGTCCGCGGCGCGATACTGGGCCAGCAGAAAATCAACGCCGTGTCGGATATGCTGAATCATGTCCGGCAGACGGTCCGGCTGATGCAGATACACCATGCGGCTGTCAAAATCAATGCTGGTTTTATCAATATCAGGACGGAATTCCTCCCAGGTCAACGCCAGATGATACGTCGCGCGGCCCGAAGACCCGGTGTTTACATCATCATCTCCGGCATCGTGCCAGCCGCCCTGATTCATGCCCGGAATCGTGGTGTTGGGTTGATAGTCGGTCTCGGTTTCGCCGGTTTGATCATAGCCGTCGTAAAACGGCAGCGGCGCCGGCGCCTGCAGTCCGTCATCCATATGACACAAGCCATGCCACAGCCGGTTGCGGTCGCGTACCCGCATATGACACATCTGCACCGGCAGAAACGTCAACAGCGACGGCTGCCAGACTCCGTCGGTATACACCGATTCGCTGATCCGGAACGGGGTTGTGGTCACGGTATCATAAACGATCTGGTACAATCCGTCCTGGCGCACCTCGGTGAAATCAAATTTGCCATACACATACCGGTAAAACGAGCCCCAGCGTTCCGGTTCTGCTTCCAGCACCGTTTTCCGGCTGCCGTCCGGCTGAAACCGCAAAAGCCGCGCGCGCTGCAGGTCTGTGGTGCGCGAATCCAGTTCAAGAACCGCTTCTTTGCTCTGAGCCGGATGATAGCCGACCTGCGAATGAGCGATCACCGGCGTGCGCGTCCAGTTCTCCATGACTTGCGGCCGGAAAATCAAATGAACGGCGTTTTCCTGTTGATCACAGTCCGCCTTCACCCGAATGCCGAACCAGCTGCGCTGTTCATTCAGCCGATCGTCAACCAGTTCAATCTCTCCGGCTCTGGATTCGATAGTCAACCCGTACAATTTCGATTCCGCGGCAAGCATCAGGTTGCGGCCGGAGGCCAGCACCCGCGGATCATCCGGGTTCACGTTGTGATACTGAAAGATCTGCGGGAACACACCGGACCCGGATTGCGTGACAAAACTTTTTCCCTTGTAATATTCCGGGTACAGTTCCATCTGAAAACTCAGCTGCTCCAGCCGGCCGTGTTCTGGTTTTTCTTTGAAATCCAACGTGACCGCAAACGCATGATCCGGCAGCGGATCGATCAGCAATTCAAAAGCTAAATTCACCTCCGCGTGGCTGAAGGGAATGCGGATTTGTTCGCTTTCAGCATCCACAATGCGCTCTGGATTGCTGATTTGCGGAATGGGTTCGGTCATGATCTCATCCGCCGCATCCGCGCCTGACAGCAGTACGGCAACATTGCCGTTGGTGGCAATGCGCCGGTCGTGCTGAATAATCTCGATACCGCCCTGTTTGCCCACCGGATAAACGTTGTGAAAGGCCAGCACAGACACCTGCGGCGTCCATAAATATTCTTCAGGGGTCAGCTCGAGCCGGGTTTGGCTGTAACTGGTCTGCACCATTAAAAGACAGCACAAACTGCATAATAACAAAATCATAATATTGCATGGATATCGCATTCCAACAACTCTTCTTTTTATTCAACCGGCGTTAACGTACCGGCGAATCCGCCGGCGGACAGCAATGTCACGGTGATTTGAGAATCACGGGTCACGCGTTCATTTATGCTTCCGAATGATCGCTTGTTCATCCCGTCGGTAAACAAATTCAGCTTGTATTCCTGATCATCCAGAAAATCCAGATCCAGGCTCATTGATTTTTCATTAAATTCGCCGTTGATTCCCGCCAGATAATACACGCCGTCTTTCAGCCGCGCCAGCACAACAGAACGGCCCGGATATCCGTCGACAAAGCGGGTGTCATCCCAGCTCACCGGCACCTGTTTCAAAAAGCCGCGCACCTCCTGCGGCACCTTCTGCAGTCCCGCGATGCGGTCGGCAATATGCTGAATGCCGCACTGAAACACCACGGACAGCGCCAGTTCATGCGCGTAACTGGTCACATGCGGGGTTTCCGGGGAATAATCCGAGAACGTCACCGGCGTATAGTCCATGGGACCGATGACATTGCGGGTGAACGGATACACACTGTTCAGCCACACCGCGCGTTCGGCATACGGGGGATAGCTGTACAGCTCGGCGCCGCGCACCGACTCCATGGACAGCGCATTCGGATAGGTACGGTGCCAGCCGCGTGGAATGGTGCAGCCGTGCGTATTCACCACCAGATTAAAATCCGCCGCATCTTTAAAAATGTCAATATACAGATCAATCACTTGCTGTTTGTCGCTTTGAAAAAAATCGACTTTGATGCCCTTGACGCCCCAGTCGCTGATTTTTTGCATCTCCCGGCGCCGGATTTTCCGATCGTACATCAGGTCACGCGGTCCGGCGTTCATCACCCGCGTGTGCGGTCCGCCGGAATTGTACCACAGCAGAATACCCACATCTCTGCTGTTCGCATACTCGACCAGCTCCTCAATCGTGCCGCCTTCCATGATGTGCCAGTCCGCGTCCACCAGCGAGTATGTCCAGCCCATGTCCGCCGCCAGGTCCACATATTCTTTGAGTTTGTCATAGTTTCTTCCGCTGGAATGATCACCCCACCAGCTCCACGAGGCTTTGCCCGGTTCAATCCAGTCAGTGTTCTCCAGCACGGATTCGTCCGCCAGATGCGTCACCAGATTTGACTCGACAACCGTCCCCAAATCATCTCCGATCACCGCCAGACGCCAGGGGGTCTCCCAGGGCAGCGTGGACGAGGGAGTGCGGTCCCACATGCCGTAGGCTTCCCAGTCGTGCGGAAATTCGATGCGGTACAGTCCGTCCGGCGCCTCCGCGGACAGATGCGCGCCACAGTATCCGCTATCCAGATTCGTTTCGCTCAGCAGCACCCACAGGCTGTCCGCTTCAAACAGCGCCGGAAATCCCCAGCCCGTGGACAGCGGCGGCGGATCGCCGATGGACAAATCCTTGATATACCCGTATTCATAGGCGGGCGACCAGACGCCGAGCGTGTCGTACGGCTGCAGCCAGGCGCGGCCTTCATTCGGCAGATTAAACGAACTCCATTCACGTTCAACGGTGTATAGAGAATCGGATTGCTCCGGAAACACATACTTGTAAGCAATTCCGTCATTATAAGCGCGGAACACCACGTTCACCGGCGCAGTCTGATCATTCACCAGCTCAAGCGTCAATTCCCGGCATTCAACCTCATGCTGCAGCTGCTTGCCGGTGATCAGGGTATAGGACTGATTCAACATGCGCTCCGACTGACCGGCATAGTTCAGATGAGTATAAAAAGTTTGATCCGCGCGCTGAATCCCCAGCGGCGAAGATTCAATCACCGTCCGTACATCGTCGCCGTGATACACAACCTGATAGCTCAGCATACCAGGTTGATGCGTGTCTCCGGCTGCGGCTCTTAGATCAATTTGGATCTCAAGCCGTCCATCGGGTGATTGGACGGACCACTGTGTCGGCCGCATCCCGCAGGACAACAACAGCGCAACACAAATCAGCAAAGACAACCGTATCATAATTTTCATCGTTCTTTTCCCTAATTTCATTCAAGCAAAAGTTTATTGTTCCCGGATTCAAGTGGATAGATTTGCTCCTTGTAAATGAATCGGCCTGACAGCGACACGGGCAACGTTATTTCAGCGGTATAGGTATCCGGGTCCGTTTTTTTGTAATGCACAGAGATCACGCCAAGAGGATGAACACAGCGTCCCTCGATCGTTTCCAGATCACCCGGCTGCGGCTGAATGACAACACGTTTAAATCCCGGGGATGCCGGGGCAATACCGCAGGTGATGTTCAGAAAATCAAACAGCGGATGCGCGCTCCAGGCGTGGCAGTCCGAGCGCCCCTCCACACCATGCTCGGGAAAGGTGGTCATGCCGTTATCCAGACAGCGTTTCCATTTGCCCAGCAGATTCAACATCTCGCCGCCGCGTCCGGCCTGTTTCAGGGCCTGAAACACATAAAAATCAAAATACAGCGTGGTTTCCGCCAGATCCGGATCGTGGATCAAAGCATCGGCAATTGTTGCCTGCAGCGAATCCGGGACCGCTTGCGCCAGGATGGCCAGACTGTTGGTGTGTTTGGTGTAGAGAGTTTTGTTCGGCGTCTCGGCAAACAACTGCCGCGACTCGTCGTAACAGGTTTCCCGGACCGCCCCCTTGATGCGCCGGGACAGTTCGCGATATTGCAACGGTTCACAGTCATGCCCGAAATACTGGAACAGCTCTGCAGCCAAATCCAGGGTCTGCGCGAACAGCAGACTGATGTGCGCCGAATTTCCCTCAAGAACACCCGGCGGTGACCCGGCTTTGAATTCCTTGACCCCGCCGTCAATATGATTCCAGAACGGCAGCGGCCCGAGCAGTCCGGTGTCATTTAGTTTGTCCGTGAACCAGCTCAGGATAAACCGCATCTGCGGCAGTCTGGATTCGACAAAGTCAAAATCATCCACATACATAAAATAATCATGCGTCATCTGAATCAGCAGCAGGGAGAACGGCGGAATAATCTGCACGCCGGCGGACGGATGGCTGCTTTGGGTCAGGCCCATGGGCTGCATTGAGTGATAAAACTGATTTAGAGCGTGCCGGGCCAGACGTGAATCGCCGGTCAGGGTATAGGAGATCAACGCCTGAATGCGCGTATCGCCGATATACTGCAGCTGTTCGTAATAGGGACAGTCCATATAGGTTTCCAGCGCACACAGCCGCGCCGTACGCCAGGAGGCCGTCCAGATCTGATTCAGGGTATCCCGGTCTGCCGTAAAGCCGCCCCTCTGTTCAAACGGATACGCGGTAAACCGGTTGTGCATGTCATGGATCACCAGCGGCTCATCGCCGGTGTCAATGACGAGTTTGACATAGCGGAACACCCGCAGCCAGAGCGGCTCAAAGTCCCGGTTCTCACCGCCGTCCGGGATAAACACATCATAATAGCCCTTCATCTCTTTACCCTGCCACACATCGCGGTTGCCTTTGCTGCCGTCCGGATTGAACAGCGCCTCCTGATACAGAATTTTGATCCGCGCGCCGCGGCCGCCGCTGACGGTTAACTGCGGAACGCCCATGGTCAGGCTGCCGTGATCGAGGAGAATCTCGATATGCGAATTTGCCGGACAGTCGACCGCCTTGAATTCCCCAAACGACGCCATGCCGCTCACGCTCACCGCCGCTCCGACGGGCTCCTGCTGTTCCTGCATCAACGGGATGGGGCGCGGTTGCAAATACCAGGGCGTGCCGTGCCAGGTGTTCAAACCGGTTCGCTGACCTTTGCCGATGCGTTGAACGGCTGTCCAGTCAGAATCATCAAATTCAGGTGAATGCCAACCCCGGGCATGCGTCCGGCCGTCCAGACGCTCCGTGGCGCCGGCGATATATCCGCCGCCCACCTGCCGGGACGAGTGCGGGATAAATTCATAGCCGGGATCGCGAAACACCCGCCAGGTCGAATCCGTGATCAGATGACAGCCATCGCCGCTGCGGCCGTCACAGATCAACGCCGTACGCTGACTGATCTGCCGCGCCCCCCGGTGCGCTCCCTGGTTCCAGACCTGTACGGCGATCAGGTTGTCGCCCGGCTGCAGATGATCGGACAGTTCGATAGGTATCGTAATACCAGTGATGCAGATCCCCGACCGCCGGTCCGAATCCGATATAGGAGCCGTTCACATACAGTTTGTAACGGTTGTCCGCGGATATGTGCAGGACAAACGAGTCCGGTTCTGATCTCAGAGCAAACCTCTTGCGAAAATAAAACACACCGGCATCATCACCGTCGTATTCCGGATGTACGATCCAGTCGGCGACATCAGGATTGTTCAGATCCGCCGGATCCGCAATAAACGGATTCTCTGCATACAGGCCAGTGGAACATATAAACGGTACAGCAAAATAAAAAAACCGGTATATAAAAATTCTTTTAGGGATGAGGAACATGATTTCGAGCGGTTTCAAACAGGGTCTAAACAGCCGCCGATCTCTGAAAACAATTGATCCTGCCGTTTTTTTCCGAACCCGCCCCACCGTAGTGTTGAGGCAATCCCGCCGCTTCATACACACCTCGTATCCGTTGTAGACTCGAAGGTTTTCGAAACCCGATCCGCGAAACCGGGGTACCATTCGTTTCGAATTCTGCAAACCAACCTGATTTTTGATGAACATCAATCATTTCTATTATACAAATTATAATATAAAAAAAATAGTAAAAAATGATAAAAAACAATGCCAAAGACCGGGTTGCCCCCACATAACAGTACAGCCGTAACTAGCGGCGCTCGGCCTCCCGAAACCCGGTTCGCCGGCAGGTAAAACCGCTGTGAAAGACTCCGGGCAGCCGGACAGAATCCCCGAAACCGTTTTTTATCCTGCCCCCCGGGCACGCTTGTAATGTAGGCCGACCAGTGGGTCGGCCCGCAGGACAACCCAATGGCTCTGAATGACACATTTGCCGATGAAAATATCAGACACAGAAGGGGCTGTTAAATCCGTTCCGGTTGCAAAACTCCATTTTGCAGCCCGCTGCCCCGGTCACGCGAGTATGAGCGATCTCCTTTCCCCGGCCAAACCTCGGAGTTGTGAAAAAATCAGAGACCGACCGGTTCACAGCCGCGCGCTTTGGCACGTGGACCCGGATATCCCTCAACCCCGCTTGAGGGGGCGTCAGCCGCCGCTGAACCGCAGCAGCACCATACAGATACAGACCGGCTCCCCACCTCTCGTTCCGCCGGTCCCCCGGCGGAATGCAGCCCGGACCCTCTGCGTCCCGGGAGGGCCGGGACCCTGAATAAAAAGATATTTTTATAGCAGCCTACTCGTGGTTCTTTAACATTCTTTCATAATCATCATGGGAACCAATCCAAACCCAAATGAAATCGCTATCCCGTTTCACAGCCAGTGCTCGCATACGATAAGCCTATCCTTACAGACCAAAATTTTCCAATCTTTTTAAAATGCAGTGATGAATGAACGGGATTGTCTTTCAGTAAATCAAAATTTTTATCTGCGGCTTTTTTGATTTCAGGTTTGAGCTTTTCATAACATTAGCGGAATCTTTTCGTTGTTTAATGCATGCCCCCGGGCCCTATAACTCACCATAGTCCTTTTCATTCCGGGCTTCATTGATCAAGAAATCTAATTCCCCGGACTCTGAATCTTTTTTAATTTTTTTATCCCATTTCTGGTTTTCCTTGAGATAAAACCATTTACGCAATTTCTTATACTCATCTTCCGGCAAGGATTCTATCTCTTTTTCTAACTGTTCTACACTTTTCATACAAACTCTCCAAATCATGTACAGGAACTTTTAAAATATTCAATCAAATGCAAGAAGAATGTTTGAGGTTCAATCTGCAAAGCATCCATCGCGTTTGAGTTCCTCCATAACCCGGCTATGAGGGATGGGTTCTTCTTCACGCCGCTCTGCTAGTGCAGTCAAATCATGAATATCTTCGACCAACTGCTCGTATTCCTCAATAGAAAGAATCACAGCCCGTTTTTTGCCCTGCTTGTCCACAATAAATTTCGAATTTATATTTTTCTGCACATTCATCATGACCTCCTTAAAAAAAGATACAATCAAAAATATAAAATATTTGAAATAAAGAAAAGGATTTCTTTTTGTGGCATTGACAGGAAAGTAGGCCGTCCAGTTGGTCGGCCCGGAGGACAAACCAAAGGCTCCGGACTCTCCTGCAGCCCACAATGAACAATTACAATCCAGTCCTGATTTTTTGCCGGAATGCGTCGCTAGCGCGCTCTACCAAGTCTCCCGCAAGCCTGAAGCACATACCGGTGAACCAGCCTGCCGGCACATATGCACCGCCGCATCCTGGGATAGATATGTTTCCCGTTCCGCCAGTCTTCAGCGGAATGACACTGGGGGCTAAAGCCCCCGCGAAAAAGTGGTGTGTGGGGGATATCATTCACCCTCGAGCTAAAGCTCGGGGCTATGAAAAAAATTAGCAGCTGATCACTATTTCCCCTGATATAAGCAGCTTTTCAAATAAAATCCCCGGGCCATGAATAAATATCCAAACAACTTGAGGGTATTATTCGGTTCATGGCCGCACGCTCTGCCTCTGGATTCAAAATCATCTTTGGCGCAATCCAGGGGATGAAAACCCCAAGGGGTCTGCTTACCAACAGTGTTTCCCATTTCATAGCCACGCGCTTTAGCGCGTGGTCCTCAGTATCCCCCGGCACCCTTGAGAGGAGCTTTAGCCCCCAGTCATAAAATGATACTTTGATTGCTTTAGACCGACCAGTTAGTCGGCCCGGAGGACAAGCCGGAGGCTCGAAATCACACGCTTTGCGGCAAAAATATCAAACACGTGATGCTCTGGTAAATTTGTTCTGGTTTGATATGATAGTCCAAATATTTATTTAAGCATTCTTTCATAATCATCATGTGTACCGATCCAAACCCAAATATAGTCACTATCTCTTTTTACAGCAAGTGCACGGTGGGATAAGCCTATTCTTACAGACCAGAATTTCCCAATCTTTTTAAAATGCAATGATGAATGAAGAGGATCTTCTTTTAGTAAAGAAAAATTTTTGTCTGCTACTTTTTGAATTTCAGGCTGGAGTTTCTCATAACATTGTCGGAATCAAAAAGTGGTTTTATGCATAATGCCGGGCCTTATAATTCGCCATAGTCCTTCTCATTCCGTGCTTCATTGATCAAAAAGTTCAATTTTCCAGACTTTGAGTTCTCTTTTATTTCATTATCCCATCTCTCATTCTCTTTGAGATAAAACCATTGACGTAATTCCTCATATTCATCTTCCGGCAAAGATTCTATCTCTTTTTCTAACTGTTGAACACGTTTCATACAAACACTCCAAATAATATACTTGATCTATTATACTGTTAAAATATGATATAAAAATATAAAATTCCTGAACTAAACAAAAGGGATTTCTTTTTGCGACATTGACATGTTGGCCGTCCAGTTGGTCGGCCCGGAGGACAAACCAGAAACTCCGGACTATTTTGCAGCACACAATGAACAATATACAATGAACATTGATCATTGTAAAAGTAGTAATCCAGTTTGCAGTCGGTCAATTTTCTGTAAACTCCCCTGGCCGGCAATCAAAAAACCCGCCGATTAAAAAGTGTTATATACATCTTTTCGATGAGCAATTCGAATAATATAAATCCGCAGGATAGCATCGGATATCTCATAAACAATTCTATAATTACCTGCGCGTATTCGGTAAAAATACTCACTACCCCTTAATTTACGCACACCATCTGGTCTTGGATTAACAGCGAGCGCGTGGATTTTTTCCAGTATTTTAGGGATATTTGATTTATCAATTTTTTGTATTTCTTTAAGAGCTGATTTTTTCCATTCAATCTGATATATATCCATCGCGTTTGAGTTCCTCCAAAACCCGGCTATGAGGGATGATTTCTTCTTCACGCCGCTCTCGCTAGCGTGCAGTCAAATCATGAATATCTTCCACCAGCTGCTCGTATTCCTCAATAGAAAGGATCACAGCCCGTTTTTTGCCCTGCTTGTCCACAATAAATTCCGGATTTATATGTTTCAGCACATTCATCATGACCTCCTTTAAAAAAGATATAAACAAAAATATGAAATTTTTGAAATAAACAAAAGGATTTCTTTCCTATTCAGCGGTTTCCCAATTTACGGCAATACTGGACGCCTTTTGCCGTAAATTGGGTCTGAAATGATATTTTAATTCCCTGCTCGCAGATAGATATCAAGTATATTGCGGATAATTTTGCTCAAGCCATATTTTAATATCATCATATAATTTTCGGGTGGTCTGGATGAGTTCATTTACCTCTGTCTCAGAGATCAGACCGGCTGTATCATAATCGCTCTTATTTCTCCTGCAAAGATTTCGAATTCATGTGACCTCCCGATTACAAACATGTTTTCCCCGGCGAGCAACGAACGAAGGAAATGATTTTTATTTTTCAACTGTTGCAGAAATTCCTGTTTTGAAAATATAGAGTAATTGACTTGCCGCTGCAGAATCTCTTCCATTGTTCTAAATATTAGAACAATTTAGCCATCTATTCAATGAATGTCAAGTGTAAAGCGGGTTGATTGCATTCGTTTTCCGCAGCCTGCCCATGATATTTTTGCAGTCGTTCATAACGATCATGTGTACCCATGCAAATGCAAATATAATTGCTATCCTGTTTAACAGACAGTGCCCGGTACAAAAGAAATGCAGGCCGACCCGCTTGGTCAGCCCAGAGGACTAAATCTATACACGATTAAAGGGTTTCGGTTCACGAACCCACCCTACAGCTTTATTCCTTTATATATCGCTTGATTCTGGCGATATCCTCATTTGCTTTATCCCCCTTGTAATAGATCTCGATAAAATGCACATGATGAGTCCTTTTGTCAAACGAATATATCACACGCAGGCCGCTCCTGCTGCCTTTGCCTTTGAGTGCTTTGCAGGCAAATTTTTTAACCTTAAAGACCGATTCATCAGTCTGGAGGTCAGGAATTTGAAAAATACTCTGATTATCAATCCCCTGAATATGCCGCAGCTCGATAGCTGCTTTTTTCATCACCCTGAAATCCTCTGTCAGACTCGGAAACCTCTTTTTCAGCTTTTTAAACTCTTTTTTAAATGGTTCTGATTCACTGTATATCAGATTCATAATCTCTTACGGTTGTTTCGGACGTTCGGTAAAACACCGTTTCATAATCAAGTTCCTCTCCTTCTTTTGCTGTGATCCACGGAACATCCTGATGTGAATAGTGACTTAATTCCGAAGTATTTTTGCATCCCAGACGGTCCAGAACAAGGTCAATATGCTTGATTTCACAGGCCGTCAGCAAGCTCAAATCAGCAGACCGGTGCGGCAGATATTTGGTCTGTTCATATGTGAAAAAATTGCTTTTCACCTTTTCAAGGTCTCCCTGTTGTATCATCTGGTCTGTAATTTTTTCAAATTCAACAGGCATCGGACCAAAGTAATTCTTGATATACCGGGCTCCGATCAGCTGGTCTTCGTATTTTTCATAATAATCAAAATCAATAAAATATAACAGCTTGTAAATCACAGTTTGACCAACATGCGGTTCCGCGCCGCGTTTTTCCAGAATATAGAGCAGAACTTCTTTGAATTTTTCAACCCGGTTTTGCGGCACACTGATACGGGTTCTCTGTACAGGCGCATTCTTTACGCTTTGATTAGGCTCTGCTTTTTCTTCTTCGACAACTACTTGATGCTTTGCCGACTCCCGTTCGGCCAGCAAATCATTCAGACTCGATTCAAACAAGGCACTCAGTTTTTCAAGCTCACTGAGCGTCAGTTCGCGTTTACCGGCCTCGATTTGCCTATAGGTCTGACGCGTACACCCCAGATAGCCGGCAATATACTCTTGGGTGTATTTGTTTTCCTCTCTTTGTGTTTTTATAAATTGATACACCGCCATTTTCGTACCTTTTTTTTTCTCAACACAACTCATCCCAATATAATAATGTTCAAATTATTTGTCAAGTATTATGTAAATATTTTTTTACATATCCAGAATTCAGACAAACATTTTGTCCAGCAGACCATGGAATTTTTTCATTTTTCAGGAACACCTGCTAAAAGACACCTCAAAATATTGTTTCATGGCAAATTCATATTAAAACGGCTGTTAATCGATGTAAATGCAGACCGCCCCAGTGGGTCGGCCCGCAGGACAAACCAAAGCCTCTGAATCACACGCTTTCCGGCAAAAAAAGCAAACACCTCATGCTCTGGTAAATTGGCTCGGGTTACAAAATTTTATTTCGCAGCCCACCGCTCTGGCGCCCAAATTTCATTTGCAACCCCCTTCTCCGGAGCTGAGTCAAATATTTAGAAAACAACAAGAGACTCGTAACAATAATAGTGAGCGAACCCTTTCCTCCGAGCTAAAGCCCGAAGCTATGATAAAATTCAGACCGACCGTTTCATAGCCGCGCGCTTTAGCGCGTATATCCGAATATTCCCCAATCCCCCTCGAGGGGACGTTAGCCCCCGGTCATGAAAGAATACTGAACAGCTCGTATGTTGCGCTGGCGCGGCAACCGTTCGCCGCCCCCGCTGAACCGCAGCATCACGATACACAAACAGACCGGCTCCCCGCCTACCGTTCCGCCGGTCTCCGACGGAATGCAGCACGGACGCTCTGCGTCCCGGGAAAGCTAAAAAAGGATAAAGCTGTTGCAGGTTTTTTTAATTCTGAATAAAATTTTTAATAAAAAAAGTAAAATCTTTCATATCTTGAAAATATTTTTCTACTTCCGCTTGTTCAAATTCAATATATGCATCGTAATCCCCGGTACGGCGAATATCATACGCTTCCCGTACGATTCTACCATATTTGACATCAATTTTTCCAGAACGAATAAATTCTTTATTAAACCATCCAATTAATTGTAAATGCTTTGAGCTTTCGAACCCATATTTTAATCCGAGAGCCAGTAATGAATAAAAAATGCCGTAATATATTCTATTTACGGCAGTATTCAGTTTGCTATTCTCTATCAGAAAATCGACTGTTTCCACTGTTTCCAGTGCCTGCATGATACGGTATTGTATCAGCTGTTTTCTGTCTTTCTGATCCAGTGTCATACGTAATGTCCGTTTCGAATGGCGTTCTGAAAAACAGGCTGCTTTCCACGTGGTTTTTGCAACTCTGTTTCAGATAAAATATGTGTATCCAGAATAATCTCATATTTCAGTTCAATATCATAGCAATAATCCGATATCCTTTTTTTTAACTTCCAATCCGGCACATGCTTTACCACAATTAAAATATCATAATCTGATCCCGGCATAGCTTTGTATTGCTGTGAACCGAATAACACGACATCCTTTATACAATTCCCAAGGTGCTGTTTGAGATAATGTTTTAACTCTTTTATTATTTGAATTCTGTCTGTCATAATCATACTCTATTTGCTCTCTTAAACATAATCAATCATTAAATCGTATGCAAGAAGAATGTTTGAGGTTCAATCTGCAAAGCATCCATCGCGTTTGAGTTCCTCTATAACCCGGCTATGAGGGATGGGTTCTTCTTCACGCCGCTCTGCTAGTGCAGTCAAATCATGAATATCTTCCACCGGCTGCTCGTATTCCTCAATAGAAAGGATCACAGCCCGCTTTTTGCCCTGCTGGTCCACAATAAATTCCGGATTTATATTTTTCGGCACCTTTATCATGACCACCTTAAAAAAATATGAAATTCCTGAAATAAAGAAAAGAATTTCTTTCGTATTCAGCGGTTTTTCAAATTTTCGGCAATACTGGACGCGTATTGCCGTAAATTGCGTCTGAAATGAGATTTTCATTCCCTGCTGGCAGATTACCTCATTCCTCAGCCATCCAGGACAGATATGTTACCCACTTCTCATTCCGCCAGTCCTCTTGCGGAATGCGGCCCGGACACTCTGTATCCCGACACATCTGACAACCAATATTTTCATTAAAATGACAGGTTCCCCATTAAAACACCCACCGATTTGTGCCGGATGAGAGGCGTATTGGGCGTGTTATTTAAATAGAATATGCGGTTTTTTTCTTTTGTAGCAGTTTTTATGGTATTCAGTGGATTTTTAACTTTGCAGAAATAGACTCAAACTCTTTTCTTAAAATTAACAATACTCTGGATCATTCTGCTCAAGCCATGTTTTAATATCATCATATAATTTTCGGGACGTCTGGATGAGTTCATTTACCTCTGTCTCAGAGATCAGACCGGCTGTATCATAATCGCTCTTATTTCTCTTGTAAAGATTTCGAATTCATGTGACCTCCCGATTACAAACATGTTTTCCCCGGCGAGTAACGAACGAAGGAAATGATTTTTATTTTTCAGCTGTTGCAGTCAGTAAGGTGGGTTCGTATCCTAAATCTATACACGATTAAAGGGTTTCGGCTCACGAAGCCACCCTACTACTGTGTTTCGCGCGCCCTCTGCAGCAACCACCCGCCGCCGCTGAACCGCAGCACAATACAGATACAGACCGGCCCCCCGCTTCTCGTTCCGCCGGGGGACCGGCGGAATGCAGCCCGGACGCTCTGCGTTCCGGGACTTTCAAAATCGGGATTTTGATCAAGAAACCGTACATACCAACCTACCAATGGCACTTTGAATATAAAGTGCCATTGGTAGGTTCCGGTATACCGACACGGGTGAACCACAGCAGCCAAACAATGGTTTTGTTAAAACGGCAGACACAACCGGAAACCGGTGTGCGGTTTTGACGAGAAAGGGTGCGAAAATCTGCTCAAATTTGATGCAATCGTTTGACAACACCCCGCAGCATACTTTTTGTCTCTGTTGTGACTCTGGCTGTAACCCTATTGAGGCACACCTACCAGAACTCTTGTGTTGTTGCAGCATTTGCAACGACCCCTTTACGCTGCAGTCTGTTCATAAAACGGCGACGGCAGCGTTTCATAAACCCGCCGCACATGAATAAAAACCTCATTGGCTTTAGATGTCACATCCTGTTCGGTGTACCCTCCCACAGGCAATCCGGTTTTTTCACTCCACAGAAAATCGCGTATGGCAACCTGGACCGCATCGCGTGTGGATTCTTTGTCAGTCCAGTGATCCACTCGCAATTGTTCTTTTTTCAGCGTCTCCAGCAATTGTTTGGAAACGCCTTTAATGCGTTCAATATCCCTGGGTGAAAGATCCGGTTTTTTCAATAAATCAAACACGGCCAACTGTTCCTCCGTCAAGCCTTCTCGCGCAGCGCGGCTTTGCTCCTGATCCATCTCCTCAACAAACTTTAATAATTCCTCAAAGGTTTGTTCAATTGTGGCGCGGTCTTTTTCACGATTATAAGCGGCCACAATGTCTTCGTAATGACGCTGAAAATCAGTGCGCATGGGATTTTGCTGCAATAACCGTTCAAGCCGCTGTTCAACAGCGGTTTTCAAATTTTTCACGGTTGTGTGCTGCGCATGATGGCGTTCAAATTCCTGACGCAATCGCTCAAAATCAATTTGACTGATATCATAAGGACCGCATTCATCCGTAATGCCAGTTTTTTCCATCTCAATGGCCTCATCCACAACCGTGTGCAGCGAACGCAGGATATCGGTGATATCGGCCTGATAGCTGTCTTTCTGCAGACATTTATAAATAAAACTGATCGCTTGATAATCGATCCGATATTCGTTCACGCTTTTGATCGTCAAACAGGCTTTGAATTTGGTAAATACAGCGCGGCACAGCACTTCAAAACGTTTGCGGGTTTCGTCGTTTTCATTGGCAGCCTCCTTGGCATCCCGAATCGCAGCGTTGCGCTCAAAACTGGACTCTGATGACATCGCTTGCAAAGAGGCGCCGCCTGCACTCAGGAATTCCCGAACCAGTTGGATGCTCTCCACCAGATCATCCAACAGCTTTTTATTAGGAGCGGCAGGTTGTTGTTTGCTTGACTCTTCACGTCCCTGATCACCCGTGCCGCTAAACGTCGCCAGGGCTTGACGCAGGTTTCGCAGGATTCCGCAATAATCGACAATCATGCCGTTGTTTTTACCTTTATTCACCCGGTTGGCTCGGGCAATCGCCTGCATCAGAGTATGCGCTTTCAGCGGCTTGTCCAGATACAGTGTCGATAAACAAGGCACATCAAAGCCGGTCAGCCACATGGCGCAGACAATGGCGATTCGAAACGGATGTTCTTCCTGTTTGAATGCATCATCCAAAGCCATGCGCTGCATATTGCTGAATTGCGGTTTTTGCCGCATTTCCGGCGTTAAATCAATTCCATCTTTGATCAGTTTGCGATGCGGCAGGATATTCAGATCCCATTTTTCAAATTTTTCGACTTCGCCCTGTTCTTCACTGACCACCACAGCCATTCGGGCTTGCCGCATCCAGTCAATGTGACGCTGGCGCATTTGCTCCTCCTGGTCATCATTGGCCTCACCAATATCGGCTTCCAGGCGGGAAATCCGTTGCTGCCAGTATATTTCAATGAGATCATACATGCGTACACAGGTGATCTTGTCGATGCACACCAGCATGGCTTTGCCGTTCTCTCCGGCTACAGAATAGTGTTCCACAAAATCTCGGGCCACCTGATCCAGACGTTTTTGTGCGGTAACGATATGATAATCGCGTCGCAGCTCCTGCTCCAATCTCTGCTGCACATCGACATCCTGGATCTCCAGTTCTTCCAGCTTTTCTGCAATGCGTTCATTCAAATCACCAATAGCCACCCCCAGTTTATCACCCCGAGCGTCATAGTACAAGGGAACGGTTGCCTTGTCTTCAACCGCGCGCTGAAAATCATAGGTGGAAATATAATCTCCAAACACCTGTTTGGTGATTTGATCGTTTTTGAACAACGGCGTGCCGGTAAAACCGATATAACTGGCATTGGGCAAGGCGTTGCGCATATTCAATGCCAGCGTGCCATACTGGGTGCGATGCGCTTCATCCGTAATCACGATAATGTCATCCCGCTCGGTATAGGGCTGATGCGGTTTCACCTCCGGACTGAATTTCTGGATCAGGGAAAAAATATGCGACTTGTGCTGTGAGAGCAGTTCTTCAAGATTCTCACAACTGGTGGCGCGGCAGGGATTGCGGTCGTTGTTGACCACCCCGCACCCGGCAAAGGTTTTGTATATTTGCGTATCCAGATCCTGACGGTCGGTTAGAATGAGAAATGTAAAATTACCACCCAGTTTGCGGTGAATTTTACGCGAGAAAAACACCATGGAATAGCTCTTGCCTGCGCCCTGAGTGTGCCAAAACACACCCAATTTGCCGTCTCGCTTTTTTCGTTCGATAACGGAATCTACAGCCCGATTCACGCCCAAAAATTGATGATTGCGCGCCAGGATTTTTTTGGTATCACCTGTAGAATCATCGAATACAATGAAATTTTCCAGCAAATCAATAAAATTATGTTTCTCGCAGACCCCCTTGAGCAATGTCTCCATATCCACAGCCCCCGCTTCATCTTCATGCAGGCGCTTCCATTCAAAAAAATGTTCAAATCGACTGGACATTGATCCCATTTTGGCATCAATGCCGTTAGCCAGCACCACAAAGGCATTGTGATGAAACAGGTGCGGAATGCTTGTCAGATAGTCTTTGAAATTTTTCTCATAGGCAGCTCGGATATCCTTGCTCAGATTTTTCAGTTCCATGAACAACAACGGCAATCCATTGACAAATCCAACAATATCAGCACGACGATGGTACAAATCACCCTGCACCCAGAGCTCACGCACGCACAGAAAATGATTATTCAAGGGATGTTCAAAATCAATCAAACGCAACCGTTGTCGCCGCCGTTTTCCATTTTCATCTCTAAACGTGACAGTCAACCCCTTTCGCAAAAGCTCGTATTTTTCCCGATTGACGGCGATCAAAGACTGCATGGACGAGGTACTGACAATCTGACGCACCGCATCGTCATAAACATTTTCCGGCAAAGCCGGATTCAGTTCAATGAGTTTTTGACGCAGGTAACGGGTCAACACCACGTCACGATCGGATGCACGGCCAAGCAGACTATCCGGACCAAAATCCTCCCGATTGTAAGCGTACACCGAGTCCCATTTCAGCTCATTTTTTAGATATTCAGCCGTGGTTCGCTGGACGAGGTTGTCTTCCGTGTAATCTGAGGGTGTCATAAATTGCTTTCGTGTGCTCTATTGTAGATCATTTTTTTCTAAATTTTCGTCGGAATCGTTATACCTATCTGAGTGGCGACCGGTGTATACAAATCAATTTCTTCCTCTGGTGTGTGAATGGATACCACCAAAGAATATCGGGTTTTGGAACTCCATTTTCCCAAATAAGCCCGTTCACGCCACCATCCTATTTGAGGTGTTACAGCGATTAAATTCGATTTGGCCAATTCAGCAGCTGTGCCTTTCCAGATATCTGAATGTATAGATCCCTTATCCCGAGCTTGTCCAATGGTCCAATGATCTGTTTCACTTTTGGTTTCCAGTGTTTCATCTTTGCTCCGCGCTGCTTTATTGACTCTTTTGATAAATTCCCGTTTCGACTCTGTTGGTGAAATCAATTTAAATCTCAAAGCATGAGAAGCATAGCGATATCTTTCCTTCCAACCGATCTGACCGGGTCCGGGCTCTATGAAATAGGACAAGGTGATTCGCATGCTGACTTTCGTTTCATCCGGTAACGACTGTAATACATGCACAGGCCATGGCAAGTCATACAAATGCATATCTTTGGTCTGATAACCATTCGACTTTTCTTTTTCATTATACTTTTTATCAAAGGGTTGAATCTCGGATTGTGCAATCAAAGTCAGAGAATTGGCTGCACTGTAAAGGGCGCGTTCCAGATTGGGCACGCCATATCCACAAATCGTTAGCAAGCGGGCATAATCTGTTTTTGAACCATCGACGCTAAATTGAGATTTCAATACATCCGTCCATTCGGCAGAGTGGATCAAAAGAGCTCGTATCGTTTCCGGCCAAAACTCTGGATATCTCACCTGAATTTGAGCGGCCATCCAGGCTGCCTGTGCGGTTGCAGCACTGGTCATATTAAAACTTTGAAAATGACTGTGCTGTGGATCATAATGAGTTGACAATAAAGAAAGATCATCACACTCGGACGTAAAATTTTTGCCATCAATAGCGAGATTTCCGCCTTCTAACACGATATCCGGTTTTAAAGGCCATTTATTATCTTCCCAGGTCACAGAAGTCGTGGAAAAAGGCGACAATCCGCCTTTAGGAGCAAGTGGCCTATACTCAGAAAACGTTTTATCTTTAATGGTATCCAGATCGGTAAAAGCACCTACTGCAATGGCATTCCAGGATTGCGCCGGATCATGTACTGAATCAGTCAACTGTGCAGCGGGATACTGATTCCAGTTTTGCATATCAGCATTACCCGCGCAAACAATCATCAAGCGCCTTGTATCGTCATCCACTCCGGCAGCCAATTGGTCTAACTTGCCTGACCACGACGTGGGACGGCCTCTGTCGCGTGTATCCTCAGCGGCGACGGCCATACAGATAATGCGATTTGTATCAGGCGATTGTATTTCAGCCAGGCTGATTCCCTGTAAAGTCATATCACCCCATAGTTCATGTGACTTTTTAACCGAGTCAAAGGGTATGATCTTGACGGATTCCAGACCATGGTTAATGTGAACAGACTGATTGTTTGATAAAATCTTGATCAAATCTCCATAACCGGCTAAACCCGCCATTAATGTCCCATGTTTTACCTGATCATGTATTCCCCATTTGGAATTTACCGTCTGACAATCGTCTACCTTTATCAGAGGAGAAAGCAGGGGATGTCCGCAATTCACACCGGTATCCAGGATACAAATGGCCACATCCGGATTCTCTGTAAATACTGTTCGTTCGAGCAAGTCCTCTACCCATTCCGCCTGTTCTTTGTTGGGCAGCGTGACCCAAAAGTCCGCAGTTGTTTTGGCGCGTCTGTATTCGGCAATATTATCAGATGAGAGAGATAGCCGTTCGAGGTCTTTACGAGACGCCAAAATCATTTTTACAGTTCGTTCAGGGAAACGAATAAATCCTGTTTTTGCTTCAATGCGGAGTTTTTTTAACAAAGTATCAAACTTTGATATAATATCATCCTTGTCACTGCTCAGACCAGACTTCACACCAAACCGGATCATCACCCGGAATTAATGATCGATCATCAACCCAGAATGAATCAATGGAAAATGCTTTATGAATATCGGAAATACTGTTGACCAAATCGGCATTTTGTGGCCGACCGCCTCTGGTTTCTTTTTCCTGATATTCATTGATTTTCTTGAGAAAATGGTCTTTTTTTGAATTTGCCACATAAACCGTGGCATAGGTTGTCGCCGCCTCTTTATCGAATTTTGCGTCCTTGTCTTTGACTTTTGTTTGTTCTGTGCGAACATTCAACAAGCGTATTTTTTTTGACCGCATATCTTCAAGACTTTTGATGACCAAATCATCCCCGGGGTCACTTTTAAACTCTAAATAAACGCCCTGCCGTTCATAAACAGCGACAAAGGACTGTTCCGATTCGGCCTCTTGCCAGGCTTTATTCAATCGCTTTCTCAGATAAAGACTGTGTGTATTGCGATCACGATCAGGAATTCGTTTTTCTCGCCATCCTGATGGTGGAGAAGTAAATGCGTAATTTTCCGGATGATCCTTTAATAAAATATGTGAATAATGTTCACCCGCCATTGGTTCCCCCGTGTTTAGTCTTGAGCGTATTTGCGTTCCTTTAACGTCGCCGCCAATATGGATTCATCGACTTGTTGATCATAGAGAATAGCATTCTTGATGGCGTCCCGACAAGCCAAATCAATTTCCGCTTGACTGAGGGACTCGCTTATGGTTAACAGGTCATCCCATGTAAAGCTTGACGGTTTGAATGTGCCCAACACGTTTTCGATCAGTTGTTTTCGTTCGGATTCAGTGGGTTTGTCATATTGCATCACATCGTCAAAACGCCGGAATAACGCCCGATCCAGTAAATTCGGACTGTTGGTGGCCGCCACAATCAGACTGTCCGAGGCATCCTGTTCGATAAACTGCAAAAATGAATTCAGTACCCGCCGCATTTCACCGACATCGTTGTCCAGTGAACGTTCTCCGCCAATGGCATCAAATTCATCAAACAGGTAGACTCCGATATCCTCCTGAATCAATTCAAAAATTTGCCTCAATTTGGCGCTTGTTTCGCCCATAAATTTTGTCACCAGACGGTCCACCTGAATGGTGTGCAGCGGCAGACGCAGTTCATGCGCCAGCACTTTGGCGGTCATGGTTTTGCCGGTTCCCGGCGGTCCGGTCAATAATACTTTACGACGATGTGACAATCCATGTGATTTTAATTTGTTCTGTTGACGGAACTCGTGAATGATGCGTTGAATTCGTTGTTCAAGCTCGGGCTTGATCACCAGCGCGGATTTGGGCACATTCGGTTGTTCGGATTGCACCAGCCCGAGCATATCTTTCGGAAACCGCAAGACCACGGCTCCCCGGTTGCGGCGATTTTTGTCAATGATATCACGAATATCATGCGCCAGCGCTTTGTGCCCCTGTTTTGCCTCGTGCGCCGCCACTTGCAAGGCAATGGAGTAAAACCGCTCGGAATCGCTGCTCAGATGCGAGCGGATCAATGATTTTATGTGTTCAGCGGTGGCCACGCTTGCTCCTGTCATATTGATAAAACAAGATACTGGTCTTGAGGGCAGAAATTGCAATGTAACTGTTAAAATGTAAGAAAATCCTGTTTCTTAATCAAAGTGTTTTCAGTGCCATTTATGATTAATTATATATTTAGATGCAAACAGATAGCATCGCCTCTTACTCTTCATCATGACCGTTTCCCATCTGTTTTTCAAATGCCTGACGTACCAATCCCATGATATAGGGCAAATCTGCCGATTTACTTAGACAAACTTCAACATCACCATTCCCCCACCGTCCCAGATTGGTTACATCTTTGGCTATTTTGCGGGGATCGGACAACTCATGATATCGCAAATTCAAAGATAATCGTAACCTGCTTTTTTGTGGAACAACATCAAGAAAATTGGTTTCTGCCTTGTAGGCAATATACAACTTTAGTATTTCTTCGGTGACACAGTCATCAAGATCAAAAACAAGTTTTCGCAAGGATTCGAATAATCCACGTACTGCAGTTCCTTTTGATAACTGGGGGTGGTCATCAAGAGAATAACCCGCCGTTCTATCTGTTTTTGGTTGAAATTGTTTTAAAATATCATCGGATAACTCGGGTGATTTCCAAACTCGATTCGCTTCTGTTGCAAGACATTGGGCACGTTCATGGATTGTCTGTTCATTCCACGAGTCCATTTCGCCAAGACCTTTATTCAATTTGATCGGACTTTGCTTAAAGCCTCCTTTCATATCGCGTTTTTCAACAAATGATCTGTCGCTGTATTCACTGTTATATCCGGTCAATGTCAGATTACCCAACGTATGCAGCCATGTTGCTTGTATTTGTTGCCAATTGTCGCCTAATGCCTCTCTCCACTTTGCTGACAAGTTTTCATTTTGTGGAAGGATATGTTCAATCGTATACTCGTCCACCAATACTCGTTCCTTATGTTCATGATTTTCAAGCCGTCGGAAGAGGTAACTGCGACGTGGAAAGTTGTACAGATCCCGGGTCGATAGTTCGCGTTTGAATTCTTCATCATTCGGGAATCTTCGATAGGACGGCAATGATAAAAAATGAGCCTTGATGCTGTCCAGATATTGATTCTTTTTTAAAATGCGTCCAAAATTGGCAAATGTTTTATTGAGTGAATTGGTGGGGATAGAGCATACCGCTCTGCGAAAAACATAGGCTTCTATGAACCGAACAGCAGAAACAAAATCATCTTTTGCAAGATCATTTTGTTTATAATCATGATACAACTCAAGCAACAAGGGAAACGCAACATCTACTTTTAACTCTCTCAAGTCCTGAAAGGCCTCTGACAATTCTCTATCAGGCTCTTTATCCAAAGCCATAGCACAATAATACTCTGCAAACATGTGAATATCTTGAACCAGTGATTCAACACCGTGCTGTATGATTTCAGGGGTGCACGCATAAGCTTTGAAAGCTTCGTAAACCGCCCGGATATTGGGTATTTCGCCGGTTTTAAATGTCAAATAATGTCGAATAAAACTGTCGAACTGCTTGCCGTATGCTTCTTGACCGAATTCAACTTCCATGGGACGCCAATGATATTTATAAAGCACTTTTTGTTTTTCTGAATCCAGTCCCATCAGGATAAAATTTCTGATTAAATCGGCTTGACTCAACTCCCGACCCGTTGAATTCATGCTTTCAAAAATAAGTTGAGGATTGTCCTGGTCGCGGTTAAGCGAGATATCGACGATCATGAGTTTCGCAAGTCCCTGGCAAAGGGGAACCAAGTCATCACCAAGGGATTTGACTTTATCCATAAAATAAGTAAAATTTTCCATGATACGCAGTGAATGGTCTTGAGGTGTTGACTTTTGCTGTATGAGCGATAACAGCGTTTCTTTATCCGTTTGCGTTAACAGCAACTTGAAAGCGTGTTCATCCTCTTCCAATGGATTCAAGAGATAATAACTGCGTATTTTTTTTGCGGAAAACCCATCCAATGGCTCTTTATCTCCCAATTGCCGAGCCAATGCCTCCAAGATCAACATGACCGTGGTCAGCCGTTGCTGCCCATCAATTACCAGCAAAGGGGATTGGCTGCTCACCTGATAAAGTCCTTTTTCAATATAAACAATCGAACCGACAAAATGCGCCGAGATATTTTCATTATTCCCGGTTCGAATAATATCTTCCCACAACTGTTTACATTCCCGATCTGTCCAGCTATACGTTCGCTGATAAATGGGGATGATAAATTGCTGAGATTTTTTTAAGAAATCGAGGAGTTTGGCTTCGGTTGCTTGCATATGGTGATTTCTCCATTCATTAATTTGGGTAAAAGTAAATCACGAACCTTTGACAAAGTATCAATTTCCTTTATTAGGAGATAAATTTGTCTATGTATATCACTCGCATAATTTTCGAACAATCTCAATATTTTATCGTCGGGAATTATTACAGATCTGCTATGTGCAAAATCACGATTTAAACCCGGTACTGCAACATCTGTGCTAATAAATGTTATATTTTTTAATGCATAATATAAATAATAGGAACAATTTTTATTCTCAATGTAATAAACTGTATCAATTGGGTAACAATCATCATAGGACCAAAATATTTTGCCCACATTTCCTTTTCTCCCAATAATTATTGCTGGGCCTGAAATCAATGAACAAGAATGATAACCAATAATACCACTAGAGCCATAAACTGGGAATGGGCCTATTTCACGATTACTTTTTTTTAGTGATTTACCATAATTTAATGGGGCAACATCACCCAAATGGTTATTTTCCCACCCCTCCGGCACCCCATCCACAATCTTTGCATGCTCATGTCCCGGAAACCGGAGATGCACAAACCACTCCCGGTACAGCAAGCGCGCCGAACGTTCCAGCAGCTGAATACGACGGCGGTTGTTTTCGATGAGGTCGTCGTAGGAGGAGAGGATAGAAGCAATTTTTTCCTGTTTGGTTAACGAAAGATCATCAATTTCGATTTCTTTTAATCGCTCAATTGTGTATGCAGATTGTGAAGTACCGATAGTACATTTATGAAGTTGTGATCGTCCAATAGGTGATAACAACCAATAGTAAAAAAATGTACTATTCAATTTTTCAATATTCTTAAACCATATCAAATTTCCATCTTTAAAATAAAATTCATCATCAGAAGTTACAATATATGGAATACCAAGAGTTCCTACTGAAGTAATAAGTATATCACCTTTTTCAGGTGCACCATATTTGTTTTTTATCAACTCAAATTTCTCTCGTGAGATATATAAATTGCTCCTCAATTCACCGTCATGTGCAAATCTCTGTACAATTTCTCTACCTCTTATAAATGGTATACCATTATCAACATAATCGGATGCGTAGATACGTTTGCTCGATGTAATATGACAGTAATCTTTTAACTTGTTTTTACGATTATGGCTCGAGTTCATAATATATTATATTCCCAACTCCTCAAAATTCCTCTTGATCCGTTCCGCCAGTTCCACCGCTTCGGCGTTCAAGGCATCCAGTTCTGTGTGAATCTCGCGCAGGGTTTCCTCAAAATCAAAATCCTCGTCTTCCTCCTCCGGCGCCACGCCCACATAGCGTCCGGGGGTCAGCGACCAGTCATTGGCCTGCAGCTCGGCATGATCCACCCGTTTCACCAGCCCCTCCACATCGCACAGCTCGGCATCCGGAAAGCGTTCCGTGAGCCAGTGCGCCTGTTTCCAGACATAGCGCACCGGTTTCAAGGTCTCCACCGCAGCAGCGCGCGCGGCATCGATCTTTTTGCGCAATTGATTGATCGGTTTGCGCGGCCAGGCGTCGTGCGCTTTGGCGTCATAGTCGTTCTCACACAATTCCAACAGCTGAGCGGCCTGCTTGACCACCAGGTCCGCCTGTTTGATCAAATCGCGGCTTGCTTCCGCTAGAGGCGACAAGCGCTCCACAGCCTGTTTGAGCGCGCCGTTGTGTTTATCCTGCTCAGCCCAGCGCTGTTTTTGTTCGCCAAACCTATGTTTGAATTTTCGAACATCCTCTTCAAATGCAATGACAGCATGTTCATAGTCCAGACTGCTTTTGTCAAGTTCCGCGTGTCCCATGGCCTCGACAAATGGCCGAACCGCTTCGCGCATGCTGTGAATTTGCGTCGCAAATCCGGATAGCGGTCGGACAGGTTCATTCGCATCGCTCTCATCAGACAGACACTGATCGCATTGATCCAGCATGCGCTGACAATACCCGGCCACGAGGTCCAGATAGCGCTGTGTTTGTCCGCGGTACAGCCAGACCATGGCGAGCAGATTCTGTTCCTGTTCGGGACTGAAATCATAAATTTTGCGCGTCACCTGCCGATAGACATTGCGCGCATCGATCATCAGCACCTTGTCGCGGTGTTCTTTCGGTTTGTCGCGGTTGAGAAACCACAATTCACAGGGCACGGACCGCGTATAAAAGAAATTGGACCGGATCGCCATCATGATATCCACCGCCCCGGTTTCGATCAGTTTTTGCCGCACCTTGGCCTCATCGCGGCCGGCGCTGGACGCCTGGGATGACATGACAAATCCGGCGCGCCCGGTTTCATTCAGATAGCTGTAAAAGAAACTAATCCACACGTAATTGCCGTTCGGCACTTTATCGTTTTTATTCTTGCCCGGCAACCCAAACGGCATGCGTGAATCGCTTTTGACACTGTCCGCGTCGATCTCGTCCACATTGAACGGCGGATTCGCCATCACATAATCGGCTTTGCCAACCAGAGCATGCGGATCCTGATAATAGGTAATCGCCTTTTGAATATTGCCTTCCAGACCGTGCACCGCCAGATTCATCTGGGCCAACCGAATGGTGGTCGAATTCTTTTCCATGCCGTAAAACGTCAGGCGTTCCGCCGGATTGTCACCGTGCTCCCGTACGGTGCGTGCACTCTGCACAAACATGCCACCCGAACCGCAGGCCGGATCCAGAACAATCCCGCCGTTTGGATCCAGCACATGCGCGATCATGGACACCAGGGAAACCGGGGTGAAAAATTCGCCATTGTCGTGCGCCTTGAGATCTGCGAATTTGGTGAGAAAATATTCGTAAATGCGGCCAAATACATCACCGGACACCTGTTTCAGGGCATCCGGATTCAGATATTCCAGCATTTGTTGCAAAACATCATTATCCAGTTCCTGATATTCACTTTTGGGTAAAATGCCTTTTAGACTGTCATAATCCTGTTCAATGGACTCCATGGCCTTTATGACGGCCTTGACGCGGTCTTTATCTCCGGGCAGGGAAACCAAATGATCAAATTGCGCTTCGGGGCGCAGATAAATGGCATTTCTGCGCGAAAAATCTTCTTTGCTCAGGGGACGTGTTTTGCCGTTGCGTTTCGGCAATCCGGCAACAATCTCATCTTTGACCGCCAGGAATCGGCTGTAAGCGTGTCGCAGAAAAATAAGCCCCATCACCGGCAAAAAGTATTCATTGCTGGCATAATTGGAATTGGCCCGCAAGGTATCGGCAGCGCTCCAGAGGCGTTTTTCGATGGTTTTAATGTGTTCAAGTTGGGGCATGGTGTGGGTTCCGGTTAGATGCTTTGAGTTCAACAGTTGCTGGATAAACTTGAATCTTTTAAATTATAACTTTTCCGGCACAGGATCAACTTTTTTCTCTAAAGCCTCGCGGTCTTTACATCGTGAAATACGCTCAAGTCCCAGTCTCAGTCCTTTGATCAGACCAAAGCGCTGCAGACAGAGTCTGGCATAATCGGAACAGGACGGAATAAAATTACAGTCCGTTCTGAACAGGGCGCCGTCTTTGTTGACGCGCTGATACCATTTAATGCAGCGTATGCAGAGATGCGCAAGCATGATTACCGGCCCAGCGTGATGATTACAGATTCCCGGGTCCAGAACAGCAAATAGCGTTTCTGTTCCACCAGCTGAAACACAACCTGCCATCCGTCTTTTGCCAACTGATTCAGTTGCGCTTGCATTTTATTCACCGGAATAACTGACGAGCCGAGTAAGAGCGTACTGCACCCGCCTTCTTCCACGGTGATGACCTTGTATTCTTTAAATTTCTGCATGTCCATCTCCGGTTTTGTGATCGATTGTGTTGTCTGTTTTTGTTGATCCGGCTGACTCGGCGTTGACTGTCCCGGCATCTCCTGATAATGCCTGGAAGGCACGATTAATCGTGCACCGCACTTTTTACACGGCCCTGCTTTTCCGGCCATAGAATCATCTACGGTGTATGATTTTCCGCAGCTTTTACAGCTGAATGTGATGCTCATGAGTTTGCCCCTTTACAGTTTAAATTTATTTCCAAAATCAGCATTAAAACTCGATCGCTCGCAGCAACTCCGGCGTATCCAGCTCATCATAGGTGTTCCCGGACATCATTTTACCGCGGATCACATATTGCTGCTGGTCGATCGTGACGACCAAATAGAAGGGTTTATCTTTATCCACATCTCTTCCCAGCAGTTCAAACAGGATCGCGCCGCTGTACATCTCTTCCGGCTGCAGGTTATGGTTTTTCAGCATGGATGCGATCAGGGTCATGGTGGTGTTTTGATTCTGCTGCTGAAGGACAGCGTGGTCTTGTGCCAGTTGATCATTTTTGTAGTTATAATAGGCGCGCTCTGCAGCGTTGTTGCTGTTGGCAATATAGCTCGAATTGGCCAGCGCCACCCCATACATTACACCGATTAGAGCGGATTTCTGTACTTGAGCAACCCGCAGTTCTTTGGGCAAGACCGGCTGTAACTCGACAATCTCGTCCTTTTGTTTCTGCAACAGTTTACAGTGTGCGGGGTATAGAAAAATTTCGCGGTTTGAGTTATTGGCAACGGATGTATTAAAGTACACGTAATTACCCGCTTGCAGTCCGCTGACATACAGGTCGATATTGTTTTTACCCACATGAATAAATTGAATGCCGTCCGTCCAGAACACATTCCTGTTCCGCCCCCTTCCATCTTTGAGCGTGTCCGACCATCGGACAAACATTTGATTGACGGTGCAGGAAAGCAAACTTGACAGCAATACAAAGAGTGCAATTATCCCGGTTCGCATAGAACATCCCGGTTTTTCAGTTCGCGTTTTTATTCTATTCATCGATGAAAAACGGTTATAAAACCCCGGAGAAACCCATATCCCCGCCGGTTCCCGTTCATTGAACATAAACAATTACAGCGTTTTTCACAAGACATTTTCCGCTCTTGTAATAGCCTGGAAACGCAGAGCCCACACCCTGTCTCGAATCAGGTGCAGCGGGCGGTTCCTCCCGTTCGCCTGCTCCGCTGCTCCTGGTTCCGCCAGTCACCTTGCATAAGGCAGCCGAGATACTCTGTGTCACGAGTCAAAAAAAATATGGCGCTGTTACAGGCTGTTATAAAGCAGATCTTGTCTTTCATAGCCTTTTCAAAACCGGCTCGACGCTCAACGGGGCGACGAACCTCGTCTACAACTTTGCTAAAAAACATCCATATATACCATTGTATTTTATTGTTTTAAATTACAGTAAAACAGAACGTACTATAGTACGTTCTGTTTTCCAATCATCATACGGCGGTTTCGTTGCCAGGCATTCCCCCCGCAGCCCGCTGTAAAATCCGTTACACCCGTTCCTCTTTCAGCTGATCACAACGGCTCTGCAGTTCCCTGACCATGCTTGCATAGTCCATTGGATCGGCCAGATGACGTTTTTCATGCGGGTCCTGCTGCAGTTCATCGAGTTCTTTGTAAACCGGCGGATGTATTTGTAGCGTTTATTACGCACCCCGGCCGATGCCGAAATACAGCCGATACTATCTTTACGTAACAGGATTTGCGCCGCGGTTCAGCCGTTGCCGCAAATCCTGTCAAACTCATCCCTTACAGCTCGAGACTCTTGAGATACTCGCTGCTCGATTTCAGACACGCCATACCGTCCGGCGCCTTGTCGCGTTCGACAAAGTAGTGCTCAATCCCCTGATCCAGGGCCTCGGTCAAAATCGACGGGAAATCAATGATACCGCTGCCGGGACAGGCAAAGGACTGTTCTTCGTCACCCGCCATATCCTTGACGTGCAGAATCGGAATCCGGCCGTTGTACTGCTGCAGAACCTGCAGCGGATCGGCGCCGCCTTTGGCCACCCAGTAACTATCCATCTCACACTTGACCAGCTCCGGATCGGTATGATCCATCAGATAATGGAACGGCAGGCCCGCTTCCATCTCGATGAATTCATTATCGTGATTGTGCCAGCACAGGGTCAATCCGTTACCCGCAGCCAGTTCACCGATCTGATTCAGCAGATCCGCGCTCTTTTGACAATCCTCGAGCTTGAACGGCTCGCCGACCAGCCACGGCCAGTAGGACACGGCATAGGGCATCCCCAGCGCCAGGACGTTTTCAAAACTCTGTTTCACCTCGTCCATGTCCTCCGAGAATTTAATGCCCCCGGCCACCGGCGTCAATCCGACCTCCTGCAGGTACGCCAGGTAGTCCTGCGCCGAGTCCGCATACACACCGCCCTCGTATTCGCTGAACCCGTAAGAAGCAGCCTGTTTCAGCGCCGCCCGCCAGTCAGCTTTCAGCTCTTTGCCGATGAGTCCGCTGATAAAGCCGAGGTTGAATCGTGTCTGTGTCTGTGTTTCGCAAGCGACATACGGCAGTGCAGCCATGGCAGCGCCGGCGGCCGCGGTCTTTAATAAAAACTGTCGTCTGGTATCCATCATTCTCTCCTTTTGTTCAAAACAACAATTAACCGATTTTCGGCAGCGTCCACGGTGACCGGTAGCGCGGCACAATATAGCTGTTGGCTTTATCGCAATTGCTAAAGCGGTTGTTCACATCATCCCAGATTAGAAACGGCTCGCCGATACGGGCGGATATATTGGCCGCGTGCACGTGCAGAGCCGCGGCGCGCCCGACTTGCGGCGGACAGGCCGGAATCTGCCGCGATTTGATGCAATCCAGAAAATTGCGCACATGCTCGCCATGCGATTCTTTTCCAGAGGTCACCTCTTTGGCCTCGGTCAGATGTTTTTCTTTCACCGGGTCCCATTCCGGCACCACCTTGTAGCTGTGCCGGTTCGCCTTGATGGTCGCCTTGTTGCCGATAAAATTGACGCCGTACATGAGTTCAAACGGACCTTCCTGCACACCGGCGGTCATATCGTAATTGATCACATAATCCTGGGTCGGATAAATGACATTCATGGTATCAAAGGTATCGCGTTTTTTGTTGGAATCGCTGTTGTTGGCCGCAAACGTCATCACCTGCCCCGGCGCTTTGACCTGATCCTTGGCCCACAACCCCATGTCCACCAGGTGCACGCCCCAGTCCGAGAACATGCCGCCGCCGTAGGCCCAGAAATGCCGCCAGCTGCCGTGAAAATGGTTGCGGTTGAACGGACGGCTCGGCGCCGGTCCCAGCCACATATCGTAATCCACGCCGTCCGGTACCGGTTCATCCATGGCCGGTGTGGCGCCCAGGCCGTAATTGAAATTCGCCCACATGTTCACTTTGCGCAGCGACCCGATGACGCCGGATTTGATCAGTTTCATGACCTCGATAAAGATCTGATTGCTGCGCTGTTGCTGGCCCACCTGCACCACGCGGTCATAGTAATTGGCGGCCCTGACCATGATGTTGCATTCCTCAATGGTGTTGGCCATGGGTTTTTCCACATACACATCCTTGCCGGCCTGTACGGCATCCACCAGCTGCAGACAGTGCCAGTGATCCGGCGTGCCGATGATCACCGCATCGATGTCCTTTTGCTCCAGCATCTTGCGGTAGTCGTTATACAGTTTGGGTTTCTGACCAAAGGTCTTTTGCACCTCGGCCGCGCGTTCGTCCAGTACGCTCCGATCCACGTCACACATGGCCGTACAGCGCGCGTCATCATAGCCCAGACTGTCCTTGAGTATGCCGAATCCCTTGTTGCGGCATCCAATCAGCGCCACGTTGATCCTGTCATTGGCGCCCAGGGCGGCTGCCGGAACAAACGCAGCGGCAGATGCCAGCGCTGTGGTTTTTACAAATTGTCTCCGATTTACATAACGGCTTTCCATAAAACCTCCTTGTTGAAATAGGTTATTTTATCCCGCTGACAGCGGTCCGCATTTTTCGCAGACCGGTTTCCGCAACCGTCAGGGGATCATGTTTCCAGTACTCCCGGTTGAACAGTTCCAGCGACAGCACCGTCGGCCCGCCGGCGTTCAGATCGGTGAGAATCTGCACGACCGGAGCGACACCGTCCCCCGGATACACCCGGTCGGCGTCGTTCTGCTCTTCTCTCGCTTTGTCCGGATAATCGTTCATATGAAAAATATCAATCAGCTGACCGCTGAGCATTTTCAATCCGTTGAACCCGGACCCGCCGCGGAACAGATGATACACATCCGGTAAAATCCGCGCATCCGGATCATTGGCCGCCGCTGCGATCATCAGCGCCTGTCCCAGATGCCACAGCACCTGTGACGCGCCCCAGAACTCCAGCTGCGGCATCACGCCGGTCTCGCGTCCCAGTTCTAAAAGTTCGGCATAAGCTTCGCCGGCTTTGAACAGGTCCAGAGGCGCATCCGACGGCACACCGGCCGGCGGCGCCGCAATTCGTCGGCAGCCAACCGCAGACAACAGCTGCATGTCGTCGCGCATCTGATCGAATCCGGCCTTGCCCGTTAGCCAGGGCGCAAAACCGATCGCGCTCTCAACAGCGAGGCCGTGATCTTTGATGCGCTGTTCAATTTCTGAAAGCGAATGCCCGGAATCCAGACAGGCTTTCAAATCGCGCACCCAGATTTCCACGCCGTCGTATCCCGCCTGTGCGGCGATTTCCATACTTTTCAGCAGTCCGATTTCCCCGCCGTTGATCGTGCTGGTGTTCAGACAAAAGCGGAATGCCGGTTCGGGCTTTTCTGCAGTTGAGCATCCGCTTCCGATCACAGCGGCTGCGGGTGCGGCTGCCGCTGACATGACAAATCTTCTTCGGTTCATAACAAATCATCCTTTTATATCTGATGCGGTACGGTTTGGGTTGTATCCAGTTTGCTAAAGCTGCCGTCCAGTTTTTTTCCGTCGACAGTCACCTCTTTGAGTTTAATATGTTCCGCCTGCTCGATCACCAGCCGCTCACCGGTCACGCTGTCATCCATGACAGTGTTGATAAAAATATGCTTCACCATGTTTCCCTCTGCTTCCCCGCGTGCCCATTTTCAGTTTTCAAAACCAGCCGATACTCTGAATTCAACTCCGGCCTGCCCTCCACCTGCAGCCGCAGTTTAAAAATACCGGCTTTCCGGTTCGGCAGCCGGCAGCGGACCTGCGGCCCTCTGAGATTGTTGTTGGATTTTATCCGATCCGGCGTCCAGGACGTCAGAGTTTCGATCTCGCCGTCATGAATTAGGCTCACAGTCACTCTCCTGATCTCAGCCGCCTGAAACCGATCGTTCAGCGCCCAGAGTTCGCAGGAGAATTCCTCCCCGGGTTTCCATGTAAATTTGGGGATTTTGGCGCTCACCAGCAGAGGACGGCAGTTCTGCCGCACCTGGTCCAAGGCCGGTTTGGGTGTGAGCGGATAATCGATCAGGCTGGTGTTGGCCGCGGTGGTCCAGGGTTCATTGAAACACCAGCTCAGCGCCATGGCACAGTAGGGTTTCTGCCGCCGCGCTTCTTCGAAAATGCATTTCAATCCTTCCGCCTGCAGAATCTGACCGTGCTCCACAAGCTGCTGCAGATTCTCCGATGCGCCGAAACAGGATTCGATGAAATCCTGCATCAGCCAGGTGTCGCCGAGCCAGGCGTTATAGCCGTGATGGCTCGTCCAGGACGAGTCCGGGCGCGGCGGCCAGAGCTCGGAATCGGGTATGGCTTTTTTTATAGTCCCCACCCCACTGGGCGACGGCACACCGAATTCCGTGTACGCCGTCTTGCGTGAGCGGCTGTAGATTTGAAACACCTCTTCTCCGGTATCGTCATCGCGGAACACATAATGGCCGTGCCCCATGCCCATCTGCGGGGCGGTCATGATAAACGGCGTATCCGGATCGTATTTCAGGGTTTGACTGTTCAGCAGCCGCAGCGCTCGGGACTGATTGGTCATTCCGGACCATTCGTTAAACAGCCTCATTGCCGCCGCACCACAGAGCCAGACAGGCATGATTCCGCAGCTTGCGGATTATGGATTCGGATTCCTGCTCTAAAACTTTCAAGTAAACCGGCGAATCCGGATAAGCATTGCAGGCCAGCGGAAATTCCTGCCAGATCAAAATGCCTTTTTCGTCACACAGGCTGTAAAAGGATTCTTTGTTAACAATACCGCCGCCCCACACGCGCAGCATATTAAAATTGGCTTTTTTTGCCTTTTCCAGCAATCCCTGATACCGTTCAGCCGTAATCACACCCGGAAATATCTCCGGATTGACCCAGTTGCAGCCTTTGCAGAATATGCGCCGGCCGTTCAGTTCAAGCTGCATCGGCGGCACACTCTGGGTTTTGGGAAACTGTTGCGGTTCATCCCAGGCGCCCGTGTTCATCACCAGCCGCACCTGCTTGAACCCGATGCGCTGAGCCCGGTGACCCCAAAGCGCCCCGTTCTTGTAAATCTGAAACACACTCGTATACAGATGCGGCGTGCCGTGATCATGCGTCCACCACAGCAGCGGATTCTGAAGGTCATTGCTCAGCGTCAGCGTTTCTTCCTGGAAACGGCCGGTCTGCTGAACCACCGGCGTGCCATCCGGCGCCAGCAGTGACCATTGATAGTCCAGCCCCCGCACCGCATGTCCTTCGATCTCACAGATCAATTCAGCCTGACTGAAATCCGCGGACAGCGTATAGCGCAGGTTAGATGAACGGACATGCTGCTCGGACCGAACCTGCAGTCCGGTTTCATCCCAGATCCCCAGCGGCACCAGACGCGGATGCCAGTCCCAGCCGTAACTCACCGCCGGTTTGACGCTGCCGGCGGCCTGACCTTTATCCAGCGGCCTCGCATAGGCCTTGGGAACCGGAAAAATCAGCACGGTCAGGGTGTTCTTGGACTTGATAACCGAGGTCAAATCCAGTTCAACCGGCGTGAACATGCCTTCCTGCCGCCAAAGCAGGCGGCCGTTCAAGCGGATTTCAAACTGATAATCAATGCCGCGGCTGACAAAAAACAGGCGCTCATTGCCAGCCGGCTGCGGTTTTTCAAATTCAGCGGTATAGAGCCAGTACACATCTTCCATCCATAAAAACTGTTTCCAGTTTTCAGCGTGAAAAAAAGGTTCATAATGTTCAGCCGCGGCGACATCCAGCTGCACAGCCCCCGGCACCACAGCCGGATAGTGTTTTTCCGGGCTGCCGTCATACTCAAGCTGCCAGCCGATGTTCCAGGTCAGCGGCTGTATGTCATTTAACATCAAATGTTCATTCATAGTTGACCGCGCTTATCCGAGAATGACCTCGACTTTATTTTCCGATTCAAATTCGGCAGCCGGTATACGGGTGCCGTCCAGCGCTTTGCCGTTTACGATCAGGGATTTGACGCCCCGCTGCACACGTGCGGAATTGTCCACGCTGATATGAAAGGAACAGCCGCGAAATTCACGCGTCACGGTAAACGCGTCCCATTTGCAAGGAATACAGGGATCAATGACCAGTGCGTCATAATCGGGACGAACACCCAGAATATAACGGGTGAGGGCATAATAGGTCCAGGCCGCGCTTCCGCTCAGCCAGGGCAATCTGGACGTGCCTTCTTTGGGACTGTGTCTGGAATGCGTGGACTGACACACCACATAAGGCTCCACCTCGCGCACATCCGCGTGATCATTATAAGCGGCCGGCAGATAATCCCGCAAATATTCATACGCCCGGTCTCCATGCCCCAAAAGGGTTTCCGCTATGACCGCCCATCCCTGAGTATGGATAAAGATACCGCCGTTTTCCTTGTTGCCGGGATTCATCAGCTGCGCGCGCATAATGGTATGATCTTCACGGGTAAACGGCGGATCACAGATCATCAGTCCGTAACGGGTTGCCAGGCGTTCATGCACCGCATTCATAGCCGATTCCGCCTGTTCCGGTGATGCGGCGCCTCCCATCACCGCCCAGACCTGGGGATTTAAAAACAGACTGCCTTCTTTGTTCTCATGACCGCCATAGCGTGCATGATTTTCACCGTAGCCGCGCAGAAACCATTCGCCGTCCCATACGTGTTTCTGAATGGCGTCATCCAGCTTTTCAAGGCGCGTTTGTCCCCACTCGACTTCCGATGCTTCACCCAGCCGCTCCGCCACATCCACGTACACACTCAGCGCCAGCCGCAATTGCATGGCCACAAACGCGCTCTCGCCGGTCTTGCCGAACCGCACACAATCGTTCCAGTCCGCTTTTAATCCCAGCGGCAACCCATGTTCACCCGAATGTTCAAGGGTAAACTCGATGGCGCGTTTCATATGCCGAAACACTGTATCCTCACCTCGATCCGCATACGGCAACACTTTGTTGTAAAAGTCCATATCGCCGGTTTCCTTGACGTAATCCGGAATGGCATAAAACAGCCACATGCTATCATCGGAACGGTATTCATCATCATGCGGCGCCGCTTCCTGTCCCGGTTTGTGCCGGGTCGGATACACCACCGGCAGCGCCGCGCCGTTGGACAGCTGACCGGTGATCATGAGTTTTAAACGTTCTCCCACCTGTTCCGGAATGCTGTGAACCACGCCGATAAAATCCTGAACCGTATCCCGGTACCCCAGTCCGTCCCGATCCACACCGGTGTACACCAGACTGACGGCCCGCGACCAGGAGTAGGTGATCAGATTGTTGTACATTCCCCACACATTGACCGTGCTGTTCAGTTGCTGATCCGGGGTTTGCACGGTGAACCGGGCCAGATGATGATGCCAGGCCTGTTTCAGCTCATTTAGCTCCTGATCCGCCTTTTTGATGTCCTGATATTTGCCGCGAATCTGTTGGCCTTCCGCATCCGCGCGGCCGACGCCGACAAGCACCAAAAAGTCTTTGCTCTCGCCCGGTTCCAGATCAATATCCGTCTGCAGACTGCCGCAGGCGTTATCCCCATAAGCCAGTGATCCGCTGCACGTGCCGGATTCCACCGCAATCGGATTTTTATAGGTTCTGTATTTTCCCACAAAGCGTTCCCGGTCCGTATCCCAGTTCGTCACCGGGGCGCCGGCCAGAGCCATGAACGTGTGCCGGCCCTGGTCTTTTTCATCAAAATTGTCCGGCATAGGCGGAATATTCACATTGGTGCCGTGATCAATGATCCCGTCTTTGACCGCCATGATGGTGGTGTATTGCGTATACTGGATATTCAGCAAATCGTCCAGAGCCGACCAGCTGCCGGAATATTCGACATAGGTAAAGGCGCTCAATTTTCGTCTGACGGAATCCCGGTTCGTCAACGACACCCGCCACACTTCATAATGCTGATTCAACGGCACAAAAAACGTCACCTTGGATTCGATGTGTTTATAATTTGATTTGATGGATGTATACGCCGTTCCGTGCCGGCATTCAGTGGTATAATCCTCGAGAGGAACCCCAACCGGCTGCCAGGAAGCGGACCAGATGTCACCCGCATCCCGGTCGCGGAAATATAAAAACTTTCCGGGCTGGTCCTTTAAAATGGTATTAAAATGCATCCGAATAAACCGACCCTTGCCGCCGGACCGGTAGAAACTATAGCCTCCCGCATTGTTGGTCACAATCGCGCCGTACTCCACAGAGCCCAGATAATTGCTCCAGGGCTCCGGGGTCTGCGGATTGGTGATTACATATTCCTTGTTCTCGTCATCAAAAAAACCGTATCTCATAGCATCCCTCTCTCGATCTGTTTCTGTCCCGATTGCGATCTCAGTTCCCCATCGCAGTCTGTATCCTGTTTAGTTGTTGCGCTCTGCTTTGTGCCGCTTTGGCGCGGCTCACGGTCCAGGTTTCCTGCAAGGACATGCGTTCACCGGGCTGCAGTGCCTGAAAGGCGCCGTGCACTTCCAGTTCCAGCAGGTTTTGCTCATCAGCGCGCACCTGATTGTAGATTTCCACCAGCCGATGCTCCGGATGCATCCGGTGCACGGGTACCGGCTCGAACTCTATCAACAGCATCTGGCCTTTATCAAATGCGGCAATAAAAGGCTCGCGCGGCGTTAAAAACGCTTTTTGCACGCGCTGTTGTTTGCCTTCCGACGGCGCCGATGTGTGGAATGTAAAATAGCCGTCCTGAATCGAATAGGGCATCACATCCCGATGCTCGTCCGCTTTCATACTGACCCAGTCCAGATGTTCAGAATCAGCGGGCACGTAAAACGAGGCGTATCCGTCCAGACGCGTGTTCATCCAGAGATCCCACTGCACGGATGTGTCGCGGATGTTTTCAGCGCTGACAATGAACGTCACCTGTGAATCCGCCAGACTGATCTCTTTGGTCAGCCGGATGCCGCTGACCGGACTCGGCGGACCGGCCATCTTGAGATAATCCTCACGCTGTTTTAGTACCGCAAACTCTGCATGGGTTAGAAACGGATCCGGGCCAGTTGGCTTTGCGCTGCAGCAGTGTGTCATTCACGTCCTGCTGCAGCCACCATCCGCTCTGCGGCCCGACCCACACGATATGCCCGTAATACGGGGTCATTTCATGCAGCCGTGTGGCTTTCGGCGTCTCGGCAGGTTTCTGTTCCCAGAGTTCAGGAACCGCTTTCAGAATATTGTCCATGCCCGGTTTGTGCAGCGACACCACCCGGCCGCCTACCTGCGGCAGTACACCCACCTCAACATGTTCCGTTCTCAATGTAATCAGCATAGTTGCTTCAGGTCGTTGATCCGGGTCAGTGCATCCGGACAAAAACAAAACCATTGCTGTAAAGAGTATTAAATATTTCATCATCAACTCCACTAGTTCAAGGTTACTGCGTATAAATCCCACGTCCGTCAAAATCTACAATTGTCAGATTATCCAGCCTCTGAATGCTATACTTGACTTTGTTTCCCCGGGCATCCGTAATACGCACACCCCGGTCCAGATGCTTGAATCTAAGCACATTTTGTCCTCTTGCGCGTATGGTATAGGAAATATCCGACCTTGCGTCTACAGACTCGAGTTCGACCGTGGAAGAGACCAGACAATTTTTCAATTCACTGCGTTCCCGCATGTTGACGGCAAGCGTATTATCTCCATTCTCAATCTGTTTGAGAGGAATTTGCAGGGTGTGCTGCAGCGGTTCACCGTTCAGCAGCACCTCGGCGATCGGTCCGCTGCCGCTGTAGGTCACATCAAACAAACCGTTCTGATACACATAATCCGTCAAAGAGTCCAGATACTTTGTGCGGCGCACGGCAATTCCGAACGGCAGCCGGTGCAGCCCCATATGGGTGACCGCCGACAGCCAGGGCGCGATGGAATACACCAGCGGCCGCACATCGTGAAACGGATCGCCGTCCTCTTGATCCACCAGTTCCGGTATGGTATAGGGCATGGGCAGATATTTCCCGGGACGCACACTCTGCGGCACCAGATAATCCAGAGCCGCCATGATGCGGTCCTCATCATACAATTCCGTATCCATGCTGGTCAAAATAGCGTTATAGGCGCAGATAAACATGCCTTTCGGATTGTCCTCCATATCCGCAAGCAGGGCGTTTCGGGCGTTTTTATAATGTTCGGGATAATTCGGATGCAGCGGCGGAATGGCCAGCGCCCAGCGGTAATCGGTCTGATCCATGCCGTAAGGATCTGCTGCCATCATCGTACCGTTGTCGGTCAACAGATCGCCGTAAGAAGGAAGATCACCCGGCGTGTCAAAAAAATGCCGCATATTCTCTTCCAGACCCTCGGCCTTGCGCAGATACGTTTCAGCCGTCTCGGCGTCGGTCATGGCGGACAACATCATGTAATTGCTGTAATTGAGCATATTGATATACAAATCATAAGACCGGACGATCAGACTGTCTTTGTACGTGGATTGCCAGAAATCATTCGGCCGACCCACCGCATTGTCATACCCGTCTCCGCGGCTGCCGGTCAGCGGCGTCTCGCAGTAATAGTACCGGTAAAACAAACCGCGATCCTCATCGAACGAATAACGCTCCAGCCAGTCCATGCCCTGTTGCAGGTTTTTGAGGTATTGGCCGCTGACATAGCGGTCCTCGCCGGTTTGCGTCCAATGCGCAAACGCCGGCCAGACGGCGTAAAACAGACCGTCTTCTTCCCATTTGGTGATGGGACCGGCCATCAATTGACCGAAAAACCTGCCTTTCGGTTCTTCCCGGCTGATATTGGGATTCAAAAGCGCGATTTTACAATGTTCAGCAGCCGCATCTGCCCAGCCGGAATAGCAGATATGCGAGGTGTTCATACCGCCGTCCCGGTACCAGAGCAGATAATAAATATACTGATTCGTGGAGCGCATAAATCCGCCGTCCTGCATGGACAGGGCGATACGCCGGTTTTTTTCCAGCAGTTTCTGCATCTCGGGTCGGTCTTTGAGCTGAAAGCGTCCCGTTTTCAGCGCTTCGGACACCTTTTGTTCATTCACCCGAATTAATGCTTTCATGTCCGTTGATGCAATCTCCGCAGCGGTTTCGGCAACCCGTTCCTTTTTCAGCTCACCCATGATCACCAGCGGCTGTCCGGCCGCCAGTTCTGCGCGCGCGTAAATACTGCGGCCCTTGTCCAGCGTTAGCTGATGCCGAAACTGTCCGGCGCCGTCCCCCATCACGGCGGCAAAATTTAAGACCCGCCCGCGGTCCGTATGCTGCAGCACAAACTGATTTTCAGTGCGCGCCAGAGCCGAATCCGATTTGTGGCTGGCCAGATCCACCTTGCCGTCCTGCTCAAACCACAAAACCAGCCCCGGTTCATCGAACAAACTCACCAGATGCAGGGTCTGGTTTTTAAAATACAGAATGCTGTGAAAGGGATCAAAGTCGCAGCGTTCAAACCGGTCCAGATTCAAACCCGGCAGCGTGATGCGATCGTACACCTTGCAATGGTCATCGCGATTGGAAAAATTGCGGTCGCGGTAATCCAGAGACGTCCAGGCCTGCGGTGAAATCCACAACTGCAGATCACTGCGGTCCACGCAATACTCAACACGCAACCCGTTGCGGTTCTGCATCAGGATAAAGGTTTCCGGATAGGTAATTCCGTACTGCGACGCGTTCATGTACAGCAGTTCGTTTTCACCTTTTTCATTCTCATTGATATTGACCTCTGTCTCGGCGCCTGACGCGTACAGTCCCGTCAACACACAACTTAGCATCAATATCAGAACAAGCTTTAATTTTGACATTTTGTATCCCTTTTCATTTCAATTCATCAATCTTTTTTTGCTTTCTGCAATCCTGCGCCGGCCTGTTGAATCCTCGGATCATGGCGGATCAAATAAAATCCAAAACAAAGAATATGCAGATAAAAACATGCCTGCCGGACAGCCATACATCCTTGCAGGACCGTCCGACAGGGATGCTGTTCAGAATTTAACCGCCAAAGCGCTGCCTGGCGTCATCCAGGATCTTGACGGTCGCTGTGGCGCCGCAGCGCGCCGCGCCGCAGTCGCGCACCATCAGCAGCCCATTTAGGGTGCGCACACCGCCGGCCGCCTTGACCTTAACCTCGGGATCGGAATGTTTGCGCATCAGTCGGAGATCATGTTCGGTGGCGCCTTCATAGGCGTATCTGCCGTCCTCGCCCTTGACAAACCCGAATCCGCTGGACGTCTTGACATAATCGACTTTGAGTTCGCTGCAGATCTCACACAGTTTGATAATGTGCGCATCATCCGGCATATAATCATTTTCAAAAATCACTTTTAATACGGCATGGTTCGCTTTGGTCACCTTGACAATACTGCCGATTTCCTTTTTGACATAATCCCAGTCACCGCTCAGGACTTTGCCGATATTGACGACCATATCGATTTCAACGGCGCCGTCTTTGATGGCCTGTTCGGTTTCGAACACCTTGACATCGATGGCGCTGTTGCCGTGCGGAAATCCGATGACACAGCCGTTGATCACATCCGAACCTTTTAAATATTCAGCCGCTTGTTTGACCGCGTACGGTTTAACGCAGACCGACGCCGTATCATATTTGACAGCAATTTCACACTCTCTTTTTAAATCCTCATCCGTCATGGTCGGATGCAGGATCGAATGATCAATCATTTTTGCGAGTTCTTTGACAGTTGGCATATTTTCCTCTCCTTTTTTAGCTATATGTTTATACCTGTTTTTCGAATACTGTTTTGGACACATTCAGCGTCCTGGTTCCTTGTGTCAGCTTTTGCCGATGCTGTTGTAAAATATCATATATCAGTCCGCTTCTTTGCCAAATTCTCCGAATGTGTGCGGTAAATCTCTGACAAATGCACTCAGTTTTTCTTTCAGTTCAGAGGCGGTTTCACCATACCCCACGTCCGTAACCAGATTCCGCTGTTCGAACGGATCATTTTCCAGATCATACAATTGATCCTTGTCAAAATAATTCGGAAAATCCCGGACTGCGCTATAAATCACGCCTTCGCCCTGCCGGTGCCAGTTGGCAATGCCGCTCCAGCCGATGCGGCGCGGTTCTCCGGTTTCGGCGCTTGTTTGCGCTTCGGCCTGCATTTTGTCCAGCACCTCCTGCGGCGGCCGATTGGCAATATACTTCCATTTCGGCGTGACCACCGCCTTGATGTACGCGCATTCCAGCAGCAGCGAATCCCGCCATCCATCGGCTTGTTCTTTTAAAAGCGGCAGAAAACTGCGGCCATCCCGCGACATATTTTCCGGCGGGGTTCCGCCGGCCAGTTCAATACAGGTCGGCGCGATATCAACGCTCGCGGCGATCTGATCGATCCGGGATCCGGGTTCGACATGGCCCGGCCAGCGCAGCAGGAACGGCACCCGGTTGCCTTCGTAGCAGGTAAACTTGCCGCGCGACTGGTGATCGCTGGTAAAAATGACCATTGTATGTTCAGCCAGACCCAGCTCGTCCAGTTTTGCCAGCACCGCGCCCACACTGTCATCCATCCAGGTGGCCATGGCATTGCGCTTGTCAATGCCGTGTTGCTCCAGACGCTTAAAAATCGTTTGCCGCGGCGGCTGCACATCCGGCGCTTTATCCAGCATGCCCGCCGGCGTCGCCAGTTTGTTGCCCATTTCCCAGTCTGAAAAATACTGACCGTGCGGGATCGGAAGCGGCATGTACAGAAAGAACGGCTGATCCTGAGACTGCTCGATAAACTTTAACGCTCCCTCTGTAACCCATTCCATATTGTGTGTGCGCATCTCCTCGGGCAGTCCGAGAAACTCGACGTTTTCCATATAGGCGCGTTCAATAAAATCAAAGTCCAGATCATCCGCATTGATGAGAATTACATTGGGTTTTCGCGCTTTGGAACAGGACGCGTTCAGGAAAAATCCGCCGGCAATCGCCGAGGCGCCTGCTGTTTTCAAAAAGGTTCGTCGTTTCATCCTGTCATCTCCTATTTCAACACACCATCGGTTACACCGGGCCAGTCATCGGTCCGAAACGGTCCGGCCGGCAGTCCGACCGAATTGTACAGATTGCACACCGGATTGTTGGCCCAGGCATAGCGCACGGCTCTCGGTTCATCCATTGTATCGGACCAGACCACAACCTGATCGCCGCGGATCTCGGCCTGCGCCGGAACAAATTCGCGATCCGGTCCGGCGATACTAAACCCCTTCAGCGTATTGCTGCCGCGGCTCACCAGACTATCCGCGGTATGCGCAAAATCAATGATTGCCCGGCCGTTTTCTATGGACATGGACGTGTAAACCGGACCGGACCCGAGCACGTCCTGCCCATAGGCCTGTGCCCGCGCCCAGAGACCCAGGCGCTTTCCCACATCCTGTTTGTTTTTCGGGTGAATATCATCCGCTTCGCCGATATCGATAATGACCGCCAGTCCGGTGTTTTTCAGTGTTTCAGCGGTCATGGCCTGCGCTTCGCGCAGTTCCGCCCAGGCGCTTTCTTCCGGCCCCTCACTGACAGCCATGTAATTGGCCAGCTGAACAATACCGAAATAACAGGTCTTTTGATCCCACACACGCCGCCAGTCGTTGATCATCGCAGGCAGCAGGGTGCGGTACTGCCGGGCGCGGCCGGCATTGGCCTCGCCCTGATACCAGATGGCGCCGCGCATGCCAAAGGGCGCCAGCGGATGAATCATGGCATTGTAGAGTCCGGCGGGAGTATGCGGATGTCCCGGACCGCGCGGTTCCGGCGGCAAATCGCCGCTGCCCGGTCCCGTGACCAGGGACGGGATTCCAGGGCTTGTTCCACTTTGTATGTCCAGGCGCCGTGCAGTTCAATCTCTTGTGCGGTATCGTTTTTCTGCTGAAGCAGCCGCATTTGCGAACGCGCGCCGGCAAATCCACCCTCGCCAAAACGATCAAACACACGCACGGCAATGACTGCATCACCGGCGCGCACAAGTTCAGCCGGGACGCTATATTTACGCGGATGCGTCCAGAAGGACGGCGTTTCCTCACCGGTCCGGCCTACCTCAACACCATTGAAACAGGTCACATCAAAATCATCAATCGGACCCAGGGACAGATTCAAATCCTGACCGGCCCAGGCATCCGGAATGCTGACGGTTTTGCGGAACCAGACCGCGCCGTCAATGCGCATATCCTCCCATTGTTCCCAGAATCCCGGCAACGTGCAGGTGCGCCAGTCGCCGTCATCGAACTCCGGATCGGCCCATCCTTTTTTCACGCCCCGGTTGCCGGTGTCCGTCTGGTCAGACATCCAGCGTTTCTTTATTGTTTTTGATCTTTTCCACCAGTTCGCGGTATTCCGCCATGCGCCGGGGATAATTCTGCGTCACATTCTCTGCCCAGTGTGTGACAAGAGGTTTCAACAGCGAATCAGAAACCAGCGCTTCTTTACTTGTCCAGGCTTCCGCCGGGGTGCCGCCCCAGGAACTGTGAATCAGTCCCACCGGTACATCAAGATGTTCATGCAGATGACGGCCGAAAAAAAACCCCACCGCTGAAAAATCGGCCACGGTCTCCGGTGAACACGGCTGCCAGTCTCCTTTAAAAGCTAAACCGGGGTGTGTCCGCTACCGCCTGTTTTACCGTACACAGCCGTATAGTCGGATAGACCGCATTTTTAATTTCCGGTTCACTGTTCATGGAAAAGCGAACGCTCCAGTTCATATTCGACTGGCCCGAACACAGCCAGACTTCCCCCACCAGCACATCCTCAAATCGCGTGGTGTCCGCGCCGATGACCGAAAGAGAATAGGGGCCGCCTGCCCGCACGGGTTTCAGCTTGAGCGACCAGCTGCTGTCCTCCGCAACCGCCGCGCCGCGCAGCTGATCCGCAAACTTTACCTGCACGTAACCGCCCGGGTCCGCCTTGCCCCAGACCGGAATGTCCATATCCCGCTGCAGCACCATATGATCGCTAAAGATTGCCGACAACCGGATATTTTCAGCCGTGGGCGGTTTAACACCGCATCCTGCTGCCAGCACAAGCACGATGACAGCCATACACAGATATATTTTCGGGTGTTTCATCAGTTCCTCCTGCAATCTAAGGTTTGATCAATTTGATTTCATCAATGAGCAATGTGGGACTTTTATGCCGGCTCTGCCACCAGGCCGGCCGTTCCTCAATGTTATAAGCGGATATTCGCAAATATTTTACATCCATGAGGTTTACCGGCGCTGAAAATTCGCGCACCTCGTAATAAAAATGCTTTTCATTCGCATCGGTGCGGGTTTCATACACCGTTTTGAACGTGTCACCGGTTTTCGAGGCCTCGATAACTATACGGCGCGGATACACATACCCCCAGTACCAGTCTGAGGAAAAGCGCATTTTGATGGCGGCCAGATTCATCCGGCGCGTCAGTTCGATATGCGCAATCATGTCCGTTTCAAAGGCCAGCCAATGCTGTTCCAGATTTCCGGCGGCTCCGGTTTGGCCGTCGAATAAATCAAAGCGATCAGGTGTCTGGAATAATGTTATCGGATCGTGATCAAAATGCACGGAATCCACTTTGACAGCATGATAGCGTTTTTGTGCAATCAGGCCCGTCAAACCGTGTTCAAAACAGGCCGCGTTGATCACCGCGGATTTGTCGATGGAAAACGGCCCTGCATAGACCTTTGAATTCAGGGTCGGCAGGCTTCCGTCCGTGGTATAACGGATCTTGACACCCGGACGATGAGCGGACAGACGAACCTGCAGAGAATCGGAAAACAATCGCTGATCCGGTTCAATCACCGGTTTGCTGAGAAAATCCTGACGCGCATCCGGCAGGTCATAACGAATCCAGGTCTGCTTGTTCCCATTCCGCACCGGCGATATCCGAACGGCAAACTGCATATCTTTCGCCCGCACCAGATATTCATCACGAACGCCGGGACCGCAGGCTGCGGTCCCCAGACCTGATTGTCTGTGATCCAGGTCAACCGTAATAAAGTCATTTTTTTCGAGTTCATACAAATGCGAGGCCGATTCAATCTGCCGGTCATCATAAAAAGATGCGCTGAAATGCATCAGGCTATCAGACTGAAATAAAAGGCCGTCGCTGCCGTCGGTCAAACTCATCCAGCGCACATCCGCCCGATTGCCGTTTTCCTGCGGCAGTATATAGGGTTCAAACAGGTCGGTCACCGGCAGAGTATAGGTATCGACAAAGGCGCTGGTCTTGCGGTCCGGATAATTCTCATGCGGTCCGCGTCCGTACCAGGCGGCCTGATTCAAGCGCTCAGGCACCTGCATCTGCACACCCAGCCCGGGCAAAATCGTAACATCCGGCTGCGGATAAACAAATGTATGGAGAATCAAATCCCCGTTAATCACCGTGTAATGGTGGATCACCTGAAACAAAAGTGTGCGCTCCGTATCCAGCATGGCAAAGGTGGCGATCAATTTGGCGGTTTGGGGGGTCACCGCGGTCTTGAGATCCACCAGCTCGGACTGCAGTTGATCCAGATTTTGTTTTTTCCACAAGCGCAGACCGTTCGCGTCTTTGGCGTCATTGTCGGTGGGCGGCCGCCAGACACACAATTCCGGTCCCCTGACCAGAACATCCTCACCGTCCAGATGCCAGGTATCCAGGGTGCCCGAGCGTTTGTCAAATCCGATGAACCAGTTCCCGCCGCTGACATTAAGACGCGCTGCAGATTCCGTCGCAGTGATCCCGGGGAGCTCGGGCAATGGGTTGATGGCCCAGCCAGGATCGCGTCCGGGCAGTTCAAACTGGGCTTTGGCAACCGCATGACCGCCAGACAAGCTCTGATCGGATTCGAGTTGCGCATACACGTTCAGAAAACACTCTCGTTCGCGCGGCAGTTCAGCTGAATTAAAATCAATTTTCACAGACGCCGATGACCCGGCGGGAAGATCAAGGCGCGGCAGTGTACCGGACTGGATGCGCTCTCCTTCACAGGTCACTTTCCATAAAAACTTTAAATCTTTCAGATTCCGGAAATGATGAGCATTGTGGATATCAATCAAGCCGCGGGCCAAATCCACAGCGGTGAACCACACGGGCTGGTAGGCGACTTTGGCTTCAAGCAGCGCCGGTGTGATGCGGCGATCCGGATACACCAGACCATTCAGACAAAAGTTCGCATCATTCGGTTCATCCCCGAAATCTCCGCCGTAAGCGAAAAATCGCTCACCCTGTTCATGGGTCTTGTACAGACCCTGATCCACCCAGTCCCAGACAAAGCCGCCCTGCAGCCGCGGATACTTGCGGATGACTTTCCAGTAATCCATAATTCCGCCGTTGTTGCCCATCGCATGCGAATATTCGCATAAAATGATCGGGCGGTCCGGGAATTGCTTGTGAAACCGGACGATTTCATCCGGTGACGCATACATATTGGAAATGATATCAAACTGACTGACACCGGTCGCCTCTTTGGAATCATCATAATGTACGGGACGCGACGCATCCAGCGCTCTGATGCTGTCCGCCAGGATATCGAAATTGCGGCCATAGCCGGTTTCATTGCCCAGAGACCAGACGATGACCGAAGCATGATTGATATCCCGATGCAGCATGGACCGGCCGCGATCCAGAATGGCCGCCTGCCAGTCGGGATTGTCATTTAATACGCCGGTTTCCCGCAGATGATGGCCTTCGATATTGGCCTCATCCCATACGTACAGGCCATATTCATCGCACAGGTCATACCACAGGGGATGATTCGGATAATGTGCAGTGCGCACCGCGTTGATATTGTGCTGCTTCATGAGCTTGATATCCCGAATCATGAGATCGCGCGATACCACCCGTCCGGTCTCCGGATCAATCTCATGCCGGTTGACGCCGCGCATGACTACCGGCACGCCGTTGACGCACAACTGACCCTGCTTGATTTCCACTGTACGAAATCCGATGCGGAACGAAACAGCTTCCAGCACAGCGTCTTTTGAATCCCTCAGCTCCAGCGCCAGCGTGTATAAATTCGGGAATTCGGCGCTCCAGGCACCCGGTTGCTGAATTTCCGCATCAAATTTTTGCATCATCCGGCCTGTTCCGGGGATCTCAATGCCCTTATCCCTCTCGATAACCACGTTGCGCCCCTGCGGATCTCGCAGTTCATACGTCAAACTCAAGCCGCGGCCGTTGCGTCGGGTGTGATTCTCGAGATGAGTCTCCACCGTCAAAAGACCGTTTTTGTATTCCTCATCCAGCGGAGACCGGATGACCACGTCACGAATCCGCAACCGCGGTTCAGCGGTCAGGTACACATCCCGATAAATACCGCTCAGTCGCCAGAAATCCTGATCTTCCAGGTAACTGCCGTCCGACCAGCGGTACACCTGCGCCGCCAGCAGATTTTCACCCGGTTGTATCCATTTTGTGATATTGAATTCAGCCGGAGTCATGCTGCCCTGACTGTAACCGACTTGCCGTCCGTTAATCCACAAATAAAACGCGGACTGGACGCCTTCAAAATGGATAAAAAGTTCTTTATCCTTCCAGGTTTCCGGCACTGTGAATGTTTTCCGGTACGGATCGCAACCGGATTGTTGCGCCGGATGAACGGCGGCTCGGCCGGAAACGGATATTTTATATTGGTATAAATGGGGGTGCCATATCCCTGCATCTGCCAGTTGGAGGGCACCGGAATCTCGTCCCATGCGCTGTCATCATAATCTATTCGATAGAACCCGGACGGCGCGCCGGCATCATCCGACACCCATCTGAATTTAAAACTGCCGTTCAAATCTTTATACAACGCCGATGCGGATACATCATTGTTCAGGGCTGCCGCTTTTGACTGAAACGGAATAAAATGCGCCCGCGGCGGTTCCGTGTTGATATTGATGACCGCGGGATTCTGCCAGTCAACCGCAGTCGTTCCGCCGATCCCGACAGCGGCCGAAATCAGCATGAATAGTCCTGCTATACGACACATGCTTCTGTCCTTCACACGCGGCTCCTACTTTAATTTGACAAGCAATTGTTTCGATTCAGGGATCATCACATCCGATTTAAAATTCAGCGCCCATCCGGTTTCGGTCTCCTGAGCATCAAACGCCAGCGGTTTATCCGAAAGCTGTACAGATTTCACAGCGGTGATTCCGAGATCGTTCAGGGTCAGTGACCGGACGCGCATCTCGCCCGCATGGTTCAGCAATGCCACGGATTCCGCTTTTTTAATAAAATCCGCTGTGCCGCGGTTGTAGGCAAAAAAGAGGTTATAAGCATCCTCCGGATGACAGGGGAAAGGAATAGTGGTCATTGCGAATGCTCAATCCCAGCACACCGTTGATGATCGCCCACGCGGACATGGGCCGGAAATAATGACCGCCGAATTCCTGATGATCAAAATACAGACCATTGTCCCGGTAGCGGTCGTCCACGGTCTTGATCACAGACATGGCCTCATCATACATATCTTCGTACATGAGAAACGAAGCAAACCCCAGTTCCACACCCGTCCAGCAGGTATTGGCCTGATCCACCCACAGATTGGTCTCGTGAATGGGATACAATTCCGGATACTCGGGCCAGGTGCAGTTGCGCAGACCGAAATCCGCTTGGTAGGACAGGTCCAGCACCGTCTGCAGGGCCGAGCGCACGTGTTCCGGATTTAGGATATACCCGAATCCGCTCTGATGCGCCAGCCACTGGCCGATCACCTGATCGGTGAGACAGGCATTGTCCACGCCTTTGTCTCCCTCCTTGTCATTGTACAGAATGTAATACTCGCCGTTCCACAGCTTGTCTTCCACCAGCTGCCGGGTGACCTCAAACACGTTCCGGCTTTTGCGCTGCATGGCCTCATCGTTCATCACCCGGGCCGCCTGTACCATCCCTTCAGCGGCGCACAGCCACTGGCTGTGAATATACGACGCCATTCCGTACATGGGAAAATTGTCATAACTGCACATAATGCCTTCCATATCCGGCAGCAGATCACCGTCCTGGTCCCGGTCATTCAGTACGTAATTGAACGCCTTTTTCAACGACGGCCACATTTCCTTCATATAGTCTTCATCGCCGGTCCACAGATAATCGCGCACCACCTGCTGAATATAATTACCGGGCAGATCGATACGGTGATACACGCCCCAGGTGCCGCTCTGCAGATAATCCAGGTCCACGGCCAGTCCGTGACCGATTTCACCGCGCTCAGTCTGACAGTGTTTGTGACGGCGCATGGTCGATTTCTGCAGGTCCGGGAACAGCGACAACACACTGGCGGACCCATACAGAGACACATCCATGGTGCCGTTGGGTCCCCAGGATTTATTCGGGGCCATGCCTTCGCGGATGGCAAAGTTGCCGTCCCGGTCCAGGGTAGAGCTGGCGATAAACGTATTCAGCTGCGAGTTAATCTGGTTCAGGGCAAACTGCGGCAGATCACTGGCGTAAAAATCATCGAAAAAACGGCGTGTCTGTCGTGATAACGGCGCTTTCTGCTGCACCATGTAATCAGCAACCCCGGCTGCACTGTCAAAGAAATTATTGTAATAATGTCCAATGCGTTTGGTTTTGGTGTAATTGATCCTGTAATCGTCCTGCTGCAGCCATTCGATGGGCTGCATGCCGTCCTGCGCCTGATGCGCGCCCCAGGCATTGGGAAAATACCAGGTAAACACAAAGGAATGGTTAAATTCTTCGCCGGCGCTCAAATCACGGGTGATGCCGATGGAACTGAAATGCCGCTGGTCTTTGGTGCCGCCCTCGGCAATGCGTCCGCGCTTTTCACCGTTGTCCAGCGTAACATTGCGGCCGGCCGTGTCATCAATATTGGGAAAATGATTTTCGACCACCAGCCGTTCGTAATAGGGGTGCTTGTGCTCCCAGCCCAGATAATAGGTGGACTCGCCGGATAGTGAAGCCAGACCCATATGCCCGTAGGTGCGGTACTCTGGATCCAGATCACCGGCGCTCATATTCAAAACTTTATAGGCGTCTTTTTCAACAATATCCGCGGTAAAGTATTTGTCCACGGTGTCATACCCCACCAGATTGCGCAGGGATGCGATCAGGAACACGTTCACGTCTTTCGAGGAGGTATTGCGAACCTTGAAATCAAAATACACACCCGGCAGTGATGAATTCTTGACATCAAACGGGATAAAGGGATTGTAGACTGTCACATCGATCTCGAACGGCATCCCGGAATCACGAAAGGTCATGTCCGTATACGGAAACCGCGCTTCATATTCGATCTCGTCAATGCCATTTAACCAGGGATAGTAATAGGCGATACCCTCCAGACCGGCTTCGTTATAGCCGCGGTTCAGCTGCAGCAGTTTCAGTTGCGGATCTTTTCCCTCCACCTGATAGCGCACGATGAAAAACAGCAGCGATTTATCGTCATGACTGCGCGGATGCGCCGGAATCTCAAACACCGGACCGGCGCCCAGCGGATAATTGTTAAAGATCGACCAGTTGTAAAACTGTCCGTCCTTGCGCAGTTCCACAGATCCGGTGCCCAGTCCGCCGTGCGCAATGCCGCTGCGAGGCCGGTAGGATGATTTGTATATTTCAGATGCTGACAGCAGCGAGGTCAACATGGCTGCAATAATGAACATTTTTATAAATTTCATAAAATCCTCAAATTATTCAAAACATTATTTAACAGGCGTTGCATACGCCGCAAATCCGCCGTAGCGCGCTATTTGAATCTCCGTTTGATCACCCGTGTTGACGGTTATGGTTTTAAAATCATAGTCGCTGCGCAAAGAACCGTCCGAAATGATATGAACGTGATAGGATGCATCCGACAGAAAATCAAAATTCAGGCGCAGCGTCTTTTCCTGAAATTCTCCGTTGATGCCGGCAATGTACCAGATTTCACCGCTGCGGCGCGCCATCACCGCGTCGCGTCCCGGATAGCCGCTGATCAGCCGGGTTTCGTCCCAGACCACGGGCACGCGCCGGAGAAAGTCCTGAACCGCTTTGGGCTGCGACCGGTAGACATCAACATGATCGGCGGCGTGCAGTATCCCGGATTCAAACACCACGGACAGGGCCAGTTCGTGCGCATCCGAGGTGTGGTGCGGTACCGTGTGATGTGAAAAAGTGACCGGTGTATAGTCCATAGGACCGATGACATTGCGGGTAAAGGGATAAATCGTATTCAGCAGCGGCGCGCGGTGCCCGAACTCTTTATCAAACCGGTAACATTCTGCGCCTTTGACCGATTCAAGCGTGAGCAGATTCGGCCAGGTGCGGCGCCAGCCGCGTGGAATGGTACAGCCGTGAAAATTCACCACCAGCCCGGCGTCGACCGCATCGCGCAGGATATCGGTATACTGCTGCATAATACAGGGTTTGTCGCTCTGAAAAAAATCCACCTTGATGCCTTTGACGCCGATTTTTTCCAGCCAGGCAAATTCCTGACGCCGCGCCTCGGCTTTGTGCATGCGGCCGCGCAGCTGTTCGCCCACTGTATTGTGCGGCCCGCCGGAGTTGTACCATACCAGCAGTCCGACATTTTGTTCACTGGCATACTGCGCCAGTTGTTGCAGATCGCCGTTTTCCATCATGTTCCAGTTGGCGTCCACCAGGGAATACTCCCAGCCCATCTGGGCGGAAAAATCAACAAACTCTTTTAATATATCAAAATCTTTGGGACTGTCCGACAGCGACCACCAGCTCCAGCTGGAACGGCCCGGCTGAATCCAGTCGGTTTGATCCAGTTTCGAATCCGCGCTCAAAGACGTCACCACATTGGACTCGACAATCGCGTTCAGATCCGGACCCGCCAGGATCACGCGCCAGGCGGAGGACCAGGGTAACGACACCACCGGCTCAACGCCGCACACCCCGTAGGCTTCGTCCTGTTCCGGAAAGCGCACTTTGTATTCACCGCCCGGACACTCGGGCTGCAGATGCATGCCAACCGAGAGTTCAGATCCGGCTTCGGTGACCAGCATCCAGTGTCCGGCTGTTTCGAACAGCATGGGAAACGCCCAGCCGCGCATGGCCAAAGGCGCCGGGGTGCCGATGGGAACGGCGTTTTCATAATAGGTTTCGTATCCCGGCGTCCATTTGGAGATGCGGTCGTAGGGGTGCATCCAGGCGGTCCCGGGCTGCGGCAGATTGAACGTGGTCTGTTCGTAAACGATCCGGCAGCGGTCTGCTCCGGCCGCCCGGTCGATCCGGTAACGGAACGCTGCGCCGCTGTCAAATACGCGCACCTCGATGCTCAGTTTGTCGCCGTCCGCATTGACAAAATGCACGGCAGCCTGATTGTAACCATCATCAATCACCCGCTGTTTGCCGCTGATCAGCGTGTACTGCTCCCGAGCGGCTGTAATGTCAGAGACCGAGTCGAACTGCAGTCGATTGGCCAGGTCCAGGTTCTGCCCGGCCAGGCCCAGAAGCGACGCTTCAATCAGCTCTGCCCCGGCGCCGGAAAGTGTATAAAACGGTGTACCGGATTCGCTGCCCACCGATAAAACAAGGTCGCCATCAGGGGACGGCACCGACACATGAATCGGAGCCGCGGCAATTGCAACGGCCGTGATTAAAAGAAAAACAACAATTCTCATGTCAACTCCCATAATTCAGATTCAGTATGCGCGCTATTAAAAATGTCTTTAAATTCTGCAAGTTTTTCAGGATGCTGCATCGCCAGGTCCTGCTGTTCGCCGGGATCCTGCGTCAAATGGTACAATTCCATCGGTGAATCGGGCCCGGACTGGCGCACCGCTTTCCAGTCGCCCTGACGTGCCGCCTGTCGCGGCGCCTGCCACCAGTAAAACTCCCAGTACAGATACTCGTGCTGCGGCTGTTCTCCGCCGGTCAGTTCCGGCAGCATCGATATAGCGTCACGTTGCGGGGCCGGCGCGCCGGCAATCTCGCACAGCGTCGGAAACACATCCCAGAACGCCGATATGTGCTCACTCACGCTGCCCGGCTGCACCTGTCCCGGCCACCTGGCAATGAACGGAACACGGATACCCCCTCGTACAAATCACGTTTGGCGCCGCGCAGAGGACCGTTGCTGCGGAACGTCTGACACCAGGGCGCCGGCATGGCGCCGTTGTCACTGGTAAACACCATCAGGGTGTTTTTTTCCAGACCCAGTTCTTTCAGCTTTGTCAGAATGCGCCCCACATAATCATCCAGGATGCGGATAACCGTGGCGTACTGTTTCTGCTCGTGGCTCCACGGTTTATCGCGATAATCCGGATGAATCTCCGGCACTTCATTTTTCGCTCCCTCCGCTGCCTCTCCATTGTCATGCGGTATGGTGGTGGGAAAATAGAGGAAAAACGGCCGGTTTTGGTGTTGTTCAATAAATTTCAATGCTTCGTCGGCAACCACATGGCGGGCATACTCGTTTTTTTCAGTCGAATAACTGCCCAGACCCTTTGACCAGTGGTCTTTCGGCATGTAAACCACCTCGTTATCCAGATGGATTTTCCCGGCGTTTTTATAAATAAACGCGGGGAATGCATTGTGAGCGCGCACCTGATCGTAATAGCCGCAAAACGTGTCAAATCCGTGTTTCTGAGGATCGCCGGGTGTATCCGCCAGTCCCAGTCCCCATTTTCCGAAACAGCCGGTGGCATAGCCGGCCTGTTTCAGCGCGGCGGCCACGGTCGTCTCGTCCGCCGGCAGCGGCATCTGACCGCGCGGCTCCGCCTGGCGATTGCCGCGCACAACCGCATGTCCGGTGTGTCTGCCGGTCATCAGCACACAGCGCGACGGCGCGCACACCGTGGATCCGGCATAGTGCTGAGTAAAACGCATGCCCTGCTGCGCCAGCTGATCAATATTCGGCGTGCTGAAATTTGTCTGTCCGTAACAGCCCAGGTCTCCGTATCCCAGATCATCGGCCATAATAAAAATAATGTTCGGCTGTTTCGGCCTGCTGCAGCCGAACCTCGCCAGACCCAGCGCGGCTGAGCCCAGCGCTGCGTTTTTGATAAATTGTCGACGTGATACACTCATTTCAACTACCATCGCTCGAATCTGTTCTCAGGCGTCTGTTCATAATCCGGATTCGGTTGCGGCATATCCGCATTCACCGCCTTGCGCCAGGCACGCAGGCGTGCAAGCATATGCTGCGCCCGATCCGGCTGTTCAGCCGCCAGATTGTGCTGTTCGCCCATATCGGTTTTCAGATTGAACAGCTGCACAGCGCCGTTCTCATAATATTCAATCAGCTTGTAATCGCCCATGCGCACCGCGCCGCCCGGACTCTGTTGACCGTGATTGCTGTAATGCGGCCAGTGCCAGTAAATAGCCTCACGCTCGAGACGCTCACCTTTGAGAACCGGTGAGAGACTGAATCCGTCGCGATGCTGCTGCGGCATCAGCGGCAGACCCGCCGCGTCCAGAATCGTCGGATAAAAATCCGTGCTGATCACCGGTTCGCTGCACTCCGAGCCGGGATCAACGCGTCCCGGCCAGCGGATGATCAGGGGTTCGCGAATACCGCCCTCGTACAGCCAGCCTTTGGCGCCGCGCAAGGGGAGATTCGAGGTCGAGATGGTATCCGGAGAAGCCTGTCCGCCGTTGTCGGATGTGAAAATCAGCAGCGTGTTATCCGTCAGGCCGAGTTCATCCAGCGCCTGCATCACGGCGCCGACGCTGTCATCCAGACTCTCGATCATGGCGGCGTACACCGGATTGTCCTGGATCTGCTTGATTTTGGTCAACCGGTTCGGCAGATATCCGTGACCGTCATAACGGGGGTCATCGATCAGTCGAGCCAGTGAATCACGTTTGTAAAATTTCGGAAATTCCGAGGCCGGATTGCCTTCCAGAATGAACGGGCGCCGGTCCGGCCGCGCCGAATGCGCCAGTTTGGCTTTGTATTTTTCCACCAGCTCCGGTCTGGCCTGCAGCGGATCGTGTACCGCGTAATGCGACAAATACAGGAAAAACGGCTCGTTCTGATGCGTTTCCATAAAGCGCACCGCTTCGTGGGTCAGCCGGTCGGTCAGGTATTCGCCGGGATTGCCGCCGTCCAGGTTTTTAATTCTGGGATTGAACGGTTTATCCGATTCGTACGGGTAAAAATACGAGGCCGGAAACCCTTTTTCGTATCCGGCCACATTCACGTCAAACCCGTGATCGCGCGGCCAGGACCCTTTTTCGCCCAGATGCCATTTGCCGATACTGGCCGTGACATACCCGTGCGGTTTCAGCGCTTCGGCCAGGGTGGTCTCGGAAAACAGCAAATTCGGCTCAATGTCGGGCTGCAACAATGGCTGACAGGTCATATTGCGGCGTCCGGGCAGAAAATCCGTCAGATGCAGCCGCGCCGAATACCGGCCGGTCAGCAGCGCCGCCCGGGTGGGTGAACACACCGGACACGCGGCATAGGCATCGCTGAATATCATACCCTGTGCGGCCAGACGGTCAATATTCGGGGTCTCGTAAAACGTGCTGCCGTAACAGCCGACATCCGTCCAGCCCAGATCATCCGCGAGGATCAAGACAATATTCGGTTGGGTGCGCCCGCCGCATTTTAGTATAGGGGTAAACAATCCGGCCAGAGCGGCCGATCCCGCCGTTTTTAAAAATTGACGACGAGTTTGATCGGTATTTGATCTCATGTTCTGTCTCCTATCTATTTGACATCCTCCCGGTTCAGCCACTGCAGCCAGTCAACGCAGCGGTCGGTCCAGCTTTGCACAGGTCCCCGATCCAGACCGAGGGCAAATCCATGTCCGCCGACAGGATAAATATGCATTTCCGCCGGAATATCAAAATGCCGCAGCGCTTTGAAAAACGCCAGCGAATGCTCCACAGGCACACCGCTGTCATCATTGGCGTGCACCAGAAACGTCGGCGGCGTGTCTGCACTCACCTGCTTTTCATTCGAATAATAATCCAGCAACTCCTGATTCGTGGAATCCGGGCCCAGCAGGGTTTTCACCGATCCGCTGCCTTTGCCGAACGACCGGATCACCGGATAGCCCAAAATCATAAAATCCGGTCGACAGCTCAAACGTTCGATGGGGTCCTCAGCATCCGGGTCACCGCTGTCAAAATGCGTACCGGCAGTGGACGCCAGATGGCCGCCGGCGGAAAATCCCATGATTCCCACCTTGTCGGGATGAATATGCCAGTCATCCGCATGATAGCGGGTCAGGCGCAGGGCGCGCTGCGCGTCCAGGAGCGGCGATTTGTGGCGCACCACATTGCTTTCGGACACCGGCAGACGGTATTTTAAAACCACCGCGGCAATACCTTTGGAATTCAGCCATTTTGCCATATCCGTGCCTTCCCAGTCATACGCCAGAATCCAGTAGCCGCCGCCCGGACAAATCACCACAGCCTGACCGGTGGCAATACCCTGCGCCGGAAGAAATACTGATATATCCGGTTTCTGCACGCTGCTGATCTTGATCAATCGGCCGGTGTCCTCGAGCTGTTCGGTTTCATCGGTCTGCTGAAAATTCGGAATGCCGTCCGGCCACAACGGCAGCACCAGATCCTGAGCGCCAACTGTCAAAACCGGCAGGAACAGAGCCATCATTAAAAGCAGTTTAATATTCATGCGAGTCCTCTAATCATTGCATCAAGCCAATCTTTTTTCGTGATACGTACCGGGGTTCAGAGACAAAAGCAGCATCAGTGATGCGGATACGATAAACCTGTTTGTAGCCGTTTCATTTATCGATTTGAAAACAAAACAGTACAGTCTTTTCTAAATCAGTTCTTTACATGCTTTGATCCCGGCACGCCATGCTGTTCAATCATGCAGCCGCTCACTTGATCAGCGTCAGTTTACCGGTGCGCACCTGTTGATCCGCCTGCAGCTGATAAAAATAAACACCGGATGAAAAATCAGCCGCATTCAGGGTCACGGCGTGCACACCTGAAGCCATGCGTCCATAGTCCAGATGCCGCACTTGCTGACCGAGGGTGTTATAGACAGCAAGCTGCACCTGCATCTGTTTAGGCAGATGAAATTCAATACGCGTTGCGTGGTTGAACGGATTCGGGAACGCCGGCTGCAGCCGCAAGCGATCGATGGTGTTCGGCTCATCCGCGACAAACAGCGGGGCGCCGGTATTCTCAAAGGTCACGCAAAACGTGCCGCCGGAATCCGCCGGCAGGGTGATGCTGCGGGCATCGCGGTCGTACTGCGGCCAGTCCTGACCCTCCCGTTCCACAGCTGTGATTTTGAGATGCTGATCCGGAATGGCCAGGGGATACAGCTCGACAATGCGCTGACGCTCCGCCGCCTCAAAATGATAATACAGCTGCACCGGCTGCTGATGCACATATAAATTCGTATACAGATAGGTCAGATATCCCAGTTCCACGCCGTGATAGCCGTTTTTCCAGATATCGCCCTTGGTGTCATTGGTCACCTCACCCTCAACACGGGTCTGGGAAAACGACCCGCCGTACACGTCATCGCGCAGATAATTCATATAAAAGTCAATGGATTCATCCGCCATCTGCAGGCAGAGACGGCGCATGCTGTCGGATTCAGCGATATAATAATTGATCAATCCGCACATCACCGCCTGTTCCACCATCCAGTAATCCTTGCCGGCATCCACTTCCCCGGTTTTCCAGTTGTATCCCATCAGGGGACCGCCGTGCACATGATCGAATCCTCCGTTTTCCCACATGTCCAGAATCAACCGCTGCGCCGCATCCCGATAGGCCTCGCGCGGTTCCACCATATAGGCGCGCGCCAGACACCAGGCGGTTTTCAGCACATGTCCCACACTACCGCCGGCGCTCTCGGTGTTCAGGTTCCAGTCCGAGTCATATTCTTCGGCAAATCCGAATTTAACCTGCGGATTATCCATACTGGCCACCAGGCGTTCGTCCATAATGTCCGCCATGGTCAGCAGCCGGTCGCGAAACATATCCTCTTTGGTCAGCAGATACAGGATCAGAGCGTTGGTGGTCACGCCGTCCACGGTGGGCGTAAACCCTTTGCCACGCGCATTCGACCAGTCCAGGTCCGCATCCGCAAAATAACCGGCGTATTCCGGCCGGTGATCCCACATCTGCGCATCCAGCATATCAAAACCGCGCATCATCCAGTCCCAGTGACTGAGCGAATCCACGGGTGCCTCATAGTCGGGCGGATAGGCGCCAGCATGCACACCGCCCGTGGCTTCGACCACGGGCGCGATCCCGACCAGCGCGTAATGCTGAGTAAACGACCATTTCCAGGTGTTGGGATCCCACCATTGATTCCAGGCCTGGAGCATTCCCGCAGCATCCGTGGTAAAATACCAGCCGCCGTTGGTTGTATCCCAGCCGTGCGTATATAAAAAGTCCAGGGCGTGACAGGCATAATCTAAATAATCAGTATTGCCGGTGAGCATAAACGCACGCGAAAAGGCGAATGCCAGCCGCGAGTTACCGGGCAAAGACTTTAGCGAATCCGTAATCTGTGTGGCATCGCGGTTCAGATAGGAAAAGAACCCGCCGTTGACGCTGTCCCGGGCATGCGACCAGAATTCGGCTTCACCGAGTACATAATCGATATTTTTCGACGGGTGCGTCAGATAATCGGACTGCAGAACAGACTGCGCTGCACCGATATTGAAGAAAATGAGAGCCGTAAAAAACAACAGATACAATCGTGACATTTACATCTCCAGAGTTTGCTTTGCAGCCGCCGACGTCATGATCAGCAGCTGCATGAAATGAGCATCCAGTATCATTCTGTATTAAATTCGCTGCACTTTTATCGCAGCAATATACATTTTTTCGACAGGACCCGGTCACCGGAACGGATCTGGTAAAAATACACACCGCTTCCCACCTGCAGACCGTAATCGTTGCTGCCGTCCCAGGTGATCTGGTGTTCTCCCGCCTCGATTGTTCGGTTCAGCAACGTCCTGACCTTTTGACCCAGAATATTGTAAATCATCAGCGTGGCCTGTGCCGTCTCCGGAACCTGAAACCGGATACGGGTCACAGGATTGAACGGATTCGGATAATTTTGATGCAGGCGGAAAGCGGTCGGCTGCGCTTCTTTTTCATCAACAGCCACGACCACATCTCCGCTGATGCTGCCCACCAGCGTCGTGACGCTGCGGGCCGGCAGCGCCACCGATCCGTTACCGGAGGTGATGCCGCGGTATTCGAAATTCAGGTGTTCGGCCGTGGTCCAGGTATCATAGGTCTCTGCATGCCGTCCGCCGGTGAGACGAATGCTCAGGGGCTCACTGCCTTTGTTGATGATCACGATCGTCTGCTGTTTGGTGTCCGGGTGAATGAATCCGGAGGCCAGGATATCATCATGATCATCCACAATGCGCGCCCGGCGGGCGCCCGGACGAATGTATTTGTAATAATTTTTTGACGTGTAAAAACTGGCTGTGGGCTCGTTCTTGTCCATGAGCGTGCCTTCAATATTCCAGAGCGTCCACAAACTGACATTGCCGTACACCAGGGCCCCGTGAATGGCTCCGGCCAGAGACAGGGCGGAATTCCAATCCTTGTATTCCGGATAGGTTTCGGTCATCCACAATTCTTTTTCGTACGCACAGGATTGGCTTTGTTGCCACAGATCCTGCCAGCCGGCATAGCTCGGCTGCGCCGCGTTCACGCCGCTCTCACCGTAGCCGTGCGTGGCAATAATACCCGTAACCCGATCCGCAGTGCTGCTGTTTTTGATCGAGTTGACATATTCCTGCATGGAATAATGCGACTGGGTGAACACCTGCTCCGGCATGTACAGCTGCGTCGCCAGGCCTTCGCGGGCAAAGCGTGCGCCCACCACCCGCATCAGCCGCGTGTAATGCGTCGGATCAAACACAGCCGAAGCATACGGCTCGGTGAACGCCGGTTCGTTCTGCGGTCCCACGGCATCTATATGCACACCGGCTTCGTCTCTGAACGACTCGACCGCCGCGACGAGGCTCTCGGCAAATTCATCGTAATAATAGGGCTCCAGCACATTGTCGGTGGCTGCGTAATGCGGCGCCGACGCATAGCCATAGGCCACGGACAAATTGCGTTTCATCCACGCCGGCGGCGACCAGGAGGTCAAAATAAAGGTCTCTACGCCTCTGGCCTGGAGTTCGCGGTAATAATCAAAATCAAAGGCGCTCTTGTCAAAGGCGTTCAGATTCAGCACATCCGGATCATTGTTGTCATTCACCGGTTCGATCTGATTGCTGATCAAACCGGTACGCACGGCTGATGCGCCCAGATCCTCGGTATACCAGTCAATATAGTTTTGCTGTCCTTCAAACTGAAACGTGCCAAATCCACGAATTTCCTGAAACAGCGTATCGCGAAGAATCTTGATACTGACATGTGACTGGTCGTTGATCACGTTCACGTCAACCCGGCGGGTTCGGCTTCGCGCGCCCTCTGCGGAAACTTTTAAAATAATTTGCACATAACCGGTCTGATCCGGAGCCGGCGTAACGGTCATCAGAACACTGTCGCCCTGCAACGGACTGAGCTCCGGATGCATGATGATTGATGTATCCGTGCTCATTGCGGTGATCTCCGGTTCAACTCCCTGCACATTGCTGGTAATGCCGGTCAGCGTCAGCGTGTGTGCACCGCTGTTTTGGTAGAACACCTGATCCGGCACCGGATCCAGTCCGCAGGCGGGCTCGATTTCGGGAACCAGACTGTCCGGCACCGCGCTGCCGAGGCGCAGATTGGCAATGTATACGGTACCGTTGTCGTGCGGAAACGGCCAGGTGAATTCGCTGGCGTAATTGAGCAACACTTTTTGAATCCGGCGCACATCGATGGGTTGACCTTCGGCATTGTTCATACCGCCTTTGCCGCGGAAATCCATCAACACGGTTTGCCATTGCTGTTCATAGACACGCTTGCGCTGATCGTGCGCCGCATCCACATTGCGGTCCAAATCCGAATCCCAGCCGTCGTCGTAAAAATAACAGTGCGTCAGTCCCTGACCCAGACCGGCGCCGTCAATATGAAAATCACCGCCCTCAAAATAGATATCATAACTCAGATAGCGGTGTTCATTCACGTTCAGGTCCGGCGTAAAATAAATCGTGCCCGTCCAGCACGGCTTGTTCTTGAGTTGAATTTTAAGCACATTGTCTTTGCCGTGAAACGAACCGATTTCCGGCACCTGGGTGTTGGGCACGTCATCCACGCCCCAGTTCTGCAGATCGGTCATGCGCGCGGCATGGCCGGTGAGCGGCAGGGTGCCGACCTGAATCTCAAAAGAGATCACGGTCGATGCATCGCCGTTGTTAAACCCGGCGCCCCCGTCATCATTCAAAGTCAGTGTAATTTCAGTGGTTCCGGAACTCGAGGGCGTATACATCAGCTTAGCCTGATCTGACCCCTGAGTGTAAACGAGATTCAGAAAAGCCTGTGATATCACAGAGTCGACAGAACTCTGCGCCTGAATATCCAGCGTCTGTGTACCGTCATCACCGTCGTTGATTCCCGTCAGGATCAGGCTCTGTTGACCATGTTCCAGATACACATACTGATCCGGTACAAAATCGATCTGTGGTTGATGGTTGATCTGCTCCCAGGAACGCACATCAAACGAGGTTTCACAGGTATTCTGTTGAGCGTATTGATCATTCAGATGCAGAGTCACCGTGATACCGGAATCCGCGGCCAGCGTCTTGAATCCCAGCATGGCCTGTGTATCGCCCGGGTTATAATTTAGATCAAACAGACTGTCGGGCAGTGCGGCCTGATTGCTGCTGGTCACATGAATCAGTACGGGTTGTTCCACAGCGGGATTGCCGTCGGATATGCCGGTGAGCCGGATCAGCGTCGTGTCCCCGGCCATAACCTGCTGATCCGCCACAGCGTCCAGTATCGGCGGCTGATTGCCGTTGATGGTGACCGGCACCCGGATGGTATTATCCGTGTAATCTTTAGCCCCGAACGCAGTCAGGATCAGCGTGTCCGTTGCCACTGTATCAGCAGCATCAAAAGACACTTGGGCAACCCGGGATGTTACCTCTGAGACCTGAAGATTCTCGAGCAGTCCCTGCACCGAAACTATGCCCACAGAATCAGCGTTGGTCAAATCCACCGCCTCGAAACGGTTGCCGGTCGTACCGGTAAATACCGTCAGAGCGCCCATCGCGCCTATGCCCGCCAGTTTGGCGGCATCCTCGCCGGCGGTGAGCTCATCCAGGTACAGTTCGGCCTGCAATGCATCATGGGTGTTGCCGTTCGGGGCGAGAATTAATTTGCTAATGCGCGTCTTGTCCACTTTCCGGTCCGCGGAAAAATCAAACGGCAGCGTCACCCAGGTGTCTGACGCGTAGACTTTGCGCGAAAACGCCATATTGTTGTCATCCGCGTCCACAATGCTCACAGTCAGCAAAAAGGGCGTATCCGCTTTTAGCTTTAGGTTTAAAAAAGGATGCCCGGACAAGTCCAGCGTATCCCCGAGTGTATAGGTGACCCCCTGCCAGCGCGCACTGAACTGCTTGCGCACATGCACATTCAAAACTCCGTCATTTTGATCAAACCCGAATGTCGGCGGCCCTGTAAACCTCATCTCGCCGTCAAAAGAATCCGTATAGCCGCTGACCTGCCCCCACAATGTACCGGTCACAAACAGGACAACCGCAATCAACACACACATGCGTCTCATAACATTCTCTCTCCTTTATGCAGACTGTTATATACCAGTCTAATATAAGAGAATATTGTAAAATATCAAGATTTTTCACAGGGAATAAAGATTGTTTACAGAAAATATCAGTTCTATCACATTTTGAGCGGGTAAATAGTAAACGCAGAAGCATAGAAAAGCATAATTTGTGCATGAAAGACAGGGCGATCGAAAGCGTCCGCTAAAGAAAAAGCTTTGTTCGCTTGGCGGTCAGTGAATCATTATCCATTGGCACATCCTTTTATGTTTTGCACGGATTTCAGCATGTGATCGATGAGAGCCGTCGCTTTGTACATAAACTCATCATAACGATCCGGCTGTTTGCGGTTCAGATAAAACAACAGCAATCCGGTGATGACCGGGTTCAACGGTTCTGTTTAACAAGGTGGATACTTTGCGACCCTGAATGTCATATATATCAATGACCACATGATCCGATACCGGGATGTTACAAGTGATACGAGTCTCGGGATTGAAGGGATTGGGATAGTTTTGACTCAATGCAAAGCATAATGGAATTGTTTTATTGTTAATCGTCGTGTCCTTTGACCCATATTTACCAATCTTGGCATTTCCGTATAGGTCTGAGGCTCACTTTCATAAGGATTCCAGGTTACAGTACCCTGAAAACGAGCATTCCATTCATGAACGTGCAATTCTCAAAACAGTTACCTGTGCCGTTCACCACATGGGCGTTCCAGGTGCCGCCATTAAAGACACAGGACTCAAACGAGTTGTTATTGCAAGATCGCCCCGGATATCCACCCGGGGCGTCAACTGGATTGGGACATCCGTCCCGCTGGCGGCAAAAACACCCTGTACCCTCACCGGATCCCAGCACGCTTGACAGAGCACTGAAACCACAATTCAGAAATGAGCGACAGGCTCTTCACACGGCCTTGAACATGAAATCCGGAGAAAGGCTGTCCTGCCGGCACCCGGGGACAGCCTATTGATACTCAACTTCCTTTAACCTAAATTGAGCGATTTTAAAACAGAACAAAATAAACTGGCTCAAAAGGGAGCCAGTCATGTCTATTTGTGTAAATTCTATTCTGTTTTCATGTTACAAAAGTCTTTTTACCTGTTTTTAAAATGAACTATGCCTAAAAACATGAAAAAACTAACATTAGGGCGTATCAATCCTGTGAAATAAAATTTTCTGGAAACATTTTGCTCTATGTCATGAAAGCTGGTTTTTGTTCGCGAATCGCCTGCCATAAAAGTGGAATTTTTAATGCATCATAAGTAGCTTGGGTGACTTTCAAGATTACCTGTTGACTCGTCGATATTATCTTGACAGCAAAATCAATTACAGTCCGGCGAAAAGTGCTGGGATAGCTCGTAACCGGTAACACATCCTGGGTCATATCACGCTTGAAAGCTTCGTATAGAAAATGACTCATCAAAAAAATGTAATAAAAGGCTCTGTTCATTCCAAAGCCTTTAAAGGGAAGCTGCTCGCATACGACAAAATCCTTTTGTGAACGATGAACAAGTTCACCCTTGCCGCGACTATGATCCAATTCAATGATCTTTTCCGCCTTTAAATAGTCATCGCCAACTGCCTGCACCAGCTTTTCATCACATTCTTTATTCTGGCCAATGTTTGTATAAATCACATTGTCCGGTCGAGCAAAATCAAAGGTCATCTGGCCATTATCTTCGGTTTCTTGTGATGTGAAAATGCATCGCCGAAATGTAGACCACGTGTCAAGCCGGTTACCAAATTCAACAAACGACCACGACATTTGATACAAGTGAAATCGATCAACAGGAACTTCTTTAACATATTGTTTAATACCCTTATAGAGCTTTCCGCTGCACGCATAATGAATGCCGAGGCGTTCTTCAAAAAATCTGAAATTCTTATCATCTAAAAAACCGCTGTCTTTAAGCAGTATGATTGGCACATCAGCATAATGGGTTCGAATCGCTTTGACCAAACGTCCAACAGCTTTTCTCAAATCTGTCCCATGATTGCAGTGCACATTGCCAGGACGGAACAATGCATCCACCACATAAGGCCCCCAGCTGATTTGCAGCGGCTGAAAGCCCTTTTTCTTCTTATAAGTTGGCTTAACGCCTTGACGTTTTTGGGCATCGTCATTGTCAAAGACCACCGTATCAGCGAATAATATGATCACTTTGGGCTTTTCAACATGAAGGCGCCAGATAAAAAGCTTGAGCAAAATAGAACGAAAGAGCCATTGTCCGACAAAACCAAGTCGGCGAAACATTCTCTTTATCTGATGCGATGTCGCCATGTGCCAAGGCTCATTCTCTAGGAGCGCGGCATAAGCGTCGTCGTTTTTACGTCGATCAAAGCCTAACATGGAACGGTCGGTGCCATCAATGAACCAGCCCACAACTTGTTTAATAAACTGAAAGCAACTAATGCCCTTGGCCGAACCTTTTAGAGAACCAAGACATTGTTCGAAAAGCTTGAAAAAACCAATGTTTTCGACATATTTGATAAAGAAAAACAGGCCGCCGCGCCCGCTCATTTTTTCAGTTGTGACCTCGATTTTTGAAATTTTTACTTGCTTTGAATTGGTTTTTTTCTTCATATTATTGTCACCTTTTGGGTGCGTGGATTGATTTTAGTTGATTTTGTCTTAATTAAAATAATAACAATCCATTATAATCCCAAAAGGTTTTTTATTTTTCGAAGAATCGCTCAGTTTAGGTTTAAGATATATGGCAAAAGTAAGGCCTGCGTAACAATTTCAACTTTTTGTTAAAGTCTTCAAGGAGATCGGAAAGACGGGCAAAATTATCATAGTTTTTCTTTTCAGGTTCAAATTCCACAAGAATATCTATATCACTTTCAAAATTTTGCTCATCCCGCACATAGGAACCGAATAGTCCTATCTTTTGCACCCCTAATTTATATAGTCATAACGGTTTTCCCGAAAGATATCAAATATTTTTGTTTTCGTATTCATCACATATCAATGCACTTTTTTATCATAATATAAATAATTATCAAAATTCGCAAGACATTTCGCTGCTGTTCTCATACGGCCAGGAACTCTACAATCTGCATGCCAAAATACACGCCCAGTCCTCCGGCGGCTATCACCGCAGCGCTGTATAGGATCAGCATCAGCACATAAACGCGCTCGCTCAATTGCTGCCCCCGGTTCACCGGGTCTTTAATATATCCGTTGCGCACCGCCAGCAGCAGTTCATTGATACAGACCCCAGCCACAATCAGACAAAACACCGCAGCCAAAATCAATCCGATAAAACTTTTTTTATCCATGGTCAAACGCCTCTATGCGGTGAAACACCGGAACCTGTTCCTATTCAGGCGCGTGAGCCCCGGCATGCGGCTCACGGGTATAGCGGTGCAGATGACTTGATCCATACGCATTTTTTCATCCTGCACGGATCGGATAAACCGGATGGCCAGATCCTTGCGTCCGGCTTTGGCGTATACATAGACAAGCGCATCAAACAAATAGCGGGCCGTTCCATAACCGTAGCGGTCCGGTGTGGGAGTAAACCAGACATTCTTGATCGTCAAAGCCTCGGCTTTAGCGAGTTTTGCAAGCTGCAGCGCCTGTCTGTCATCTCCCTTTTTTAGAAATGCGCGCGCCGCACAAATCCGGGTCTCGTTGCGGTGGATCAGGTTCGTATCGGCCATCACTCACCTTTCGATAGATTCAGGAACAGGCGTATTTTGATAGGACAATACGTTCAAAGCAATTGCAAACAGCATCAACGGCAGCAGCGCAATGAGATTATGATCCGGCTGATAAAAAAACATAATCACCGTACCGCCGGATTGGTGAACCAGCATGGCGGTCAGCAGATTTCGACCGGACCGGTTGTACAGGGAATCGATCACAAACGACACCGACAGCATGGAGAGAAATCCATAAAGGCTCGGTTCAATACCAAACGCTATATTCATAGGCTGATGCCACAGCCACCACAGCACGCCGACAACCGCACTTCCGGCCAGCGTACCGAACCGGGACTGCAGACGCGGCAGCGCAAATCCCCGCCATCCAGGTTCTTCCAGCAGCGGACTGGTGAAAAACGCCGTGGCAAAATGAATAAGCATCACCGGAATCACCGCCCACCCCAAATCGGCAGGACCGTCTTTGATAATCTGAAACGATGCATTCGGCTTTAAAGCGTGAATCGCATTCCCGGCAATACGCAGCAGCGGCAGCGCCAGCACGCACAGCGCTAAAAGTCCTTTGCCGGCGCTGCGAATACGCAGGGTTGAAAAAATAGTTTTCAGATGATGGGTTCCGCCGATCCGGTCCAAAATCAACAACGCCAGCAGCGGTCCGGCCGCCCCCAGCGTCGAGAGCAGAATGGTCAGCGGATTAAACGGCGAGCCGCCGACCACCACCCGGGACATGAGCAGCCAGAATGTCCAGGAAATCATAAAGGCAAATCCGTAAAAAACCAGCAACCCATACTTTACCTGTTTCATATAAGCCCTTTATAAACAGGTGAATATCGATTTTATCAATCCGGTTTATCCCTAAACACAGACTTTCAGCCGCCGTCAATTCGCTCTACAAAAATCACTGACATCTTTCTGTCCGGCCTGATTGATGTTATTGATCACCCGGATTGTAAATCACGCCATTTTGTCGAGCATATGTATTCAGCACCCGCACCGCCTCGTCCCGCAATACCCCGCTGATCACCTCGACACCGCGCTCGCGCAGCGACTCGATCCAGTCCGCCGGTTTCGGACCTTCGTCAAAACCGATGGCCTCCACATCCGCTTTGGCCGCGCCGTACACCAACCCGCGGACCCCGGACCACAGCACGGCGCCGAAACACATCAGACAGGGTTCGGCGCTGGAATACAGCACCAGCCGTCCGCTGTGCCGGCTCAGATCAGTACTGCCGCAACCGGCGCTGCGCCGCGGACAACGCCAGTATCTCGGCATGGCACACGGATAAATTCGAGCGTGTCACCAGATTCACTCCGGCTGAAACCAGCTCTCCGGATTCACAGTCAAACACCGCGGCGCCAAAGGGTCCGCCGCTGCCCTGCTCGACATTCTGACGCGCCAAATCAACAACAAAGCCCATGCGCGCCGGATCATCCGGAAACGAGGTGCGGGATTTGACCGCATCGATCAGCCAGCCGGGAAATTTGATATAAAGTTCAATCATAAAATCAGTTATAATGGGTTTGGTAGGGCGGATTCGTTATTCACATCTATACAAAAATGATTTGTTCACAAACCCGCCTATCTTTGATAGCAATATAAAAAAAATAACAGCAAAAACAAGATTTATTGCAACAGCTGCAAAAATGAAAGAGGCACTGCCGTCTTTAATACGGAACCATAATCTTAGACGGATGGGTCGAAAAAACCCCATAACCGTTTTGCCAATCCCCCCTGATACAAACCTATGTTTATCCCAATATCTCCGAAATATATTGCTCAACTTTTGAAATGCAAGGCTGGCCGATATCGCCCTTTCAGGGCTCATAAAAAAAGCATCCAAACGCTTTCACAAAATCCAATCTCATAGTACAACTTTCAGCGAGAACGGCAAAGGATGTCCAGGGGGCACGCGATCCAAGCTTGAAATTATAAAAACAAAGGATTAATTTTTTAAACAGTAAAAGCTAAACCAATCCGGCTTTTCGTTCGAGTGCCCGGTGAGTAATATATATGTCGACCCTCTGAGCGGGGCATAGGTGCCGCAGTCCGGTCAACAGCATATGCGGTTTCACCACATCGTTAGGCCCGAGTCTACTTTCCGCTTGCATCCTGTCTGTCAAATGTGTATTTTCAATCCAGGGCGGTGCAGCCGGCATCGCCGATATGTATAAAACAACACGGGAGGGCGTACATATGGCAACATCCGTTGTGCCGGTAATGGACAAAACCGTTCCGGAATCCAGCCGCGATCCGCTGCGCATTATGATCGAGATCGCTGAAAGCGACACCCTGTCCGATGCGGACAAGACCAACCTGATCGAATATTCAAAACAGCGGTTCAAAAACAGACGGCGCATGGCGTATCTGGCCCTGATGACGCTGCTCGCTTCACTGGTCCTGGTTTTCATGGCCGCGTTCATCGACGGCCTGACCGGTTCCGATATCCTGACCTGCTTTAAAGAAAACGCGTCGCTGTTCATCTGGCTGGAAGGCTTTCTGACCGTCATTGTCGCTGCTTATTTCGGCGTGTCTGCCTGGCGTCCGTCCAGTTGAGTCGCAACGTCTGTAAATTCAGCATGACCGGTCGTAACTGACGGCGGTCTGAACTTCGAGTACAGCAAATCCGTGCAATCGGCTGAGAGTCAGCGAGATAAACAAAAAACTGATAAATCAAAGGCATTTATGCGGGACCTTGCCGATTCTTTCGCAGTGGATGATGAATCGTGACCAAACCCATATCCATGATCAAACCTACGGGTTTCTCTTCTATGAATGCAGCATTCCCAACCGCTTGCAAACGCACAGCGGCTGGACGGTGGAACAGAGCGATCTTGATGCTTTTTTCAGGCAGAATTTGACGGCCAATGGGTTTACCGCAAACGAAATCCACGATTTTATCGACTATTGGTGTCCGCGCCTGGTCGACTATCCGGTTTACGAAATATATCCGCAAACCCGGAAGGATATTGATCCATTGGTCAAACTGCACATCTCAGAACCGCCGCAGACTCTGCTGCGCTTGTACTATTTTTTAGAAAATGGCCCAATCCATTCACTTTTGATACAGCCCCAGATTCTTTCCTTGACAATATCATTTTTTTTCGCATATTAGCGCAAACGTTTGCGCCACATTGTTCTACTTATGAAAAAACCAACCACACTACAAACCATTGCCAGTGACCTGGGCGTTTCGCCCACCACGGTGTCGCGGGTATTGAATCACAAAGCCGATCAATACCGCATCAGTAAGACAACACGCGAGCTTGTTTTCAGCAAAGCGCGTGAGTTGCATTTCATTCCCAATCCGATGGCGCGCGGACTCAAAATGCAAAAAACTCAGACAATTGGTTTGGTGATTCCTGATATTTCCAATCCCTTTTTTGCAAGCATTGCCAAAAGTGTGGAGCAGGAAGCCCGAAAATATAAATACTCGATCATTTTATGCGATTCACAGGAGGATATGGAGACGGAATACGCTTCCTTGTCCCTGCTGGAACAGAGAAAAGTGGACGGTATGATCATTGCTCCGGTCGGATTGCAGGGCGGTGCAATTGAACAAATCCATCATGGCGGCACACCCGTTGTGATCGTTGATCGGTATTTTCCGAACACGGACGTTCCGTTTGTGGGATCAGACAATTACAAGGGTGCGTACCATGCGGTCCAGTACCTGATCAAGGCCGGTCATCGCCACATTGCCTTTATCCAGGGAATTCCCGATACCACTCCCAACATAGACCGCTTGCGCGGTTACCGGGACGCCCTGCAGGCGTCAGATTTGCCATTTAACGATACCTTAATCGTGGGCGACAGTTTCGGTGAAGAAAACGGCTATCTGGAGATGAAAATACTCGCCCGCCATCATCCACGTCCCACCGCTGTATTCGCAGCCAGCAACCTGATATCATTGGGGGCTTTGAAAGCTTTGGCGGAAAAAGGACTTTATGTGCCGGATGATATATCCATGATATCATTCGATGAACAGCCTTATTCCAATCTCCTTAAAACGCCCATGACCACGGTGGCGCAGCAAAATATGGAAATCGGTCAAATTGCCGTCAAGATTCTGTTCAGACAAATCAGCAACACCAAACTGGAATTCAATAAAAATATCACATTATCCACAAAAATGATTGTTCGCGACTCTGTAAAAAGGATCAACCAATCCCTCTAGAAAGTAATATTTCAAAACCATCACGACGAAAAGCATGTAAAGACATGTATATTTATGAATTCACTCAAACAGATGATATAATTGGACTCGATAATCAACCGTTTACACCAACACTTTAACAAGGAGAGTTTATGGTCGTCGTACAATCGTATGCTGTTGCCGTTGTCATGTGTTTTGTGACAATGCTGTGCTGGGGGTCCTGGGCCAACACTCAGAAGCTTGCCAGCAAAGAATGGAAATTTCAGTTGTTTTACTGGGATTATGCACTGGGCGTGCTGTTATTATCCCTGGTTTTCGCGTTTACACTCGGAAGTCTCGGTTCACTGGGACGCAGCTTTCTTCCGGACCTGGCTCAGGCGGATGCCTCTGCGCTCGGATCAGCCTTTTTGGGCGGAGTTGTATTCAATTTTGCCAATATTCTGATTGTTGTGGCCATCGACATTGCCGGTATGGCCGTCGCCTTTCCGGTGGGCATTGGCTTGGCGCTGGTGATCGGCGTGATTTCCAACTATCTGGCGGTACCTGTCGGAAATCCGGTTGTGTTGTTCGGCGGTGTTGGATTTGTCGTGCTGGCGATTGTACTGGATTCGATCGCCTACAAACGTTTATCCAGCGGCAGACAGCAAAGCACGGCCAAAGGACTGCTTTTTTCCGTCATCGGCGGTGTGGCGATGGGATTTTTCTACCGTTTTGTGGCTGCATCCATGTCGGAAAACTTTTTACACCCCCAGGCCGGTAAAATGACACCTTACACTGCTGTGGTCGTATTTGCAGTGGGACTACTGCTGTCCAATTTTCTCTGGAACACCATTCTCATGCGCAAACCCGTGTCCGGCGAACCGGTAAGTTACCGCGATTATTTTAAAAAAGGAAATCCGCGCTTACATTTGATCGGCATTTTGGGCGGTATCATCTGGAGTATCGGCATGTCATTCAGCATCATTGCAGCAGGGGAAGCCGGTTATGCCATTTCCTACGGATTGGGGCAGGGCGCCACCATGATCGCCGCGTTGTGGGGTGTATTTATCTGGAAAGAATTCAAAAACGCGCCCAAAGGCACCACTCCTCTCATCACATTGATGTTTATCTTTTTCTTTGTGGGACTGGGATTGATCATCTGGGCGCGTGTCGCGTGACAAACAACAAAAGGAGATTTTTTTGAACAATCAGCAAACAAATATTGTGGTCATCGGAAGTTCAAACACGGATATGATCATCAAGGTCCCTCACATTCCCGCACCCGGTGAAACCGTACTGGGGGGGGCGATTCTCAACCGCAGCCGGCGGCAAAGGCGCAAACCAGGCGGTTGCGGCAGCGCGTGCCGGTGGAAACGTGGCGTTTGTTGCCAAACTGGGCCGGGATATGTTTGGAGACAAAGCGCTGGAGGGCTTGAAAGCGGATCACATCGACACAGCAGGCGTCAGCAGAGACCCTGAGGCGCCTTCCGGTGTGGCGGAAATCTTTGTTTCGGACAGCGGGGAAAACAGCATTGCAGTGGCATCCGGCGCAAACGCCCGGCTCCAGCCGGATGTTATCAAAAAGGCCGAAGCAAGTCTTGAATCGGCGGACATACTGGTCATGCAGCTGGAGATTCCGTTGCAGACCATACAGGCTGCCGCGGAGCTTGCGCTCAAATACAACCTGACAACCATTCTGAATCCGGCTCCGGCGCAGCCGCTGTCCGATGAGTTGCTGAACACTGTGGATATCATCACGCCGAATGAAAGTGAGACCCGGCTGTTGACCGGAATCGAGGTGCAGGACAATGATTCGGCGCAAAAAGCTGCGGACATTCTGCACGCCAAAGGCATCGGCACGGTTATTATTACGCTCGGGAAGAAAGGTGTTTATATATCCGATCAGAACACAGGTGAACACATTCCCGGTTTTTCAGTCAAGGCCGTCGATACCACAGCTGCGGGAGATGTGTTTAACGGGGCGCTTGCAGTGGGTCTTGCAGAAAAACAACCGCTGCAGAATGCAATCAAATTCGCCAATGCAGCGGCTGCGCTTTCTGTGACCCAGCTTGGAGCGCAGCCGTCAGCGCCGCATCGGGATGCTATACTGAATCTGCTAAAAGGCAAAGAAAACAGTTAAATCTCTTTAAATTTGCTGCCCGGCACATTACAAATCGGACAGGAATCCGGCACATCGCCTTCGACTGTATTGCCGCAGACCGGACAAACATAAACCGGCGTTTCCGGCATATCCTGTCCGTTTTCCACGGCCTCAAGAGCTTTGGAATACAGATCATGATGTATTTTTTCAACAGCCATGGCAAACTCAAAAGACTTTTGTGCCTTTTTCTCCCCGTCCTGTTTGGCCTGCTCTACAAAATCAGGATACATGGTTTGAAACTCATAGCCTTCACCTTCGATGGCGGCCTTGAGATTTTCAATCGTATCATTGATCCCTTCCATCACGCGAAAATGAGCCAATGCATGCACGGTTTCAGCCTCGGCAGCGGCCCGAAACAGTTTGGCCACCTGATGCAGTCCGTCTTTTTCAGCCCTGGCTGCAAAGGCCAGATACATCCGGTTGGCTTGACTTTCACCTGCAAACGCTTCCTTGAGATTATCTTTTGTAGACATAAACGGTCTCCTGTTAAAAGTTGAGTATTTCAAAGGGATATAAAAAAAAGCGTCCGGCCATACGGTTCGGACGCTTTTTTGATTTAGGGGTGGGAAAGTTTTATTCCTGTTCAAGAGCAGCCTGAGCAGCGGCCAGTCGCGCGATCGGCACGCGGAACGGAGAACAGGATACATAGTTCATACCAACTTTGGCGCAGAACTTGACGGATTGAGGTTCACCGCCGTGCTCACCACAGATTCCGACCTTGAGGTCGGGGCGGGTGCTGCGGCCGCGCTGGGTTCCCAACTCAACCAGCTGTCCCACACCTTCCTGATCCAATACCTGGAAGGGATCTTCCTTGAGAAGATTTTTGTCCAGGTAAACCGGCAGGAATTTACCGGCATCATCGCGGCTGTAACCAAAGGTCATCTGGGTCAGATCATTGGTACCAAAGGAAAAGAATTCAGCGCTTTCCGCAACTTTATCGGCTGTCAGAGCAGCGCGCGGAATCTCGATCATGGTTCCAACCATATAGTCGATTTTTTTACCGCGTTCCTCAAACACCTTGTCTGCAGTTTTGGTAATAATATCCTTCTGCAAGTCCAGTTCTGCCTTGGTTCCAATCAGCGGCACCATAATTTCGGGTTTGGCATCAATGCCTTTATCTTTACAGTTGAGCGCCGCTTCAATAATGGCGCGCGCCTGCATTTCTGTGATTTCCGGATAGGTGTTGCCCAGACGACAACCGCGGTGACCCAGCATCGGATTGAATTCAGCCAGTTCATCGACTTTGGCTTTAACTTTTTCCGGAGACACGCCCATCTCTTTGGCCATATCAGCCTGATTTTTCTCTTCATGCGGCACAAATTCGTGCAGAGGCGGATCCAGCAGACGTACCGTCACCGGCAGTCCGTCCATCGCTTCAAAGATACCCTCAAAGTCTTCGCGCTGATAAGGCAGAAGCTTTTCCAGGCCTTTACGGCGGCCTTTTTCGTCTTCAGACAGAATCATCTCGCGCATGGCTTTGATGCGGTCGCCTTCAAAGAACATATGCTCGGTCCGGCATAGGCCGATACCTTTGGCGCCGAAATCACGTGCAACTTTGGAATCATGCGGCGTATCCGCATTGGTCCGCACATGCATTTTCGTGAATTTCTCGGTCAGTTCCATGAGTTTGGCAAACGTACCTGAAACCTCGGGTTCTTTTGTGGCCACTTTACCTTCCAGAACTTCACCGGTGGTTCCGTTCAATGAAATCCAGTCGCCTTCTTTAAAGGTTTTGCCTTCTGCTTCGAATTCGCGTTTTCTATAATTGATTTTAACAGCCCCGGCACCGGAGACACAGCATTTTCCCATACCGCGGGCCACAACAGCGGCGTGAGAGGTCATACCGCCGCGTGCGGTCAGGATACCATTGGCCGCATCCATACCGGCGAGATCTTCGGGAGAGGTTTCAATACGGACCAGAATTACCTCTTCGTCTTTTGCTTTCCATTCCACGGCTTCATCGGCGAAAAAGACCACACGGCCGGTTGCAGCGCCGGGAGATGCCGGCAGACCTTTTCCGATCACAGTGGAATTTTTATATTGATCCATATCAAAAATCGGGTGCAGGAGTTCATCCAGACGGTTGGGAGCGACGCGCATGAGAGCGGTTTTTTCGTCGATAAAACCCTGTTCCATCATTTCAATGGCCATTCGAACCATGGCAGCACCGGTTCGCTTGCCGTTACGGGTCTGCAACAGCCACAATTTACCTTCCTGAATGGTAAATTCCAGGTCCTGCATGTCTTTATAGTGATTTTCCAGCTTTTCTTCAACATCACGCAGCTGTTTGTAAACTTTCGGCATGGTTTCTTCCAGTGACGGGTATTTTTCTTTGCGCTCCTGCTCGGAAATTTCAGCGCGCTCGGCCCATTTTTTCGAGCCTTCCAGAGTAATTTCCTGCGGCGTACGCACACCGGCCACCACATCTTCGCCCTGAGCATTGATCAGGTATTCGCCGTTAAACACATCTTCGCCGGTGGCGGCGTCACGGGTAAAGGCAACACCGGTTGCAGAACTGTCGCCCATATTACCGAAAACCATGGACTGCACATTCACAGCCGTTCCCCAATCGCCGGGGATGCCGTTCAGTCTGCGGTAAACAATGGCTCGTTCATTCTGCCAGGACCCAAACACAGCGCCGATAGCGCCCCAAAGCTGTTCCCACGGATCGGTCGGAAAATCCTGGCCGGTTACGCGTTTTACAGCCGCCTTGAACTCTTTAACCAGATCTTTAAGATCATCCACTTTTAGCTGGGTGTCCAGTTCAACGCCTTTTTTCTCTTTCATATTTTCGATAATTTCTTCAAAAGGATCAATATCCTCTTTGCTTTCCGGCTTCATGCCCATCACCACATCACCGTACATCTGTACGAAACGACGGTAGGAATCCCAGGCAAAGCGTTCATTACCGGACTTTTTTGTCAAACCGACAACCGCATCATCATTGATTCCCAGATTCAAAACCGTGTCCATCATACCCGGCATGGAAACGCGGGCGCCGGAACGAACAGAAAGAAGCAGAGGGTCTTCCCGATCACCGAATTTCAAGCCCATGACGGATTCGATATGTTTGACGCCGTCTTCAACTTCATCTTTAATCAGCTTTGCAGTTTTTTCAGGACCTTTCTGAGTCCATTGGGTACAGGCCTCAGTTGTTATGGTAAAACCGGCAGGCACAGGAATACCAATTCGATTCATCTCGGCAAGATTGGCGCCTTTGCCGCCCAACAGATTTTTCATCTCGGTTGAGCCTTCAGCTTTTCCATCACCAAATTTGTACACATATTTTTGAGACATTCAACAACTCCTATTATTTTTTAGTTTAATATTTATGTAACTTACCGCCATCCATACTGTAATTGCCGTTATGCACCCGACCTTTTATAGTATTCATGTCCACATGCTGTATTCATATCATATTCGGGTAAGGGGCAAAGACCGGAAGAGACAGTATAGTGTATAAGATAATCATTTTTTCAGACTAAATCAATTCTCAATATTCAATTTTATTTGATTCTGGTACTCTTGCTCATTTTTCAGAATATCGATCGCTTTTTTGATCACCTCGTCGCGCTCAAATCGCGTGACATAAGACGCGTCATTCCCGAACCATTTTGCAGCCAGCTCCTGCTTGATCATAAACTTGATGTCATTTATCGATTCGCTGCGTTCTTTACTTTCAACAGATTGAAACTTGTCCCGGAGGATTTCAATCTGAGGTTCAAATTGCTCATAGAAACCGTTCCTCCTGGCTATGGTTTCCAGACTGTCCAGTTCAGCCATTCCCTCCGGACTGTATTCAAAATCACTGGTATCCACAAAGGTGAAAAATGTGTCCAGCATATCCTTATCAACAGTAAAGTCCTTTTCCGTCGGGTTGTGATCGGCGGCATAACGAAGACTAAAATTAAAAAACAGAGAATGAAACCGCAGCATGGACACATAGCGGGACAGTTTTTCATTGTCGATCTCTATATCCGGACGTATCCCGCCGCCACCATATACCTGTCTGCCGTTTTCCGTGGTATATACAGGCCGGATCGAATCTTCTTGCACGGGATCAAGCAATACCGATTCGCCGTTGCGTTTAAAGACATCAGAACGCTGGATCAGCCGTCCGCTGGGAAGGTAGTATTTTGCCGTGGTCATTTTCAGCTGATGTCTGCCTTTGCGGTCCAGAGGGATCACGTTCTGCACCAGGCCTTTTCCAAAGGTTTCATGACCGATGACCACACCCCGGTCCAAGTCCTGTATAGCCCCGGAAACGATTTCAGAGGCGGACGCAGAATATTGATCCACCAGAACAATCAGCGGTTTATTGGCGAATATCGGAATACCCTCTGTGCGGTATTCCTGATCCGTTCGCTGATTGCGTCCTTTGGTATATACAACCATGGTATTATCATCGAAAAAATTGCTCAGCACATTAACAGCCACATCGAGCAATCCGCCCGGATTGCCCCGCAGGTCCAGAATCAGACTTTCCATTCCCTGATCCAGCAGCTCTTCCAGCGCGGTTTTCACCTGTTCTCCGGCTCCGCGGTTAAACACATTCACATTAATCAGACCGATTCCGGGTTCTACCATTCCTTTGTACTGAATCACGGATATGACAATCTCATCGCGAATCAATGTGATGGAAATCGGCTCTTCCACTCCAACACGGCGAATCTTGATCCGGACTTTGGAGCCTTTTTCTTCACCACGCAGCCGCGAGGCGGTTTCCGTCAACGACAAATTTTTTGTTGATTCCCCGTCAATCTCGATTATTTTATCGCCTTCCCGAATGCTCGCCTTTTGAGCCGGACTGTTGGGAAACGGCTGTTCAGCACAGGTGGGCCAACCGTTGCGCACTGTAATGCGCATACCGACTCCATAATATTTGCCTTTTGTCATCAGTTCAATATTTTCCTGGGCTTCCTTTTTCAGATAAATCGTGTATGGGTCCAGGGCGTTCATCATACCATCAATTCCGGCCCGCATAAATGCTTCCGGATCAACCGGTTCGACATATGAGCCTACCACTTTTTTATAAACTTCACCATAGAGATGAATGTTTTCGCGAGTATCCGAATACAGATCCCGTTTGTCCTGACACATCAAGACTGTTGACCAACTCGTCAACAGCAGAAACAAAACCAATAATTTGATGCCATATTGTCTCATCAATTTTACCTTTTCATCTTTTTTTATCTTCATAAACATATTTCCAGGCGTTTATTATTTCCTTGTGAACAGTTTCAACAGAGTTATCTCCATTTACAACCATAAAGCGATCCGGATATTGTTTTGCGATATCCAGATAACCCAGCCTCACCCGGGTTTGAAACCGTATTCCTTCTGCTTCCATCCGATCCTGTTTCGTTTTGGAACGTGTTAAACGGTCAAGAGCCTTGTCGGGTTTCATATCGATATAAAAAGTATAGTCCGGCACCAGACCGCAGGAACCGATTTGGTTGGCGTGTTCGACAATATCCAGGTCAAGTTGACGGGCATATCCCTGGTACGCCGTGGTGGAATCATAAAATCGGTCACAAATGACAAACCGGCCATCGGCCAAGGCAGGTTTTATCGTTTCCTCAACCAGCTGAGCGCGCGCCGCTTCGTACAGAAGCAGTTCTGTGATTGACGACATGCCGCTATTCGCCGCGTCCAGCAGTACCTTGCGAATGGACTCGGAAACCCGGGGTCCACCGGGGTCTCGCACCACAACACTTTCAATTCCCGAATTTATCAGCGCGTCGGAAAATTTGGCCGCCTGTGTGCTCTTGCCGCTGCCGTCTATACCCTCAAACGTGATAAAGATCCCGTTTTTTTCTTTTGTCTGTGTCATTCGGATGCGCTTTTCCTCCATGACCCTTTCAGGAAACGTAAATAATTCAAACCCACGCGTATCGATTCATCCACTGTCTGTATGGACCACACACCCCAAAGTCCCCAGCCGAATACGAATGCTGCAATATAATTGAAACCAATCTCAAACACAAGGACAAAAGCCATTACGGTATACATCAACCAGTGCAGTTCATCCGCACCGCGGAGATTGCCGCTGATCACATTATTCATAGCCTTTGGGATTTGTGCCAGGGCAAATACAAAGATGACACCGGACCCCAACGCCACGGTTTCAGGATTTGTAGTGAATATTTTAATGACAAAACGGGAAGACAGCAGCATGACAGCAACGATGACCATGATAAACAGCACCATCGCACGATGCGCCGCATGCGCTGCATTTTCCGCAAGCTCGCGATCTTTGGCGCCGAGATGTTTACCCATATAACTCATTGCCGCCAGACTGAATCCCATATAAAACATGGATAATATATTTTGCACACGCATAAAAATCGTATGCGTACTGAGATAAACCACCCCCATACTTCCAACGTATCCCATGACCACCAGCTGACCAAAGGCCCATCCTGCCTGCTCCATCGTGGTTGGAAATCCTTTAAGGAATAAATATTTAAAGCTCTTTAGGCGGGGACGGGACAGTTCTGAAAAACAAAGACGGACAGAGACGTTGCCGCTTCTTAAATAATAAAAAGAGAGGATAAATCCCAAAGTATGTGAAATTCCGGCAGCCAGAGCGGCCCCCGGGACACCAAGTTTTGGAAAAAAAAACAATCCGAATATCAAACAGGGTGACAGACAGACATTTAAACTGTTGATGAGAAGATTGACGGTCATGGAATGCCGGGTATCACCGGTGGCCCGGATAATGCCCGTTGCCACAAAATTAATCATAATAAAGGGAAAATAAGAGAGGGTTCTCAGATAAGATTCGCCCGCAGCCTGAGCTGAGGACGAACTTCCTTCCTTGATCAGCTTGAACAAATGCACGGCGCCAAAGCGCCAGATCAGGCATATGCAGCAGGCGAGTATGATTCCCATGATCATTGCCTGACCAAATATATGATTCGCCTCGTGTCTGTTGCTTGCACCGAGGTAATGATTGATGATCAGCCCGGCGCCGACCACAAACGTCAGCAAGACGGCAAAAAAGACCACCACCACCTGAATGGCCATACCGTGCCCGGCCAGCGCTGCAGCAGACAACTTGCCGATGAGGATCGCTTCGATCGTCCACATGATCGTCTGCGAGGAGAGATCCGCTGCAGCAGGCAACGATGTTTTGATAAAAGATCTAAAAGCGGACTTTTTCAAGGCTATTCATACCCGGAGATTATTCGTAATAGTCCAGGCCCAAATGGGTAATCAAATCCTCTCCCATGAAATGACGCAGCGTGTTTTTCAGCTTCATCAATTGGATGAAAATATCATGTTCGGGATAAAGACCTTCTGCGACCATCGGGCTTTTACAGTAAAATGACATCCATTCCTGAATACCGGAATACCCGGCGCGCTGCGCCAGATCAATAAAAAGAGCCAAATCCAAAACCAGAGGGGCGGCCAGAATGCTGTCCCGGCACAAAAAATTGACCTTGACCTGCATGGGATATCCGCACCATCCGAAAATATCGATATTATCCCAGCCTTCTTTATTGTCACCGCTGGGTGGATAATAATTAATACGCACTTTGTGATAAAGGTTACCATAAAGGTCGGGATTTTTATCCGGTTGGAAAATATATTCAAGCGCAGACAGCTTGGTCACCTCTTTGGAGCGGAACGACAGGGGTTCATCCAGCACTTCACCATCCCGGTTGCCGAGAATATTGGTGGAAAACCAGCCGCGCACCCCCAATTGCCGGGCTTTAAAGCCGGGCGCAAGAAGGGTTTTCATAAACGTTTGACCGGTTTTAAAATCCTTACCGGCAACGGGCACGTTATTTTGTTTGGCAAGCTGCAAGAGGGCCGGGATATCCGTGGTCATATGCGGTGCGCCGTTTACATAGGGCACACCGGATTTGATCGCCGCATAAGCATAGATCATACTGCTGGAAATGCTTTCATCATTGTTTTTCAGTCCTTCTTCAAAGGATTCTATGCTTTCCCATACACTGGAATATTCGAGATAGGTTTCGGTGCTGCCGCACCAAATCACAACCAGCCGATCCACATGATTTTCCGTTTTAAAGGTTTGCATATCCTGCATAAGCTGCTCGGCAAAATGCATTTTAGTGTCGCCGGTCTTTTTATTGGGACCGTCCAAACGTTTGACATAGCGTGGTTCAAACACAGCCGGCATGGGATGGATTTTCTCAAGTTCGGGTTTAACTTTTTCCAGATCCGTATCAGACAGGACACTGGCATGCTTTGCTGATTCGTAGACATTGTCCGGAAAAATATCCCATCCCCCGAACACCAAATCATGCAAATCGGCGAGAGGCACAAACTCTTTGATCTTGGGAACCCGGTCTTCAGTGCGTTTTCCAAGACGTATGGTTCCCATTTGCGTCAAAGACCCAATGGGTTTGGCATGGCCCTTTCGGACCAGTTCAGTGCCGGCAATAAATGTCGTTCCCACTGCTCCCAAACCCGGAAGTAGTACCCCCAATTTTCCGGTGGGTTTTTTAATTTCTACGCTCACAATTTCTCCTTTCTCCATTCTGTATCAATCCATCTATAAAAAAGCACACACACTTTATTCATGACCGGGGTTTTCGATGTTTTCCCATTTGCGCGAGTTTTCATGCTGAAACACATAAATCAGTCTTTGAACAGCGGTAATATGGGTGAAAACGGCCAGAAACACCAGGACCGCAATCAACATATGACCGGAAATCAATGAAGCAAGGATCAACAGAACAAAGCGTTCGGGCCTCTGCAACAGACCTTTTTTGCATTCAAAGTCCAGGCTTTCCGCCCGGGCACGCACGTAACTCACCATCAGTGAACCGGAGAGAGCAAGCATAAGGACAGATGCTTTGATCCCCAAACTCAAATACGGCAGAACATCGGTCGAAATGATATGAATGGATATCCCGATAAAAATAAAAATTTCCGAAAACCGATCCAGAGTTGAATCATACAATGCGCCAAAACGCGTCACTCGATTTGATGCCCGCGCCACCTGTCCGTCAATCATATCAAAGAGCCCTCCGATCATCAGCAGCAGGGCCGCGGAACGCAGACTGCCCCGGGCAAAATAAACCGATGCGAGCATGCATAATATCAAAGAAAGTGTGGTAAACCAATTCGGATTCAGATCAAAACGAACAAAAAATGGATCACCGGATTAAAAAGTCCGCGCACGGCATTGATAAATCGCTCTCGATAGTCCGACTTTTTCATGCAACACTCCCGGCTTTTAAATTGCGGGTTAATCCCTCCAGCACGATCACAAACTCTCCTTTTAACACAATGTTTTCAGGTGATTGCGTGACATGCTCAAGATCATCATAGATAATGGTTTCAAATTTCTTGGTCAACTCACGTGCAATGACAACGCGGCGGTTGCCCAACATCTGATACAAATCAGACAGGGTCTTTAGAATACGATAGGGGGATTCGTAAAAAATAATAGTTCGGGCTCATGAATCAGCGCCTCGAGCCTTTTTTTGCGGCCCTTTTTCACCGGCAAAAATCCTTCGAACACAAATCGATCCGTGGGCAATCCGGAAACAACCAGCGCCGAAATCAGTGCGGTGGGTCCGGGGATCGCGTGAATTTGAACATTTTGTTTCAATGCTTCCCGAACCAGAAAAAAAGCGGGATCGGAAATCCCCGGAGTGCCTGCGTCCGTAATGAGAGCCATATCCTCTCCCCCCACAAGCCGCTCCACCAAAACGGGTGTAACCTTTGTCTTGTTATGATCGTGATAGCTGGAACACGCGGTTGCTATCTTATAATGGGACAGCAGTATCTTGCTTTTGCGCGTATCTTCGGCCAAAATATGATCGACAGAGTTTAATACCGAAACCGCCCGATATGAGATATCTTCCAGATTACCAATGGGCGTGCTGACCAGGTACAATTTTCCTAACGCAGATTTTTCGATCTCTTCTGAATTCGTGTTCAAACCCTTTCCGAGTCACTATTCGCATTCATACTAAAACTGGACATTATAACAATTTTATCCGTAAAAGTCAACAAAAAGGCAGATTCTTGAGATGCCCTTTTCCTTGGCAGGTTTCACAGCGAAAAGGTACGAAACAGGGTGTGGATTGTTGTGCAGCCGTCTATTGAGAGTACAAGCCGTCGAGACAGTGGTTACAATATTGGGGGGTACAGAGACGTGTTTTGAGGTAAATCAAACCCTGCTGGACACATCCCCGGTCCACACACTGACGCCCGCCTTTTTGATCGCCGAACAGACGAAGCCGCATCGTGCGGGTGATTTCGTTTTCACCGGACAGCGGATATTGCAGATACACATCCGCACAGCGCTCTTGAGCCGACGATCGTCGGTCTCACGGGCATAAGCAATCAATCCGGGTAAAATAATATTCAAAATAATATCACGGGCACGCTTCCGTCCAATCAGAAATGTAACGCCGAGATTAGGAGGGGCAACGGATCTGAAGGAAAAATGATTCTCCCAGAAAACCGATGCTTTGATCTGGAACAGTCGCTCCAACTCGGATATCATCAAGCGGGGACGGCGTTTTTCCTGCGCAAAAAGACTGATCAGTGTCGAAACAAAACCGTCACGCATAAAATTTTGAGCCAGACTGGCCGCAGCCGCAATTCGACCGGGTTGGGAAATTATTGGGCCGCAATCGGAAAAACCGCCACTCTTTGGGATGAAGAACCTCTACTTTATCCCGATAGGGACACATATTCCACAACTCGACAAGTTTCTTTTACATAGGGGTCTTCCGGCTGAATTAAATTACTTTCCTCGCCGAAAAATCCGGCCGCCCCGAACAACACGGCTTCGCATTTCAACAGTCCCACCTTTGGCGGCATCATTCCAGATGTAGTCCCGAAATTTTCTCTGATGGGCACATTACAAGCTAATCTTTGGAAGGAAATTTGATTTTTAGAATACCCCAGCGCTTGGCAGATATTCGCAAATAACAACTGATCCCAGGAGAGGATTTCGCGCTTTTCAAGCATCCTGGCAACTTTGAGAACCAGTTGTTTACGCCCCATTTGCTCCAGAACACATTGTATAGTCATGGGGTCTTTATCGGCCAGGGCACACACAATCTCGTCTGAAACGGCTTTCCGGTCTGTATTCGGTGTAGGATTCAAGTTCCTCCGCCGCCTGTTCCAGATAATGGTCCAGGTTCAATATCGGAACCGTCCCACCGTTTTCACACAAAGTCTCGAAATTTTGCTTGCAGTCCATGGTCACCACATGCAGCAGAACGGAATTGTAACGCGGATCCTGATGATGACGGTGCGCAAACCAATCCCCCGCAACAGAGTGTATCTCGACATCACCGCGCTTTAGTTCTCCATCAATCCTCAACAGAGCATCTAAGAAATCCGGTCCTGAATCATGATTTTGGCGGCCTTTTTCCAGAATCTCAACCCGCCGGCCGCATAAAGTCCGCAAATCATGATGTTCAAATGAACGATTCTGCCAGAGATAATAAAGAAAACTTTCTCTCGCAGGTTCTCCGATCATACTCATACAGCCCCCTCACATTTTTTAAGGTTATTGTTTTACCTTTTTTTTACCATCAAAGTGTTTATTAAACCCGTCGATACACCCCGTTTATCTATAATATCATGACCCATATTCATCTTGCGAGACAGCGCATTTAATGAATCAACCACCTCTTCTCGTTGGTTACCGGAAAGCAGTCGGGGTTGAAATCGAACCCGTTTGTTATCCACATCAATCGGATAAACAACAGCCGAAAGACTTGCTGTTTTTGAAAAAACAACCTTTAAAATAAAGCTTTGTGTTGCGGTTTTACTGAACGAGCCAAACACATAATTGCCCAGACTATAGGCAATCAGCTTGTTCTTGTACCATTCCAGTCCCTGCATCACGTGCGGATGATGGCCCAGCACGAGATCAGCGCCATTGTCTATCGCTTTATGCGCATACAGGATCTGATAATCCCGGGGAACAGGATTTTTTTCCTGTCCCCAATGAAAACTGACCACAACCCAATCCGCTATCTGCTTTGCAGACCGTATGTCAGCTTGCATCCGTTCCAAAATCGGGTAACAGGTGCCGCAGTTTTCATCCGTGGCCCAAAACGCACTGGGATAGGTCATGGAATAACCGAAAAAAGCAATTTTCCGGTTTTTCACCCGGACAAGAGCAGGACTGCATGCTTCCGTCCGGGACTGCCCGGCACCACTGTAATGCAACCCAAGACTGTCCAGAATTCCGGTCGTTTCGTTCAAGCCGGATTCACCGTAATCCAGTATATGATTATTCGCGAGATTCAGCACATCAAATCCGGCACGCTTCACAGCCGGTGCCATATATCCGGGGACCTTGAACGTAAACGTCTTCCCTTCATATCGATCAGCAGAAGATGTAAAGGGAGCCTCCAGATTAGCAACGGCAATATCTGCATTTTTGACAAGTCCTGCCGTCCCAGAAAATGGATAGTCGACCGTTTGTTCGCCGACAATATCCACAATCCAGGAACCCATCATCAAGTCACCTACTGCAACGATCGATATTTCCTGCGATGTTTCAAAAAATGAATCAAAATAAAAAATATCCGGAAATTCATAATTATGACCAAAGCGGTTCGGTTGTGCAAAGATTATCGTGCCGATGCATAAAAGCACAACAAGAAGCAGACAACTTGATTTATTTTTTCTCGTCTTTTTCTTCATCTACCAGGGTAGCATCTTCAATATCCGAAGCGTCGGAATCATCTTCAACATCTCCGGATTGTGTTTGGGTGGTTTTCTTTTGGTCTTCACGGGCTTGTTTTTCTTTTTGTCGTTCTTCGGCCCGTTTTTCACGTTCCAGTTCTTTTTCGCGTTTTATTTCCGCGATTTCCGCCTGTTTGTTGGCGATATCATTCTGACATTCTTTGATTTTGCCAATCACATCCTGGATATGTTCGTTCTCATTCACATCCTGTTTTTCAGAAACCGCTTCGAAGGTGGCTTTGCCGAGATCTGCATAGTATTTATCCAGTTGCCGGTTCAGCCCGGCCACATCCACTTTGATTTTGCCGATTTTTCCGTATTCTTCGGTTTTATCAATTACACTTTCAAAACCGTCGCGTATTTCATTTAAAAAAGAGCTCATCATTCATCCTCACTGTTTTGTATGTCCTAAAAAGCACAATTTTCTTACACTTTCAATACTTCCGGATTTCAAAACCACAAAATAAACTCCGGAAGCAACCGGTTTGTTCGCATCATTGGTGCCATCCCAGTAGCGCGAATAAAGTCCGGTCGGTAAGTCCCGTTCGTACAAGGTCCGCACCTTTTGCCCGAGGGCATTATAAATATTGATCGTTGTTTTCTGCTCTTCCACGGCCGTTAACTGAAATTCAATTTGAGCCTGATTCATAAAAGGATTGGGAAACGCAGACAAGTATTTTTCTTCAGCAATGGATTCCTGTTTCGGCGTACCCTGCACAGCCTGAAGCGCGTCCAGTTTGCCCCATCCCCAGTTGTTGTCCGGGATAGCGCCGACATGTTCATCCACCAGTGCGGAACGGGTCATGATGGAGCGTACCTGTGTCGCCGTGGCGTCCGGGTATCTTTGCAAAATCAGAGCCGCGGCGCCTGTGACATGCGGCGCTGCCATACTGGTGCCGCCGGATATACCATGAATTCCGTCCTGCGCCACCCATGCATTGGGCAGATCATCACTGCCGGAATAGAAAATACTTTGCGGTTCGTCGGCCGGCGCGAATTCCGACATGCTACTTGCAATCACCTGACCCGGCGCCACAATTTCCGGCTTGATGCGGTCATCGCGAGTCGGGCCGCCGCTTGAATAGGCGGCCAGCTGACCGATTTCATACTGATCATTCACATCCCAGGTCAAACTGTGACCGTCCAAATCTTCCCATCGACGCTTTGAAATAAAAGACCCCACAGTGATCGCATCTTTTGCTGTTCCCGGCACGGAAATCTGCATTGAATAATCAAGTGTGTCTTTAAACTCCGCGTTCATCGTGCTGTATGATAACCAGATGTCCACATCTCCGGCATTGCCGGTAAATACAATTTCCCACTCGCCTGCTGCCGGGGGAGTATCCGCATTCTCGTCCGATATTTGAATATAAATCTCCCGGTCGCCGTTTAACAAATTGGTGCCCGGTTCATAACTTCCGTCCCCGGTATCGTAAAAACCGTTCCACACATAGAGATACCCGTCTTCTGATTCTGCATCATAAACTTGTCCGGGAAGAACCGGGCCGATTCCATAGCCGTTCGGTGTGTAGACTTTGACGCCGATCTTGTCCTTGTCCTCATACCATCCGCTGAAAATCACATAATCATTCTGACTCCCTGCTTCCGGGGTATATTCCGGCACATTGAACTGGGTATTTTTATCATCCTGCCAGTCGGCCCACGCTACATTTTCGTGAATAGATTGATCGCCTTCGTTTCCACTGGACACCACGATGACTTTGCCATTGACCTCTTTGCCCACCGTCTCATCAATAACCTGTTCAACCGGTGAGGTGGCGTCATGAGCGCCACTGTGACCACCAAGACTGAGATTGGTCACATAGGGTTGATCCAGCACCGTGGCAATACTGTCGATAAAGGCAAGCGCAATAATCTGATCAGCGGTTTGAAACGTGCGTCCTTCATCATCACGCGTCGCTTTGACTATAACCAGATCAGCCTCGGGAGCAACGCCGCAATACAATCCATAGCCCTGGCCGTCACTGCCATCGCCCGCAGCGATTCCGGCGACATGCGTACCGTGCCCGCCCCGATCTGTGAGACCGATATTCAGCTGACCGTTCAACGCAGCGTTAATATCATCCTCGGTAATGAGCTTTGCTCCGTAAACAGAACCGGGCTGACTCAGATCAAGAACATATTTGATACGCGTCATACCGTTGGGTTTTCGGAAATCATGGTGCTTCCAGTCAATTCCGGAATCTATAATTCCCACCAACACGCCTTTTCCTGTAATATCCATATCACTGCGAACAAGATTGGCCCCGACCGAAACAGTGCTGACGTTCAGTTTGGCATAATCAGGCCAGGGTTTTTCAATATAGGAAACCAGCGGATCACCTGCCAATTCAACCAATTGTGAAACCGTTCCCTCGACCACCGCAATGCGTCCTCGTCTGACAACCACTTTGACCGGCCAATTATTCGGAGTGTTTCCTTTGTGTTTCAACGTAACAATGGCACGTTCAGGCGCAGCCGGGGAAACTTTGGATAAAAGCGTCGGTTTCTCCGGAGATAATAACTGGCGTGTTAAATTCGGGCCTAATTTCGTTGTACTGGAAAACACGGTTACGGTAAAGACAAGGAGTATAAATAATATTTTTTTCACAATCACCTCGGCTGTTTGTTAATAGTTACAGAACCGGCTCAAAAGTTCCTATCTATAACACATTTTGTTTCTCGATTTAATCCTTACAACCTTGAAAAAACAGAGCAGGGACAGGGTCATTTAATTTATATCGCTGTTTTTTTGACAATTCCCCGATTCTTTATAATGTCTCAATTTTTAACTCCATTGTCAATAAAAATTATACAAGATACAAAAAAATAACCGGGGTGCAATTCAATCGATGCGTATAGCCATTAAATTTTTCAACGCTGGAATATCGGCGTTGATTTGCAAAATTTACAAACATGTTCTGCAGCTGCTATTGGAACCTTTTTATGTGAGATTTCGTTTCAATTTTTACAATATTTTAGTAAATTCCCATTGGAGGATTATGCAGGAACACGGAAAAATAATTAAATGTGACGGAAGAGAAGCCGTTGTCGAAATCGAGCAGGGTGAACAATGCAAGCATTGTAACGCCTGTCACATGTTCGGAGAATCAAAAATGCGCCTTACGGCCCATAACGGCATTGATGCACAGCCGGGTGATCACGTCACGGTTGTGGTTGAACCCCGGTTCGTGCTCACGAGTTCTTTTTTGATTTTTATTTTCCCCATCCTTGCCATGATTGCCGGTTATTTTGTCGGACAAACATTCAGCCAAAGCCCTGATGAAAGGTTCGGTATTTTGGGCGCATTTGCCGGTTTGCTGATGGCGCTCGGATTTAACCGAATGGTAAACCGAACCGCGTCATCCGGAGAACACCATAACAGTGCAGAAATCATCTCCCGGATTCGGGCGGATCAACAGGACAATACAGGACAATCCATATGCTGAAAAATATATTTTTCATTTGTGCATTCATCGGTTTTACTTGCCTTTAC